>JAIPAJ010000207.1 GCA_021740125.1 Leadbetterella sp. | reverse complement strand
ATGGGTGAATATTTCCAAATTCTGGCCAAGTTACGGCTATCATTTCAGAGGTAGCGTTTAGCTTCATGGTGCAGCTTCCTAACGAAATCATGGAATGTACCAATGAAAGGTCTTTACTTTCCAGAGATTTCAAATAACGAAGCATTTCGTGTTCGGTATGATATGAATTAAATACCGGATGCTTCATAAAATCATCCTCTCTGCCCAAATTTTCCGAGATATTAATTTCCACATCATGTTTAAGGTTCATCACTAAACTCTCGCCTCTTGCTTCTGCAAAGATTTCAAGCAGCAAGCCTAAATCTTCAAGCGTTTTGGTTTCGTCAAATGATATGCTGATATCTTCCGTCCCGTGGTATCTAAAATTAACTCCTCTAGATTCGGCTATTTGACGGATTTTGGTATTATCCAAAACATCCAAAGTAATGGTATCAAAATAGTTTCGATTCAACACTCGGTAATCCAAACCTTGAACGGCATTCGCAAATGACTTGGTCAAACCATGTATTTTTAAGGCTATTTCTTTCAAACCATCTGGCCCATGATAAATACAATATGCAGCAGACATTACCGAAAGTAATACCTGAGCTGTACAAATATTGGAGGTCGCCTTTTCTCTTCTGATATGTTGCTCACGCGTTTGAAGAGCCATTCTCAATGCAGGATTGCCCTCTGAATCTATTGATTTTCCAATAATTCTACCCGGAATGTGTCTTTTAAATTCGTCTTTCGTGGCAAAAAAAGCAGCATGAGGTCCACCGTAACCCATTGGAACGCCCAAACGCTGAGATGTTCCTATAACCACATCAGCACCCATTTGTCCTGGGTTCTTAAATATCGTTAATGATAGTAAATCTATACCAACACACACTTTAATATCTGAAGTGTGCAAACGAGAGATTAAGTCAGTATAATCTGTAATCTCACCAAATGTATTTGGATTTTGAAACATGGCACCAAAGACGTTCGATTTTTCAAAATCAAAGGTATCTTGATTACCTACAATTATATTTACGCCAATTGGGGTGGCTCTTCCTGTAATTACATCTATAACTTGCGGATGACAACTTTCTGAAATAAAGAAATCGTTGGCGTTTTTCTTTGCTCCTTTTTTAATGTTGTAAAACATCGACATCGCTTCCGCAGCAGCAGTAGCTTCGTCCAAAAGGGATGCATTTGAAATCTCCATTCCAGTTAAATCGGTCACGATTGTTTGGAAATTTAGGAGCATTTCTAATCTTCCTTGGGCTATTTCAGCTTGATAAGGCGTGTAAGCTGTATACCAAGATGGATTTTCTAGGATATTTCTTAATATAACTTTAGGAACGACGGTATCATAATATCCTCCTCCTATAAACGATTTGTAAACTTTATTTTTTGACCCCAAAAACTTCAATTTTTCCAAGAGTTGTGTCTCTGACAGTGCAGCTGGCAGCTTCAACATTTTGTCCAATCTAATATTGGCAGGGACGGTTTCGTCGATCAGTTGCTCTAGGTTTTCTACACCTATTTCAATACACATAGATTCTAATTCGGATGAAGTTTTGCCTTGATGTCTTTTTTCGAATTTTTCGTGATTAGTAAGAGTGACTTTCATGAAGTTTTTTGGGGAGAAAATTAAAATGCAAATTTAAGAAAATAAACTACTTGCGAAAACAAAATGTTTTGGTTTCTTTGCCTTACAAACAAATTTATCAATGAACAAAATCAGCTTATTATTTTTAGCTCTTTGGGCTAATACCTTATGTATAGCCCAGTCGCCTCGACAAACTTTCCAGGAAACCATCAACGAAGAAGACCTCAGAAAACACCTTACTTATATAGCATCAGATGAGCTCGGTGGTAGAGATACAGGCTCAGAAGGCCAGAAAAAAGCCGCCGACTACATAACGAATCACTTAACCGCTCTTGGTATTAGTCCAATAGTCAGAGATCAAATGGGCAAAATGAGTTTCCAGCAAAAAATCGAATTGTATAAAAACGGATGGAAGGAATCCTATGTAGTAATCAATGGTAAAAAGAAAGTATTTTTCAATGATTACTTTCCAGTTGGAATGATTAATATCCCTGTTGAAAAGGAAATTGAAACTGTTTTTGTGGGTTATGGAATTCAATCAGAAAACTCAAATGACTATCTAAACAAAAGCGTAAAAGGCAAAGCGGTTATTTTGATAGAAAATGAACCGAAAAACAAAGCCGGAAAGTATTTATCTAATAACACAGACAATTCAGATTGGATAGGTAGCCCAGGGTTAAAGAAAAAACAAAAAATCGCCGCTGACTTAGGTGCAGACTTTGTTTTTGTAGTCTCACTTGCGGATTCGGACCAATTCAAAACCCTCAATGCAGAACGAAAGGCGGTGCTTTCTAGATTTAATAGACTAGCCATTGAAAAATCTAAACCTGAAAACCCTTCTGTCACCTCTGCTGTTCCCACTTTTATAATTTCCAAAAACATGGCATCTGAAATGCTAGGCATCAGTCAGAAAAAGCTAGAGGAAAAAATTGCGAATCCCGAAAGTAAGCTGAAAACCAAGAAAAGCACCATAAAAATAAAATCAGAAAGAGGAGAAGACACTATAGAAACAGCCAACATTATGGGTTTCTTGGAAGGAACCGACAAAAAAGATGAAGTGATCATAATATCAGCACATTATGACCATGTTGGCACTGATGACAAGGGACGCATTCATAATGGAGCGGATGACGACGGATCGGGAACTTGTGCATTATTGGAACTTGCAGAGGCATATTCTAAAGCAAAAGCATCTGGAAATGGGCCAAGAAGAAGTATTCTATTCCTTTGGGTTACAGGCGAAGAAAAAGGACTTCTTGGCTCAAAATATTACACAGATATAAATCCGATAATCCGATTAGAAAAAACGGTTTGTGATTTAAATATAGACATGATTGGAAGGATTGACAAAAAACACGAAAACAATCAAAATTATGTATATCTGATTGGAAGTGATAAACTTTCATCTGAACTTCATTCTATTTCAGAGAATGTAAACAAAGAGACAATAAATTTTGAACTAGATTATGAATTTAACGACCCAAAAGACCCCAATAGATTTTATTACAGGTCTGATCATTACAATTTTGCGAAAAATAAAATACCTGTAATTTTTTATTTCACAGGTGTTCATGAAGACTATCATAAACCAGAAGATGATGTGGAAAAAATATTATTTACAAAATATTCAAAAATCACTCAATTGGTATTTGCTACATCCTGGGAATTGGCAAATAGAAGTGAAAGAATTATTGTGGATAGTAACAAACCTTAAATTGTCTCGAAGTGATACTTTCAGAATTAAATATTCAAAAATTAACATAACACCGTATAATAAATATAAGTATTTAATAATAAGCAAACAATGAGTGCCAAAGTGTCGATTTGACGAAATTAAATGAAAAACTCAATAACTAATTTTATAGTTTTTAGAAAATTAATCCAAAAAATAATTTTATGTTTAAGAGTTTTTAATTAGAATTGCCAAAGAATTATAATTCCAAGGCGGAAAAGTGTTCTGAATCTTTAATTTATTACTAAAGATTAACAAACAAAAGTTTAATCATTTTTTAAAAACCCTAAAAATTTTCTAATCAAATGGAAAAAAAGACTAAAGCTCCAGCTGCAAAGCCAGCCAAAAAATCTTCAGGTATTAATCCTATCATCGTTATCCCAATCTTGATGGCGATAGCTTTTGCTATCTACTATGTAATATTGGGTTCACCTGCAAACTTTGAGGATCCTGAGACAATGCACAACCCGAAAAACGCATTGGGTATTATCTATTCTGGTGGTATCATCGTACCCTTCCTAATTACATTCATGCTTACAGTATTGGTTTTCTCAATCGAAAGATTCATTACTTTGGGCAAAGCTGGCGGTTCAGGTGACTTAGATGGTTTCGTAAGAAAAGTTAGAACTTTGTTGGATCAAAACAACATTGCTGATGCAATGAAAGAGTGTGAAAAACAAAAAGGTACTGTTGGTAACGTTACTAAAACTGCTCTTGAGAAATACGCTCAATTGCAATCAGATTCAGCTCTAAATAAAGAGCAAAAACTTGCTGCTCTACAAAAAGAAATCGAAGAAGCTACTTCTTTGGAACTTCCAATGTTAGAGAGAAACCTTACAATCCTTTCTACTTTGGCTTCAGTATCTACATTGGTAGCCCTATTAGGAACGGTAATCGGTATGATTAAGTCATTCTTTGCCCTAGGTTCAGGTGGTGGCTCTCCAGATGCAGCTGCTCTTGCAAAAGGTATCGCGGAAGCCCTAATTAATACAGGTCTTGGTATCGGTACATCAGCTATCGCTATCATGGTTTACAATTACTTTACTTCTTCTATTGATACTTTGACATATAAGATTGACGAAATAGGGATGAGCCTTCAACAAAACTTCTCGTCTCATAACTAATTTTATCGAAACCTATTGTTAAAAACTTAAAAACATTTAATAGATGGCACAAGTAAAACCAAAAAGACACGGACCGGCTATGGACATGACGGCAATGTGTGATGTTGCGTTCTTATTGTTAACTTTCTTTATCATGACCACGACTTTTAAAAGTCAGGAAACAGTAAAAGTTATTACACCTTCTTCAGTTTCTGATTTGATAGTTGAAGAGAAAAACATTGGAACAATATCAGTAACTAATGAAGGTAAATATTTCTTCGGTATCACTGAGCCAGTAGAAAGAAGAGCGTTTATCAATGTATTGAATACAAAAATGAACCTTGGATTATCAGCAGATGAACAAAATACTTTTACTAAAATAGCAGAGGTAGGTGTAGGTAAAGAAGGACTAAAGTCATATCTAAGCCTGAATGCTTCAGAAAGAGAAAGAGTAAAAGTAGCAGGCATAGCTTGTGACTCTGTTAATACTGAACTCGTTGATTGGGTGAAAGCCTATGCAGAATCTAATCCAGCAGGTAACCTTGCAATTAGAGGAGATGTAAAAACGCAATATCCAGCAGTGAAAGTCTTATTTGACGAGTTGGGCAAAGCCAAAATTTACAAGTTTAGATTAGTAACCAAAGGAGAATAATACCATAACCTTAATTTAAGAAATGGCTGAAATACAAGAAAAAGACTCCGGGAAAGGCGGGAAAGTAAGATCGAAAAAGAACTCTGGAAAACCAGATATGACACCGATGGTGGATTTAGGTTTTCTACTAATAACCTTTTTCATGTTTACCACCACGTTTAGCAAACCAAATATGATGAAGCTAAACATGCCTGAGAAAAACGATGAAGAGCCTGAGGATCAAGAAACCAGTGAAATCAAATTATCTAACACCATATCAATTGTTATGGGTAAAGATGATAGAATTTTCTGGTACCAACAGGCTGTTGCAGATGTAACAGCAGCAGATTTAATCGAAACAGATTATTCTGCCACTGGAATTAGAGCGGATATAATGAAGAAAAAAATGTCAGCTATAGACAGCTCTAAGTTTACTATAATTCTTAAACCAACCGATGAAGCTACTTTCAAAAACACAGTAGATATATTGGATGAGATGGAAATTACAGGCAACAAGTTGTATGCAATTGTAGACCTCCAAAAACAAGAAGTAGACGCATACACAGAGAAAATGAAAACTCCGAAAGGAGGTAATTAACACTAAGGTTTTAATCTCAAAAAAATATGAGCAGTAAAGCAGAAAATCTAACCTTAGATGACATAGTATTCGAAAACCGTAACAAAGAATACGGTGCATACTACCTAAGGAAAAATTATAAAGGCTATTTGACTCGTGCTTTGATATACGGAACCAGTATATTTGTATTGTTGTTTGGAGGTGCTTACACTTATAACAACTATATCCTTCCAAGGCTTGAAGCCGCCAAGGATCAAGAAGTAGAAATAGACTTGTCCAAATTGAAAGAGGAGTTACCGGAGGAAAAGCTAGACATACCTCCGCCGCCGCCGCCACCTCCAGTGGAACCACCACCAGAAGTAGCACAAATTAAGTTCTTACCTCCAGAGCCAAAGAAAGATGAAGAGGTTTTGGTAGAAGAACCACCTCCACCAGCCGAAGAAGTGGAAAAGGCCGTTATCTCAAATAAAACTGTTGAAGGTGTGGATGCAGTAGATGCGTTTATTCCACCTCCGCCTCCAGAAGAAGTTAAGATAGTTGCTATTGAAAAACCAAAGGAAGAAGAAATTTTTACAGCGGTTGAGCAAAATCCAGAATTCCCAGGTGGACAAAGTGCCATGTATAAATTCCTTGGCGAAAACATTAAATACCCAGCAGCTGCTCAAAGAGCAAACGTAGCGGGTAGAGTATTCGTTAAGTTCGTAGTTGAAAAAGATGGCTCTATTGGAAATGTTGAAGTAATGAAAGGAATTGGTTTTGGTTGTGACGAAGAAGCTATTAGAGTGATCAAGTCTATGCCGAAATGGAATCCAGGTCGCCAAAACGGTAAAAACGTTAGGGTATTCTACAACATGCCAGTAGTGTACAAATTAGACTAATACGAATGGAGAATTTATTCGGAAAAGCAAAAATCTGGCTTCAAGTTGTTATAGGCATCGGATACGCGTTATTGGGTGGCTATGTAATCAAAGAAAAATGGTTTTTGACTTCATTGGACGAAAAAATTGCTTGGATATTAGGAGTTGTTTTAATTCTCTACGGAATTTACAGAATCTACCGAGCATTTCAAATATCAAAAGAAGAGTCGTTGTAAAACGACTCTTTTTTTTATGTATAACTTTTCAAAAATCAATTATTGGAACTGGTAAATCACCACAAATCCTACAAGTAAAATGATACTATTTTGACTTTAGTATTCAATCCCATTCTATCTTCAAAAATCTGAATTTTAGTATCTCTTTCAGTATATTAAACAACTCCCTGTTTTACAGAACTTTAACTCTTAAAATCTTAATGAATTTCTGATTATTAACTATACACTAAGTTTTATAACTAAATTTT
>JAIPAJ010000206.1 GCA_021740125.1 Leadbetterella sp. | reverse complement strand
ATCAAATGATGTATTAATAGAACAAAACAGAAAGCTCCACTCAGAGCTGGTGGCGCACAATATTCACCATTTCTATAAAGAAAACCCCGGTGAACATTCATGGGAATATTGGGCTGAACATATTGCCGAAACATTGATATTTTTTGATTCTCAAATTTAAGGATTCTTGAATATTTTTTTAGAATCCCAAAAACTCCTATATTTATTTCAAAAACCCTTAAATAAATGACTTTTGATTACATTATTGTTGGTGCAGGAAGTGCAGGTTGCGTTTTGGCCAATCGTCTGTCTGAAAATCCCGAAAACTCCGTATTGCTGATAGAATCAGGCGGGAAAGACTCCAAAATGGAGATTCATATACCGGCAGGTTATGCCAAGCTTCATAGAACTGAAGTCGATTGGGGCTATTATACTGAACCTCAGGAGCATATTCTTAACCGAAAAATCTATCTACCAAGAGGCAAAGTGATGGGTGGCAGTAGCTCCACCAATGCCATGGCTTATGTGAGAGGGAATAAAGAAGATTACAACGATTGGGCAAAACTTGGTAATGAAGGATGGGCCTATGAAGATATTTTGCCTTTTTTCAAAAAATCAGAAAACAACCAAGATATCCACAATGGTTTTCATGGAAACGAAGGTTTGCTGAATGTAGAATTTTCAAAGAATTTCAAAACACCTTTTTCTCAAGCTTTCATTGAATCCTGTATAGAAAGTGGTTTTTCTGATAATAAAGATTATAATGGCGAGCAACAAGCAGGAACTGGCCGGTTTCAATTCACTATCAAAAACAGCAAAAGACACAGTGCTGTAGATGCGTTTCTGAATCCCATCAAACACAGAAAAAATCTCACGATTCTGACCAAGACTCGCATAGAGCGGGTTTTGATAGAAAAAGACAAAGCCGTCGGAGTAGAAGTAACCAACAAATCAACAGGCATTTATAAAGCTTCGAAAGAGGTTATCCTATCCACTGGATCATTTATTTCTCCACAAATATTGATGCTTTCAGGCATTGGTGACAAAGATGAGTTGAAAGCACAAGGGATAGAATGCAAAAAACATCTTCCGGGTGTTGGTAAAAACTTGCAAGACCATTTGTTCTATGCCATAAGTGCACTTACAATCACACAAGAAGGCCAAAACCATCACTTAAAACCATTGAATCAGCTCAAAGATTTGGTGCAATATTTACTTTTCAAAAAAGGTATTTTCACTATAGGTCCATTGGAAGCCATTGCATTTGGAAGCACATCTTTAAGTCCTGAAAGGGTAGATTATCAATTTCATTTTGCTTCACTGCACTTGGGTAACGATTATTCTTGTGATGTGTATGACATCAAAACCTTCCCAACTGTTGACGGAGTAAGCATACTTCCGACACTTTTACGACCAAAAAGTAGAGGATTTGTAGGTTTAAGAAGCAAAAATGTCAAAGATTCACCTCTAATTCAGCCTAATTTTTTGGAACACGAAGATGACAGAAAAGTACTAATCGAAGGTGGAAAAAAAGCCTTAGAGGTACTCGCCTCAAAAGCATTTTCAAGTCATATTGATAAGATAATTACGCCACCTTTGGGTACTTCAGATGAGGCCATTTGGGATCATATTCAGAAACAAGTAGAAACCGTTTATCACCCTGTGGGTACCTGCAAAATGGGAAATGACGAAATGGCCGTGGTAGACAGTTCTCTCAAAGTACATGGCATACAAAACCTCCGAGTAGTAGATGCTTCCATAATGCCAACCTTGGTTTCGGGTAACACCAATGCACCTGTCTATATGATTGCGGAGAAAGCTTCGGATTTAATTCTTAAACGCTAATAAAAAATTTCAATTAAAACCGTTATCAGAATAGAACTATATGTATACTGGAAAAGACTTCAAATTTAAACTCCTTTGGCATTTCGCCAGAAAAAATCTTTTTAGAACCCTCGTTGTAAGTATAATAGCCGTGATTTTATACAAATATTGTGGTTGGACTTTCATAGGAATACCTTTTGTTCCTATAGCATCCATTGGCACGGCAGTAGCTTTCTACGTCGGGTTTAAAAACAATCAAGCTTACGATAGACTTTGGGAAGCTAGAAAACTCTGGGGTGGCTTTACGAACACCAGTAGAAATTTTACAGTTCAATTGATTGCCTTGGTTGACGATAAGACGATTGTAAAAGAAATGCTCAGAAAACACATAGCCTATATCAATATTCTTAGATTACAACTTAGAAAAACTATTCCATGGGCAACAAGCAAAGAGAACATACATCAAACCTTTAGAGGTGAAAGGGCGGAAATAGAAGAATTTGATGCTGGTTTGAAAAAAATACTAGAGGAAAACAACAAACTTCAATATTACGATGAGCTAAAAGGTAAAAACAATGTTGCTTCAGGATTATTAAAGTCTCAAATATTGGAGTTAACAAAACTTAAAAAGAACAAACAACTCGACGAGTATGAACATAGCGACTTGGTAAAGCACGTAAACGAGTTTTTTAATTTACAAGGTGGCTGCGAAAGGATCAAAAACACCCCACTTTTTAGACAATACAGCATATTCAGTAGAGTATTTGTGATGTTATTCATTTTCCTATTGCCATTTGGCTTATTAAAAGATTTGAGTCAATTGGCAACTTGGGGAACCTGGTTGACTGTACCTTTTTCTTTACTTATTTCTTGGGTATTTTACACCATGGAACAGATTGGTGAATACTCAGAAAACCCCTTCGACAATGCGGTAAATGACATTCCACTAAGCACAATATGCCGAAATATTGAAATAGATATCATGGAATTATTAGGAGAAACAAAACTTCCAGAAAAAATTGTACCCATTGATGATGTATTACTATAAATAAGAATTCTTCAAATTTAATATTATTCAAAGCAAACAGACAAATTCGAACAAATTTTCAGGAACAATGAAATTTGGGTGGCAGATAAGCTAGAAAAAGACGCCGAGAACTTCAATAACCATGTAAAAGGACAAAGTCCTGATTTTCTATACATAGGATGCTCAGATAGTCGAGTAACTGCAGAAGATTTGATGGGTGTGCAGCCAGGAGAGGTTTTTATTCATAGGAATATCGCCAATATGGTCGTGAGTATAGACCTCAACGTAATGAGTGTAATCAATTACGCTGTGAAACATTTGAAAGTTAAACACATCATCGTTTGTGGTCATTATGCCTGCGGTGGAGTAAAAGCAGCCATGCAGCCCGCCGACATGGGGATTCTGAATCCGTGGCTAAGAAATATTAGAGATGTGTACAGGACTCATAAAGATGTACTCAATGCCATAACTGATGAGCCAGCACGATACGATAAATTGGTTGAATTAAATGTTCAGGAACAATGTATCAACGTTATAAAACTTGCCGCTGTACAGGAAGCACACAAAGAAAGAGGCCTTACAGTTCATGGATGGGTTTTTGATATTCATACGGGTAAATTGATAGATTTAAAAATAGACTTCCCTAAAATTCTTTCAGAAATAATGGAAATTTACAGATTGGACTAATTTAAAGATACATTTAATCTTTTTTTTACTAATCTTATTAAAAAAAAGGCAGCCTCAAAGAAGCTGCCTTTTCGTATAATTTATGAGCTATTACTTTACTTCTATTTTCACATCCTTTTGAAGTGCTTCTTTTGATTTTGGCAAATTGACAAACAAAATGCCATCTTCGTGTTTTGCTGTAATGTTTTCTGCATCCACTTTTCTATTCAAGGCAACCAATCTTTCAAAAGTTTTTACTGGAAATTCCTGTTGGATAAATTTTGGTGGATTTTCTATTTCTTGCAGACCAGTAATGTGCAAAACATCCTCTTTAACTGCTATTGAAATATTTTCTTTGCCAAATCCGGTGGCGTATACTTGTACCAAATATTCGGTTTCATTCTCTGAAATATTTAATGGCACATTGTATTTTGGGCGACGGAAACCTCCGCCAAAGTTTTGCATTTTATGAAATGCTTGATGATAATGAGCTTTATCTCTACACATGGTTTTAATTGTTTTTTTGGTTAATACTTTTTTGATTGTCGTGGCCTTGTGTGCAGTGATTTGCGTGTGGCCCGAAATGTTTGTTGTGGTGTCTCCAACCGAAATGGGCCGTTAATGCACCAAAAGTGAGCATAGCTGCTAGGATACTCACAAAAAATCTTGGTCTTTTTTTCATAATTTGTACGTTTTATAAATTAATCAATATGGATGATTTGGCTATTTTGGTTTCTGTTTTTGAAAACCACGCTTTCAAAACCAGACATAGCATATACATCGTTGCGAACGGTGCGATATTGGGCTTGGGCATATCGCATTTTCCTTCTAAAACCTATGCCCATAAGAAGGAAGAACACTAAAAAGAACAGCAAAATAAACGGAGCAAAAAACAATGTGGCTCCCATAAATACTCCAAACAAAATTGACTTTAACATTTTTAATTTTATTGTTTATATAAGGGAAGACGAGCGAGTGGAGATTTTACTTTAAATTATTTTGAAATAATTTAAATTTCTAACTTAAAACACTAAAAATCAATAATTTACATTTTATGTTTTGAATATACAGTAACTGGAATATTTAATCTTTAGAAAAAGAGTATATTTGGAGATTGATTTCTTTAAAATGACCAATCATAATATCTACATAAAAATCTCAAAATTGATTTACAAAATTGTAATAGCTACATCTGTATTATTTTTTCTTACTGTTTATACATTTTTTCAAAAACAAAAGCTTGATAATATTCAAGAACCTCAATTTTATTGTGGGACCTGTATGGATGAAATGAACAATCCTAGAATAATTGAAATGAACAATCCTAATTTAATTAAAAATGTATTTGGAGAAACACTTTTCAAAAATAATTGTTCACAATGTCATAATGCTGATGCTTCCATGGTCGTTGGTCCTGGTTTAGCTGGAGTTAAGGAAAGAAGAGATGAAGAATGGCTTATAAAATGGATTCAAAATCCACAAAAAGTTATTCAAAGTGGAGATAAATATGCTATTAATTTATTTGAAAAATTCAACAAAACTGAAATGACGGCCTTTACTAATTTTAGGGAAGAAGAGATATTGGCAATATTAGAATACATTGACGAATACAATAAAAGCCAGAGAGCAATTCCTTAAATCCCCTCATTTTCCACAACGCTGCCTCCATTGTTCTTTAAAAGCTTGCTTTTCTTCTTCACTCATATTCATAAATTTTTCTTTGAATTTTGATTTTCCAAAAGGGGGCTTCCTATACTCTGACCTTCTAAAATTAAATCCCCCAAACAAAATTCTACTCAAAACAAAAAGTCCAATTGCTTGCACATAACTAATTTTTGACCAATGAAAAATATCTGGAATTAGCCAATTCCAAAGCTGCATAATTACCCAACCAAAAGCCAAAAATCCTGCTATGATTACTGGAATAAAGAAAAGCCCTTTTTTCATTGTTTTAATAATTTAATTCTTCATATAAATAATTTAACCTATTTCTAAGATGTTTTACAGCGTAACCTTTTCGGCTTATTATCGTTTTAAGATTTTCGCCTTTGAGGTCTGCTATTTGCTGTAAAGTTAAATCTTCCATTTCGTTTAATACAAAAACTTCCCGCTGATTTTCAGGAAGTTCTTGTAAAGCTCTTTCGAGTTCGCTCCAAAAGGTCTCTTTAAATAGAGCCAAATCAGGGTTGTTGCTCTCGTCTAAAAGCAGTATTTCTTTAAACAACAAATCCCCGTCAGAATCTTCAAAAGCATAATCTTCAAGTGCGTCTGTAGTTTTCTTTCTATACTTGTCTGTTACCTTATTTCTGGCTACTTGATAAAGCCAAGCACTCACATTTTCAATGTCTTCCAAATTCCCAAAACTCGATAGCTGATACCAAACATCCTGAAGAATATCTTCCGCATCTTCGTTAGAACGAACCTTGCCACGAATAAACCCAAACAGCTTTTTTCCAAAAGCTTGAATGGTGGTTTTAATCGTACGGTCTTCTTGGCTCATTAATTATTGAAATAGTATTTTTTATGAAGACGAACTACTTTGGATTTTACTTTAATTTATTCTAAAAATAAAAAAAATTCTTAAACAATTGACAAACAACATTTTCAAAGAAAACATTTCTATTTTATTGAGAATGAAATTGATTTTCTTTAAGTGAATAAAATATTTTTTATTATATTCGACTCACAATCAACCAAATAAAAACCAAAACCATGAATATTGTATCTGAGGCAGTAAATATTGACCAAATAAATAGAATATTTCAGGCTCAAAAGGCCAATCAATTTGCCATCGCAAACGCTTCTATAAAAGAGCGAAAGTCAAAACTTAAGGCACTTTTAAATGCCTTAGAAAATACTTTCAGGCAGGATTTAAGAGATGCCATGATGGCCGATTTTAAAAAACCAAAAGCCGATGTTGACCTGTCTGAGATATTTCCTGTTACGAGCGAAATAAAGCATGCCATCAGTCATGTTGGGAAATGGACAGCCAAGCAAGCGGCTGATACACCTTTAGCTTTTTTCGGTTCCACTTCTTATATCAAATACGAACCTAAAGGTGTTTGTTTGATCGTAGCACCTTGGAATTTCCCTGTTAACTTACTTTTAAGCCCTTTGGTATCTGCTATTGCAGGTGGAAATACTGCAATTTTGAAACCCTCAGAATTTACCCCACACACCTCAGCAGTTCTGGCCAAATTGATAAAAAGCATTTTCAACGAAAACGAAATAGCCATGATAGAAGGTGGCATAGAAACCTCAACAGCATTGTTAGAATTACCTTTTAATCATATTTTCTTTACTGGTGCTCCTTCAATTGGTAAAATTGTAATGAAAGCGGCAGCAAAAAACCTGGCTTCTGTCACTTTAGAATTGGGTGGAAAATCACCGACCATTGTAGACGAAACGGCCTCCATCAGTACCGCAGCCAAGCGTATTGTTTGGGGAAAATTCCATAACAGTGGGCAGATATGTATCGCACCAGAC
>JAIPAJ010000205.1 GCA_021740125.1 Leadbetterella sp. | reverse complement strand
ATCCTCTCTTTCTTGCAAAAACTGTACACCTTTTACCATAACCATTCCCTCGTTGTATTTTGGTATGGCTGAGGCATTTCTTGCAAAACAAAAAATGCAGAATAATACAAAGTAAATGGTTAATTTTTTAAATGTATTCATGGCTATATCGAAATAATTTTCAATTCAAAAGTGACCAATGATTTGAAATTAACCAATTTTATCAAAGACTAATTTGGATGTTTTTTATTTTACGGTAAGACATTAAGTATTATTACTTTATCAAACAAGTAATAACCCTCTTTGGTAAAAAGTACCTCAAAAATTAATACTATTATTGTAATTCAACGGTGTTATTTTATTAAAATTCAAACATATATTTAACTTTTGTAACCGTTAGATTAGGGATCATAGAGGTAAGGTTTGTCAAAGCTTATTTTACTTTTTTGAATTGTATAAATTCTCACACTATTAGGACTAATTTTGTGCAGGAGAATTCCATCAATCCATTTTAAAAAAGCTTTATGTTTCAACCAGATAAGCAAATTTTATTAGAAATCGTAAAAAACCAAATGCCGTTTGGCAAATACAAAGGCACTTTTTTGTGTGATTTGCCCATAAGTTATTTAGAGTGGTTCTTACGAAAAGGCGGTTTTCCAAAAGGTAAACTGGGCATGCAGCTATCTACGGTTTATGAAATCAAATCTAACGGCTTGGATGAAATTCTTTGGACACTAAAGAAAATGGAAAAGCATTATTTGCCATAATGCTCCCCCAGCACTTTTTCAGCAATTTTGCCTTGAGGCGAAAACGTTTCCCTTTCATGGAAGTGGTCAATTTCAGACGGAAACCATTTCCAAATAAAGGCACCAGCACACCATGGCTGCTTCCAAGCTGTTTCAAAAAACGAACGATAAGCATTGGCTTGAATCTTCTCGTTCTTTGGTTTCGAATATTCTGTTTCCCAAGGCTTCTCTGTGCTGAAATCATTACTTCGGTAACCAATTTCGGTGAACAAAATCGGCTTTTGGTGTTTCACTGAATACTTTTCTAGTTTTTTAAGATGCGTTTTCCAACCTATATTCAACTCTTCTGCACTTGGTTCTCGTTTATCCGAAAGCGGAAAATATCCATCAACTCCTAGGTAATCCAACTGGTGCCAGAAAGGCACTTTATCATAGCAATCCCAGTTTTCGGCATAGGTTAATTTTCCTTTGTACACCTTTTTTATTTCGGTAATCAAGCCAAACCAATAGGCCTCTCTACCTTGTACATGGCTGCCCATTTCGGTAGCTATGCAAAAAACTTCGACTTTTTCTGATTCGGCCAAACGAGCAAAAGTCAAGATATATTCTTTAAAACTATCCTCGAAAATCTTACAATCTGATTCTTTCTCGAAAGCCAAATCTCCAGTAAACTGTCCCCAACCCAACCACAAATGAGGCTTGAGCATAACTTTTATACCCTTTGAGTGAGCCATTTTAATACAACTTTTCACACCTGCTGGTGTTTCTCCCCACCATTGGTGCTTTTTTGTGGTGTCTATTTGAAACCGAACTTTGGCACTTTCCTTAGGCACAAAAGCATAGGGCATCAACGAAACCCAATCTGCGTTTACATTTTGAATGGAATGAAAACAAGTTGTATCCACTTCTTTGGGCGGTGCCACCAATGATAGCCCTTTCATCTTCAAACCATTATACTGTAATACTTTATAACTTGAACCATAGAAATAAAAACCACCTAAAAGGAGAAGAATAAAAGCAGGAGTAAGTAGTTTTGTTTTCAATTTATTAAATTCAAGAATGAAAGAGTCGCTCGAAAATGCCCATAAATTTAAAATCTGGAAAGCCAATTTACAAACTAATGGACTAAAAATAAATAATATAGAGGTAATCTATACCAGACATCGATACAACGGAGAGGCATTATTTTCTTTGGTAATGCTCGATGCTAATACACCAGAGGGTGACAAAATTCCTCCAATTTGTTTCATAAAAGGGGAAGTGGTTTGCATTTGTATTGTATTAATTGATAAAAAAACCAAAGAAAAATATTTACTTTTGGTAAAGCAAAGGAGAATCGCTGAAGGCGGATTTACCTATGAGCATCCTGCCGGAATGGTTGATGGGACTAAAACGCCACTAGAAATAGCTGTAATGGAAGTAAAAGAGGAAACAGGAATTACAGTGTCTGAAGAAGACCTGATCAATCTTTCTCCGAATAAGAGACTGTTTCCGAGCACGGGCACCTCAGATGAAGCCATGTACTTTTACTTTTGTGAGATTACTTTAGACAAAAAAGAAATTGAAACGTTTGAAAATAAGGAAATGGGAACTGAATATGAATTCGAAAGAATAACGACCCATGTATATCCATTTGTGGAAGGACACCATAAAATAAATAACAGCAATGGGCTTTTGCTCAATTACCTGTATTTATCATATATCAAAGATTTTGAAACCTTAAAACAAATTTAATATTAAGAAAAATGAATACTAAAATCAAAACTATTTTCTCTGTATTCCTAATTTTAGGACTCAATTCTTGCCAACAAAGCAGCTCAAATGATCAGTTCACAACAGTAACAGATTCTTTAGCCGTTGCTGATACCATCCAGTACCCCGAAAACCTCGAAGCCTCTTCATTTCCAAACGGAGAGCTTGTTCATGAAACAGGACTATTAAAAAAATACGAAGATGGAGGTTATCCATTGGCTACGCTAACCATTGAATTTCCAGAGAGAAAATTTGAAGAAACTTTTAGTCTCAACCTCGAGGAAGTAAAAGATATAAATGAAGAAATTCTCCAAAAGTCTATTGGAAAATACCTTGACTTTTCTTATGCAAGTAATTTCAATAATTCTTTGATGGATATCCAGAGCAATGGAAAGTCTATTTTCAAAACAGACGCTATTCCGGTAACAAAAGAAATGAAAAGTATATCTGGTGTATTAAATGGAGCTAACGAAATTACTGGAGGTGATTTGCCCAACAAAGTCTCGGTTACTAATACCGAACAAACCGTTGAGTTCGAGTATTATGTAACCGAAGAGATGGTTAAATTTAATGGAAAAACGATTAAGGCTTTTTACGAGGAAAGAACTAGTAATGACCTGGTAGAGATCAAAATATTAAAATAAAGCAAAAAAAGAGGTCATAGCATATTCAAACTATGACCTCGCTATTTTAACAAATACTATTTTACCTCTTCAACAGGCTCTGAAGTTTCTTTAAGTTTCTTCTTAATTTTATAATCAAACACTCCAAATTTCAGCCCTAAAGAACTTGAAAATCCACTCAAATCAGCATTATATCCACTATTATTAGCCGATAAACGAAAATTGGCACCTAAGAAAACTTTAGCATATTTAAATAAGTTTGTTTCTACATTTACACCAGGTTGAAATACGAAACTTCTATTTCTTCTAAACTCAAACCTGTCTTCATATTTACCTCTATGATCAAAACCGTTAAAACTCTCTCTTGAAGAAATATTCCCAGCTCCTAAAACAAGCGGAAACGAAACATGCACTAAGGCATCAGGTTTTAGCGTGTATTCCATTTTTAAGCCTCCAAAATGCCCTCTGGAATTTGTTGTACGATTATCTCTAATTGTGTTAGATGCAGTAGCACCAATGGCAAATTTTTTGTTTACAGTTAGCATTACACTATTTCCAGCGATTGGCAAAAATAAGCCACTAAACGCACCATAAGACAGCTCGGGAACAATGTAAAGTCCAAGCGACTGAATTTTGTTTTTTGATTTCCCAAACAAAGTTTGCATTTCATTTTGTGCAATTGTATTGATAGAAATCAGACCAAGCAAACACATTAAAGCACCTTTCAAATAATTCATAAGTTTTAAATTTTCGTTTAGTTTATATTCATTACGAGTCAGAAGAACTCGATGCTTCTTTGTGCGTAAGACTTTTTATTTCTGCTAATAAATTTGTCCTTTTCTAAGAAAATGATATTTCATTGAGAAGAATATAATATGTAAATTTGAATTACTTTTTTCAACCTAAAAAATTCATTAAATGAACCTCAAACGCTTAACCATCTTCTTTTTAATTATAATTGCATACCCGGTTTTTGCTCAGAAATCTTCCAACATTCATAGTTCCTTAGTTTTTCCCTTACAAGAAAAACACGTTCATGCCAGTAGCTTGGTAATTTTGCCAAACAATGACATACTCATTGTTTGGTTCGAAGGAAGTGGTGAAAGAACCGCAGACGATGTAAGAATAATGGGTTCAAGATTAGAAAAGGGAAAAAACCAATGGGGAGATCCCTTTTTGATGGCGGATACTCCAAACATCCCAGATTGCAATCCTGTTTTATTCTTAAATGCCCAAAAACAGCTGTTTTTGGTTTGGATTGCAGTACAAGCTAATAAATGGGAACAATCCATTTTAAGATATAAAATCTCCTCAAACTACCAAAACCCTGGCCCGCCGATTTGGGAATGGCAAGACAATATACTTTTAAAACCAAACGATTCCTTTGCAATAGAAGTAGAAAAAAAACTAAAAGAATTACCTGAATTAACTGCAGGATGGTCTGGATATGCTCCCAAATATGACGAAATGATCATACAATCCAGTAAAGAACCTGTAAAACGGAGCTTTGGATGGATGACCAGAATAAAACCTCTAATCTTAGAAAATGGAAAAATAATTTTGCCTCTTTATTCGGATGGCTTTAATTTCTCAATGATGGCTATTTCTGAAGATCACGGACAAAGTTGGAGACCTAGCTCCCCCTTGGTAGGCCGAGGGCCGATACAACCTGCAATAGTAAAGAAAAAAAACGGGGATATAATTGCATTATTAAGAGATAGCGGTGATGAGCCACCGAGGGTTCAAAAAAGTGAATCTCATGACCAAGGTGAAACTTGGACAGTGGCCCAAAAAACAGACATTCCAAATACTGCGAGTGTAGAATTATTGGTATTAAAAGACGGACGCTGGGCTTTTGTCGGCAATGACCAA
The DNA here is from genome assembly GCA_021740125.1 of Leadbetterella sp. Lineage (GTDB taxonomy): Bacteria > Bacteroidota > Bacteroidia > Cytophagales > Spirosomataceae > Leadbetterella. The sequence goes on along the minus strand of JAIPAJ010000205.1, from coordinate 2,077 downwards.
ACGGATGGCAGATATCGACTAAGTCTATATATATCTGATAATGAAGGTGAGACCTGGAATAATAAATACGTTCTTGAAAATGATGAGACTCTAAAAAAAAGCTATTCCTATCCCTGTTTGATTCAATCGATTAACGGAAATTTACATATTTCTTATTCATATCATGAAGAAAAAGCTAAGAAGTCAATAAAGTATGTCGTATTAAATCCTAATAATTTTTAAAATATACCATAGGCTTAAATTTTTAAGATTCCATTAAATCAGGTAAGGGCTAATGAATTGCATTATTAAAGGATTTGGATATTATTATACTTACCATTATTTTTGAGAAATTTAAAACCAAATAAACCATTGATAAAATGAAAACTAAATTATTGTTTCTCTTTTTTGCTATTACATTTTCTTCTTTCACTTATGACAACGTATATGTTTGGGAGAAATATAGACTTCAAATAACTGTTCCAGATGATTTTGAAGTGGCTAAAAATACAGATGAAGAATTTGAAATGGAAGGCGATGGCATGTCTCTCGCCATCAGTATTTTTTCCGAAAAAATCACTTTGGCAGACCTGGAGGAAGCTACAATTGAAGGAGCTGAAGCCATTAAAATGACTGAAATAGACCAAGCTCATGCTACAAAAATTAATCAATTAGACGGTTTTTATGTAGAAGGTTATCTAGATGATCACAGAGTAATGTTTGCTGGGCTAATGGACCAAAGAACCAAAACGACACTTTTCGTAGCAATAACTTTTGCCGATGACGATGCCAATGCCGAAAAAGAGGCTTTTAAGATTATAAATTCATTAAAAAGGCTAAAGTAATAGCCTGATTTTCTGAGAAGTAAATAGAATTAAATCTCTTCAGTTTGGAAGAGTATTTAATTCTATTTTTTTTAAAACACTAAGCAATGCTCATCCTCAGAATTGCTTCAGTTGCTACGGCATCAATGTCGCTATTTTCTCCATATTTAACATTTCTGTTTGCAAAGCGTTTCTTTATTTCTTGAACAGTCTCCTCTCCTATTCCATAAGCAAATGCTTTTGTAGGTATTCCCAACGATTCATAAAATTCAATAGTTTTTTGAATTGCAGCTTCGGCCAGTTCGTCATCAGTACCTGTCTGACCCCAAACTTCCTTAGCATATTGGACCATTTTGTCCATTTTCTTATCCATTTTGTATCGCATCAAATGAGGCAAAACTACAGCCAAGGTCCGTGCATGGTCGATTCCGTGTAACGCAGTAAGTTCATGACCAATCTGATGCGAAGCCCAGTCACTAGGCACTCCTAGTGAAATCCAGCCGTTTAATGCCACTGTGGCCGCCCACATAAAGTTAGACATATCCTCATAATTGGTCTGGTCGTGCATCACTTTTGGAGCTACTTCAATCAAAGTTTTAAGCACACTTTCGGCGAATTTATCCTGAATAAGTGCATTGACTGGATAGGTCAAATACTGCTCCATCACATGAGTAAATGCATCAGCCAAGCCATTAGCTATTTGAACCTTAGGCAATGAATACGTAGTCGTAGGATCCAATATAGAAAACTGTGGATATAAAAGTGGACTTCCCATTCCGTACTTTTCATGCGTTTCTTTTCTAGAAATTACGCCACCCGAATTCATTTCTGATCCTGTTGCAGGCAAAGTTAAAATAGCACCAAATGGCGTAGCAGATTTATATTTTGCTTTGCCAATTACAATATTTTCCCACTCATTGCCACCTTCAAAAGGAATAGCGGCTGAGATAAACTTGGTTCCGTCAAGTACAGAACCTCCTCCAACTGACAATATAAAATCAATGTTCTCAGCTCTCCCTAATTCTACGGCTTTCATCAAAGTCTCGAAAGTGGGATTAGGTTCAATTCCTCCAAATTCTATGATTTCAAAACCTGAAAGTGCGGTTTTTACTTGTTCATAAACACCGTTTTTGAAAATACTACCTCCGCCATAAGTAACCAAAATTTTGGCACCTGCTGGAATATTCTTTGGCAAAGTTGCGATGGTATCTTTTCCGAAAATTATCTTAACGGGATTCCTAAATGTGAAGTTTGAGATCATTTTGCTTAATTAT
>JAIPAJ010000204.1 GCA_021740125.1 Leadbetterella sp. | reverse complement strand
TATTAAGTTTGATAATATTCAAAGAAACGCTGTAACATCTACTTTGTTTAATTAATTAATTTAATTGTTAAACGAAAAAACGTTATTGTTTAATTATTTTTTTGCAAAATATTCTTAAAATAAGCCTATATATTTATTTGAAAAGTTCCTTATGGGTCGTTTGAATTCTTTTGTTTTTTGATGTTTTAATTTGGAAATCTGCAATTTTTGGATGTTGAAGCAGGTTTTTTTCAAAATTAGTAGAGAAACTTTTTCTTATTATTTAAATTAAACAATTGCGTATTACTGTTTTTTTTAACTATTCAATATGTGTATTTTACAACGTAAATATTTTATTTTTTTCCAAGAAAAAAATAAATATTCTAATCAAATTCTAATTACATTTTAATCTGAATGTAAGTTTTTAAATCTCTTTTGGCTTTAATGTTTTCCTATACTTCGAATAATATTTTCTTGAGATGGTTGTAATATTATAGATATGGAAATTAAAAATGATTTGGTAACGATGTTGTGATAAGGCTTTTTAGAAGTACTGATAAGTTGGCTGGTTTGCCAGTAGGACTACACATTCCACCAATACGTAAATTTCAATACAATCGCCCTGTTTTTTGGAGCAAAAGTATCTGCAAAATAATTGTCGGTATAAACCAAATAGAGGTCAGAAGCTGGGCTATAACGCCATTGAAATCTGGTGTTGATATTGAAATTGTTCGTTTGGTTATTATACTGCATAAAGTTAGTGAAAAACATCTTGTTGGACAGTGTAACATCCAACCTTGGTCCGAGTAACCAAAGGTTATGTGTTGTGTTTTTCAAGGCTTGAGGCAAGCGTTTGTCTTGCTCAAATGTCAATTGGTTGAAATTGCTTTTCAAGGCTATAGAAACATAAGGTTGGAATCTGTATGCCACCTCGGCATCAAGTCTAAGCCTTTTACCGTCTGCATAATATCCGCCATATCTAGTTTCAAAACCATATGTAAATACCGATTGAGGTTTAGAGGTAAACATGGTTCCCCAAGATTTCCAAGTATGTACTTGGTCTGAATCTAAATATAATTTTTTATAACCAGTTGGGTCAAATTTGCCTGTTAGTTTAACAAAATCGGCTGCTGTCCAAACCGTAAATGTGGCCTGTGTTCTCAAGTTAAACTTATAGAAAATCACATTGGTGTTTTCGTTTTTGTCGAATTTATCTTGTGAAAAATAATAAGAAAACATCACATTTGGCCCATGGGAGAGGATTTTGCCACCTTTTGGGAAAAATAAATAAGCGGCTTCTGGTCTAATATGAATGTAATTATTTCTTCTTACATATCCTACTTCGTTGGCTTTCACATACATGTCTACCGACTCCATGGTGCCAGATAATATGAATTTCTTGGTAGTTCTTGAAACTGTGAGTGAGGCTACATTATTCTGTCCCTTGATTTCTGGGGAAAATGTCTTGAACAAGAAGGCTTTTCCTAACCATTTGTTATCTGCAGAGGCCAAATAATATTCTAAGCCGAAAGTTCTGTTGAAATCCGCCAATTTATTAGTTGAGTCATGATTTTTTCGTAAAGTGGTCTCCCTGTCTACATAAATAGCACCAATATATGACCTCTTGAAGACCTTCCTTTGAGTCGATAATACCGTATAATTGGAGCCCGCCACGCCATCTGAGTTTTTGCCTGTCAGCATATTCATGCCACCTATTCTCCAATTGTCATTCAGTTTTCCAGAGACCTTAGAACCGTAATATATTGGAGCGTCTAATCCAACTCTTCTAGAGAAAAATGGACGCAAACTTGCCGAACCAAAATTGTTAAAAATATCACCATTTTCAATAAAAAATTGCCTTCTTTCTGGAAAAAATAACTCGAAACGGTCAAGATTGGTTTGTTGAACGTCAACTTCTACTTGAGAAAAATCTGGCAATACTGTTAGATCAAGATTTAAGGATGAAGTTAATCCGAATTTTGCGTCAAAACCTGCTCCAAATTCACCTTTTGCCTCAGTTTTTGCCTCATGGTTTTTGCTAATTCCGGTTGTAATAAATGGAATCACACTGATGTTGGCACCTGGAGATGGGGGAGGAGTATCCCAAACCAAATTGCCCGTAAAGGCCAAAGATGCCGTTGGAAACTGCCTTGGAATGGGAGTCCAAGACGACTTTTCAGTTGTTTTCAAATCCAATCGGCTAAAGTTTATACCCCAAACGGTCGTATTTTCTTTGTATCTTAAGGTTTTAAATGGTATGGCTGCTTCCCAAGTCCATTGGTTTTCGTCAAATGCTACTTCTGATTGCCATTTATTGTCCCAACTCAAATTTATTGAGGAACCGCCTGACATTAAGCCATCCCATTGGCCGCCTCTGGCATTTGAACCAAAAGAAAAACCTGTGGTAAGGTCGTTGAACGTATCTATAAAAAGTAAATCGTTGTCATTTTTGCCAAAGTTCCAGTCGCGTTTCATCGACTCCACCATGTTGGAGCCTTTTATATAATTGTAATTTATAAAAAGTACGTAAAGATTCTTGTCGTCATAGCAAAATTTTACATCGGTTTTAACTTTGGCCATGCTGGTGTCCATGGGCAACACTTGAAAGAAATCAGTAGCTGTTTGTGCAGTTGACCAAGCTGCATCGTCAGATTTTCCATCAATTTTTAGTTTGGTATCTATTTTTTTTATGTAGTAATTAAAATCGTTATTTTTTTTCTGAGCAAAACTTCCTGAGGCAAATATGAAGAGCATTAAAAGGCCTAAATAATTTTTTGACATAAATTTATTCGTAGTTTTGCTGTAAAATTTCAAAGCACAAAGGTAGCTTAATATTCTTTATCGGTGGAGACCTTCATCTTTAAAATCCGTATTTTTATCTACTTTTAAAAAATCAAAAATAAAATGCAAATATCTGAAAAAAAAGTAGTTACGATTATATATGAATTGTATATACAAAGTCAAGAAGACGATTACGAAATAGTAGAAGTGGTAGGTGAAGATCAACCTATGGTGTATTTGGCTGGTCACAGTGGATTACCTGTAGACTTTGAAACAAAAATGGCAGGACTAAAAGTTGGCGATGAATTTGATTTTGAACTTGGGCCACAAGAAGGTTTTGGAGATTTCTCTGAAGATGATGTTGCTGATTTTCCGCTGGATATGTTCAAGATTGAGAATGGCGAAATCCCTGAAGATCTTTTAGAAATTGGCAATTTTGTGCCTTTTACCAATGACGATGGAAGCCAAATTACTGGTAGAATTTATGCTATTGAAGGTGACACAGTTCAGGTAGATTTTAATCATCCTTTGGCTGGGAAAACCCTGAAATTTGAAGGTAAAGTTATCGGAATAAGAGATGCAAGTCAAGAAGAACTTGATCATGGACATGTTCATGGAGAGGGCGGAGTTCAGCATTGATCCTTATCTAATCATTATTTCTTCTATGGGCATATCTTTTATTAAGCCATTGGTGAAAAAGTTTTGAGCCATTGGAGGTGATTTTATTATAGTATAAAATCAAGTCCCCAGCATGACCAAAACAAATACGGAATAAGAATTGCCTTTATTCTTTTGATGACTTTATATTTAAATTCGGAGATCGTTCCTTTAATATTTTAGAAATATAAATAGCCAGAAATTATAAAAAATATAGGAACTGCAATTCGAGCTATGTCTTGGGCAAAGAATTTTGGATGAAAGAATTATAACCTTTTGGTACAAGAATATTTCCTGAACTTAGGTTGATTACCATGTTGCTCGCCTGCAATATCACCACCAATACCATGGATATAAAAGATATTATTTAAACTTCCTGCTAAATTCTTTATTCATCTAGGGTGTTTAGAAACTTACTTTCTTTTTATTTCAAATTCCACCCTTCTGTTTTTGGCTTGCCCTTCGGTGGTTGCGTTAGATGCGATAGGCTTGGCTTCACCAAAGCCAACACTTTTTACCCTATCTAGGGCTATTTTTTTGATAACAAAGTAATCTCTTACGGCTTCGGCTCTTTGTTGCGAAAGTCTAAGGTTTGCTTCAGCTGATCCAACGTTGTCCGTATGACCTTGGATTTCAATAACCATTGTCGGGTTTTCTTCCATTACAGATATCATACGGTCTAATTCAAAGTAGGATTCTGGCTCAAGGGTCGCTTGTCCAAATTTAAAAAAGATATTGTATAACTGCACTGTCACACCAGTTTGTATTGGAGCAATGGCCAAGTCAAGGTCTTTTATTTCTTTGAATGCCCCTTGAATGGTCAAATCTATGTTTTTTGAAACTGGTATAAAATCCTTGGCTTCTGCTCTTATAGCATATCTATTTCCATAGGGAAGTGAAATTTTATACTCCCCAGTTACAGGATTTGAGTCCGCAACGCCAAGTTCCTCACCGCTGTCCAGATCCTCGTAAATAATTCTGGCTTCTGCAGGCTTGCCTGACTTTTGATCTTTCACTACCCCACTCAACAATATGGTGGGAGTAGGTGCCAAAACAGGAATTTCTCCTTTTTTGTCTGTTTCTTTTTTGGTGTCTGAATTTTTTGAAGCTGTCAATGCTGCATCGTCAGAGGCTTTCTTAACTTCTTCTTTTAATCTAATTTTAAACAAATCTGATTTACCTACGGCTTTGTTTTTACTCGACATGTAACCAAACTCTCCTGAGGCTTCAATTGAAAAATACATTTCATCTTTGTCAGAGTTAATTTCTTTGCCCAGGTTTATGGGTTTGTTCCAGCCAGTCCAAGATTTACCTTTTCTTTTGCTTACCCAAATGTCAAATCCACCTTCACCATTTTTTCTATCAGAGGCAAAATATAGTGTATTATTGTCTGCAGCTAAAAAAGGAGTAGTTTCTGAACTTAGAGAGTTGATATCATTGCCTAAACTTTCTGGTTTTGACCATTTTCCGGCCTTGTCTAAAAAGCTAATGTAGAGATCGTCTTCTTTGGAGTTTTTCTTTTCACTAAATGCCAAAATTAACACCTTGCCACTGTTGCTCAAAAAGGCAGTTAGAAACTGGCCCTTACACATAGCGTCAAGTTTTGGTATGTCCAATTTATTCGGTTGTTGCCAAGCTGTTCCTTTCTTTTTGCTTATGGAAATTCCCACCTCATCAGTTTTACGGCCGTTGGCATATACACCACGTATGAGAGCCGTGTTTCCGTCCGGAGTTATGCTAAATAAATCATTGTAACGATCTTTATTGATAGTGTTCGCCATTTTACGGGCTACGGCCCAGCGTTTGTCGCTCATGAGGTCGCTGAACCAAACATCCATACTTCCTAAACCATCCTTCTCATTAAATTTGCCAAAGTTGTTAGACGGATGACTAATTCTTGCAAAATATAGGGTTTGGCCATCTGGAGCAATTAGTGGATGTATCTCGTTGTATTCTGTATTTACAGCACCCCCGAGTGTTTCTACTTTTTGGGCAAATGTATAAATATAAGTTAGCGATAAAAGATACAGAAGCGGAAATCTCATTTGTGAATTGGAAAAGTTAGCCAAATTTGACAATTGTTTTGAAACAAAAAAACGAATTTTGTTTTAAAGTATCAAACGGAAGTTTCAATGAAAAATTACATCAGAAAGCTTTAACCGTTTCTATGAAACATTTAACTTTCTCTGGGTCTGTGTCAGGGTAAACTCCGTGGCCCAAGTTCGCAATATATTTCTGTTTTCCAAATGCCGAAATCATGGTTTTGGTATGCTTCTCAACTTCTGCCATCGGTGCATACAATACACAAGGGTCAAGATTCCCTTGAAGTGTTTTGTTAGGTATCAGTTTCCTAGATTCAGAAATGTCCATGTTCCAGTCTAATCCTACTACATTGCAAGCAGTTTTACCTATATCTTCTCTAGCAAAAAACGCTCCTTTGGCAAAAACTGTTATGGGTGCTTCGTTAATAGCATTGCATATTTGCGAAATATAAGGCAACGAAAATCCACGGTATTGCTCAGGTGATAAAATGCCTGCCCAAGAATCAAATATTTGTACCAAATCTGCTCCATGAAAAATTTGAGCTTTTAAGTATGCAATTGTAGCATCAGTGATTCTCTGCAAAAGTGAGTGAGCCAAATCCGGCTCAGAATACATCATTTTTTTTGCTTTCGAAAAAGTCTTTGACCCATGACCTTCTACCATATAGCAAAATATAGTAAACGGAGCACCCGCAAAACCTATCAAAGGCACTCTTCCGTTTAGTTCTTTTTTTACAATATCGATGGCATCCAAAACATAAACCAAATGGTCAACTGGGTTTCCTTTAGAAAGTTTATCTAAATCTGCTTTGGTTTTTATAGTTTCTGGGAAAAATGGACCTTTGGCCTCAATCATTTCATAAGGCAAACCCATGGCTTCTGGAACCACCAATATGTCTGAGAAAATAATAGCGGCATCAACTCCTAAAATGTCAACAGGTTGAATGGTGACTTCTGCGGCCATTTCAGGGGTGGTGGCAAGTGTTATGAAACTTCCTGCTTTTTCACGTACTTTTCTATATTCTGGAAGAATTCGACCAGCTTGTCGCATCATCCAAACAGGAATTCTCTCTACTTGCTCGCCTTTGGCGGCTCTTAATATTAAATCGTTCTGTAATTTCATATGGCAAAATTACGCACAATATTATTTTTTGGATGAAAATAGCTTGAAAAGATAAGCTTGAATAAAAAAAATACCCCAACGTTGGGGCATTCTCAAAAACCTTGTCTAAAAATTATTATCTGTTAATAGCTAAGCCATCTTGCGATTTTACAGGATAGATATGGTGTTTTGCCTGAATTTTTTCAAGTTCTTTTTGTAAATAACCAGCAGGATAAAATCCTTTGAATTTTCCAAGCTGACCATTTTTAGAGTCATAAACCAACATGGTAGGGAAAACATCAATAGAAAATCTATCTACAATTTCCATCCCATCAAACGTATCAATATCCACTTTGTAGACTAAAAAATTTTGGCTCAAATAAGCACCTAATTCTTTGTCAGTAAAAGTCTCTTTGTCAAGTTTTTGACAAGGAGCACACCAAGCTGCCCAAAAGTCTAAAATTATTGGTTTTTTCTGTTTCTTCGATT
>JAIPAJ010000203.1 GCA_021740125.1 Leadbetterella sp. | reverse complement strand
TTCTCCTTCAAAATCCAAGTTTCTTCCGCCCCCGAGTAAGACTCTATTTCCTATGTTTTTGAAATAGTAATAGCCTTTGTCAAAATGGAAAGTTTTGTCGAAGGTCAGGTTTAGGATAGGTTTTGTAATGATTACTTGTCCTCTACCAGGTTTTATTTTTTGTTCGGGAAGGAATAGGTTGGAAAAGGCATTGGTGCAAATACTTACGTGAGAAGCATTGAATTCGCCAAGGTTTTTGGTGTAAACTTTAGCTGTTTTAGCATCAGTTTCAATGGATTCTACCGCTGTTCCAAAGAAGAATTTTACATCTTGACTCACCAAGTTTTTGTATAATTCATAAAATAGTTTTCCAGAATGTATGGATGCTTCGACTTGATTGCTAATGGCAAATTTAAAACCTTCAAATTGACTCTCAGAAATGATATTTTGGTCCACAAAAAAATGATTGGGATGGCCTACTATACCACTTAATTCTTTATTGAGTTCGTTTAGGTTTTGGGTAGTTTTTTCAAAAAAATCATCATCAAAAAATAGCTCAGAGGCTCCACAAGGCTTGTAATCTATTGATTTTCCAAAGTTTTGCTTAATAATTTGGATGCCCTCATATCGTTTGGATGTCATCTCTAAAGTTTTTTCCCATCCTATTTCCTCAACATTTTGAAGCAACTCAGAAGGACTTCCAAAGCAAGCAAAGCCAGCATTTTTAGTACTTGCACCAGAAGGCAAAGTTCCTCTTTCTAGTATGGCTATGGATAAAAGGGGACTCTTTTTCTTCAGAAATGAAGCCAGCCAAAGTCCCGTAAATCCCGAACCAATAATCAGGATATCATAATTTTGTTTAAAAATGTTTTTCTCCCAAAAACTCAGCATGATTTATAAGTTTTGTTTTTTCATTTCAGCAACCGCAAAATCGGCCGCTCGTGCCGCCAAAGCCATATAAGTTAAGGAAGGATTTACGGCTGATGAAGAAGTCATACAAGCACCGTCGGTCACAAAGACATTCGGAACTCCCCAAACTTGGTTGTTTTTGTTGAGTATAGAATTCTTGGCCGAATGCCCCATTCTGGCGGTTCCCATTTCGTGTATGCATCTGCCAAAGCCTCTGATTTCGTCGTAGGGTTTTATGTTTTTGTATCCAGCTGCTTCAAACATTTCGGCGGCATCGTTTTTCATGTCCACCCGCATTTTGGTCTCGTTTTCTTTGTAATCGGCAGACATTACCAGCAAGGGTATTCCCCAATCGTCTTTTTCGTCTTGGCTAAGATACACTTTGTTGTCTTCGTAAGGTAGGGTTTCGGCAAAAGCAGAAAGCCCAATTTGCCAAGGCCCAAAACGTGTGAATTTTTTCTTAAACTCCACGCCAAACTCATCTAGACAATGTTCGTGAATACGTTTTGACTCGCCTTCGTAACCAAAACCACGCAGATAGTCTCGTTTTTCTCCGCCAATATTTCTGTATCTCGGTATATAAAAACCGTTCGGTCTTCTGCCATATTCTATCGTATCCTCAAATCCCTCCACTTCGGCTGTGGCACCTGCTCCAAAATGGTGGTCCATCAAATAATGCCCCAAAACACCACTGTCATTTCCCATGCCGTTCGGAAATCTTTTGGATTTGGAGTTCAAAAGAATTTGCGTAGAGGCCAAAGTCGAAGCATTCAAGAAAATGGTTTTGGCCTGAAGCTCTGTTTCTTTTTTGGTAATGCTATCTTTTATTAAAACCCCTGTCGCTTTTTGTTTGGTGTCGTTGTAAATTATTTCTTTAACAATGGCGTTGGTGAGAATCGTTAAATTTCCTGTCTTTTTTGCTACAGGCAAAGTTGCCGCTTGGGTGCTGAAATACGCTCCAAATGGGCAACCACGCCCACACATGTTTCGGTATTGACAACTTCCCCGGCCTATGGCCAGCTGTTCATCAGTCGGTTGTGTCAAATGTGCTTGTCGGGCGTGAATGACTTTGGCACCAAACTTTTTATTTTTTTGCTGAAAATCCTTTTCTACACATGAAAAAGGCATAGGTGGCTGAAAAACGCCATCAGGTAAATGCGGTATTTTGTCAACATTTCCAGAAATTCCCACAAATTTCTCTATGTAATCGTACCATGGAGCCAAATCTTTGTATCTCAAAGGCCAATCTATCGCGATGCCCTCTTTGGCGTTTGCTTCAAAGTCTAGGTCAGACATTCTCAGAGCAATTCTTCCCCAGGTTATGGATTTTCCGCCTAATTGATATCCCCTAATCCAATCAAATCTTTTGTCCTCCAAATAGGGGTGAAGGGCGTCTTTTGTATAAAAATGAGCAGAATATTCATTTATTTTATTGTAAACCCTAGCGGTTTTAGGATAATCCTTCAAAAGTTCCAAAGGAGCTTTGCCCCTATGAGGCATTTCCCACGGAGGCGTTAGTGCGGTTGTGTAGTCTACTACATGCTCTACGCTTCGTCCTCTTTCAATCATTAACACTTGGAGGCCTTTCTTGGTGAGTTCCATAGCTGCATAGCCACCAGAAATTCCAGAGCCAATTACTAAAGCATCATAACTTATCTTTTCTTTAGCCATTGTGTTAAGAAAACTTTATCATTTTGAAAATTGTATTATTTTTTAAAAAAATTTAATTTTATAAATATCAAAATTTGAATTATTAATTATATTTGAAAATCTGTTCTAATTCTTAAAACTATTTAAAATTAACAAAAACTCCTACTCGTATGCAAAAAAAACTCCTTTTTCGAAATTTGGGTCGGGCATTGATGGTCGTGAGTCTTCTCATGACGGTAAGCTTTGCTTATGCTCAAAGAAAAGTAGCTGGTAAGGTAACCGAAACCGGCAGTACTTCAGGAATTCCTGGTGTTACTGTCTTGGTTAAGGGTACATCTACTGGTACAACAACTGATGCCAATGGAAGCTATACCATTGACGTACCTAGCAATACCAGTGTACTAACCTTTTCTTCTATTGGTTATAATCCAAGCGAAGAAGTTGTCGGTGCTCGGTCAGAAATTAATGTGGTTTTATCTCTTGACACAAAATCTTTGAGTGAAGTGGTGGTAACAGGTTACGCTTCGCAACGTAAAAAAGACATTACAGGTGCGGTAACTGTAGTAAACGCCAAAGAATTGACCGCAACGCCAGCGGCCAGTGTAACGCAGATGCTCCAAGGTAGAGCTGCTGGTGTGGTAGTAGGTAACGATAATTCTCCTGGTGGTGGTACGATGGTTCGTATAAGGGGATTTGGCTCGGTAAACAACAACAGCCCATTGTATGTAATTGACGGTGTGCCTACACAAGGAACACTAAATCAGCTCAATCCAAATGATATTGAGTCTATGCAAGTATTGAAAGATGCTTCTGCGGCCTCTATTTATGGTGCAAGAGCTGCCAATGGTGTAGTAATCATCACCACCAAAAAGGGTAAAGCTGGTGAGCCAAACATTTCATTTGATTATTACACAGGAACACAAAGACCAGGAAGAATGTTGGATTTATTGAACACCTCCGAGTTGGGTTCATATCTCTATCAAGCCGATCTTGGTGCAGGAAAAAATCCTTCGGTTACTTCTCCATCTGTACAGTATAAGTTTGGTCCAAACGGTGAGCAAACCGTGGCGGATTATATCTATCCGAACGTTTATGGTTCTTTGCCAGCCAATTATACCTATACCAATGATATTGCAGATCCTAATTTGGGTAAAACGGCTTATAATATTACCAAAGCCAACAAAGAAGGTACAGATTGGCAAGATGCTATTTTTGATCCAGCTCCAATATCGAACTATCAAATAGGTGCAACAGGAGGTTCAAATTCTGGTAAATACGCTATTTCGGCCAATTATTTTTCACAAGATGGTATTTTGAAATACACCAAATACAACAGATATTCGGTGAGAGCAAATACTGAATTCAAGAAGAACTTCTTGACTATCGGTGAGAATTTTACTTTTTCTTATGACGAAAGACAAGGTATTGCTAACAACAATGAGTCAAATCCGATTATGTTTGCGATTCGTGTACATCCTATCATTCCAGTATTTGACATCACTGCTGGTCCAGCGGCATTAGGTGGAACTAATACATCGCCTTACAATGGTTTTGCGGGAAGTAAAGGCGTAAACCTTGGTAATGCTCCTAATCCATTGGCAAGGTTATACCGTGAACAAGATAACCTTACAAAAGGAACACACGTTTTTGGTAACGTTTATGCCGAGTTTGACATCATGAAAGGACTGAAGGCGAGAACTAGCTTTGGTTTAGAGTACAATCAATTTAACCGTTCTGAATATTTTCATAGAGATATTGAGGCAGCAGAGGCAAGAAATGCCAATAGTTTGAACGTAATCAACAATTATGACAAATCAGCTACATGGTTTAACACCTTAAACTATGCCAAAACAATGGGTATGCATGAGCTGAATGTATTGGTAGGAACAGAGGCTGTTACTACGTACTCTTTTGGTTATTCAGCAAGTAGAAGTAACTTCTCTTTTGATGACTTAGACTATCGTTATTTGAACTCTGGTTCGGCTGCTGGATTGGCCAACGCAGGTGACGGAGCCATTAGAAGTGCATTGTTTTCTCAATTTGGTAAAGTCAACTATGGTTACAAAGATATTTATTTAGCAGACTTTACTTTGCGTAGAGATGGTTCATCTCGTTTCTCAGAAGCTTATAGATATGGTGTTTTCCCAGCTTTTTCATTGGGTGTTCGTATGTCAGAGTATGAGTTCATGAAAGACCTGAAATTTGTAAATGACTTGAAGTTAAGATTTGGTTGGGGTAAAACTGGAAACCAGTTAATACCAAACGTGTACAATGCTTATACTTTGTATGCCGCTGACCCATCAAACAATGCCTATGACATCAATGGAACTGGTTCGTCTATTGCTGGAGGTTTTGATTTGGTGCAATTTGGTAATACAAATGGTAAATGGGAGACCACTACTTCGACAAACATTGGTTTAGATGCAGTTTTGTTAAACAATAAAATGGAGTTGGTATTAGACGTTTACAACAGAGTAACTTCAGACATGTTGACTCAAATTGCCATTCCAAGAACAGCAGGAACAGGTTCAATACCATTTACTAACATAGGTGAAGTACAAAACAAGGGAATTGACTTGGGTATCAACTTCCGAGACAAAGTGGGTGATTTTAGATATCAAGTAGGTTTCAGCATTGGTCATTACAAAAATAAGGTAATCAAACTGAATAATGATCCTAATGCAACCATATTTGGTTTCACTACTCGTCTTCCTGCAATTTCAGCAACTAAAGCAGGCCTGCCAATTGCAAGTTACTATGGTTATTTTGTGGATGGTGTTATCAAAGACGATGCTGAAGCTGCTTCAGCTCCTAAGTTTGGTTCTTATACGAGAGCAGGAACATTTAAGTTTAGAGATGTAAATGGTGACGGAATCATTACGGCTGCTGACAGAACTATCATTGGTAATCCACATCCAGACTTTACATATGGTATCAATGTGAATTTGGGTTACAAAAACTTTGACCTGACGATGTTTGGCCAAGGTGTTCAAGGAAACGAGATATTCAACTATGTTAGATATTGGACAGACTTCAACACTTTCCAAGGAAACAGATCTAAGGAAATGTTGTATGATTCTTGGAAAAAACAAGGCGATGTAGCTAAACTACCTAGGTTAAACTCTGGCGATGCTACCAGTCAGCAAATTTCTTCATATTTCTTGGAGGACGGCTCTTATTTGAGATTGAAAAATGTACAGTTGACTTATTCTATTCCTGCGGCTATCATGAATAAAGCCAAAATGGGTTCTGCTCAAATATATGTTCAAGGACAAAATATATTGACTTTGACCAAATATACAGGTCTTGATCCAGACATTAACTTGAGAACTTCAGGTAACGACAACCAAGATATTCACATGGGAATTGACGAGGGTGCTTATCCAGTAGCTAAGTCTTATTTGGTGGGTGTTAGACTTGGTTTTTAATTATAATGATAAAAATATAAAATAAAATGAAGAAAATAATCATACTAATAGTCGCTGTTTTTATCAGCTTTTCTTGCTCTGATAGCTTTTTCGACTTAAAACCTCAGGGTAGAGCATCATTGGCTCAGCTTTCTACAAAAAATGGCGTAAGTGCATTATTGATAGGTGCCTACTCACTTTTAGACGGTGTTGGAGCAGGTAATACGGGTCGCCAGTCTACCATTTCAAACTACGTATTTGGTGGAATAAGTTCAGATGATGCTGTAAAAGGTACCGATGCGGGTGACCAACCTGAGCAGTCTTTTATTGAGCAATATAACTGGCTTGCAGATAACACTTATTTCCTTGGAAAATGGTGGCATTCATACGATGGTGTAGCTCGTGCAAACGAAGTTATCCAGATCGTTGGAAGCCCTGATGTGAAAGACATGACCGAAGCCGAAAAAGCTCAGGTTGTAGCTGAGGCACGTTTTTTAAGAGCACATTATCATTTCGAGGCTAAAAAAATGTGGGGTAAAGTTCCATATATTGATGATAAAATTTACAAAGCTTCAGACCCAAATTCTACAAAAATTCCTAATACTGAGGATATTTGGCCTAAAATAGAGGCAGATTTCGAGTTTGCTGCAAATACACTTCCTGCGGTACAGTCTCAAAAAGGAAGAGCTACCAAATGGGCGGCTAAGGCATACTTGGCCAAAGCAAAAATCTTCCAGAAAAAATGGGGTGATGCAAAAGCTCTTTTAGAAGATGTTTACAAAAACTCTGGAAAGAAACTAGTTGCAAACTATCATGACAATTATAGAACTGTTACCAACAATAACTCAGAGTCTATTTTTGAAGTTCAATTTTCTGTAAATGATGGAACTACTGGTAACAACGGAAATGCTGGAGATAACCTTAACTGGCCTTATTCTTCAACAGCTCCAGGTCGTGGATGTTGTGGTTTTTATCAGGCTTCTCATAACCTGGTGAATGCTTTCAAAACCACTGAAGATGGGCTCCCTCTAATTGGAAACGCAGCGGATGGTACAGAAGATACTTACAATAAAGTAGATTTGCCAAACGACCAAGGTATAAGTGCTGGTACTGCCT
>JAIPAJ010000202.1 GCA_021740125.1 Leadbetterella sp. | reverse complement strand
GGCGTACTTTCTACGTCATTTCCCGCAATGTCAATATTTTTATCTCCCAATCTCGCCGAAGCTTTTAGAAACTTAGCGTCCATTAGTGCTGTTGAAGTAAAAACAGAAAAATTCAATTGGGGGTTAATTTTACCATAATACTCTACAAAGTTTTCTAAGCCTTTGGTGAAAGAAGTGCCAATGTTGGTTCTAAGTATCTGGAAATTGCCGTTCTCATCGGTTTGTGCCAAAGTGCCTAATCTGTTTTTGTAAAGCAACTGAAAATAAGTAAATTCTACCTTCAAATTCTCAAATTCGGATCTATATCCAGCTTCAAAATTATAACCAAAAGCATCTTTGAGGTTATCGTCAGATTTTTCAAAAATCGACCCTGGAATTATATCTTTAAAAATAACTGGGCGGTAGGCTTGTGAAAAACCTGAGTAAAGCTTTTGATTCAAACCTAATTTATATTCCCCGCTGATTCCGAAGAGCGGAAATTTGTGTTCGATAACATCAGGAAACTTGCTTGAATCATAGTAACTTATTGTACCACTCATAGTCGACTCTCCAGATTCAATCCTAAAGCCGGGGTTCAAAGATAGGTTATTGCCAAAAGCAAGATGGTTTTCAAAGAAAACTGCCAAGTTCTGTGTTTTTAAATGTAGGTCTCTACCCCAATTTCCTTCTATGCTCAAATCATAGTCAGAGGCTGTGGTGCCTTTGCCTTGCTGACGTCGATGGAGGTCGTTATTCATATATTGTACACCACCCACCAAAATGGATTTCACTCGTCCAATATTATAAAAATGCAACAATCTCAGCTCATTGGTAAAACTTTGGTAGTTGTCAATATCTACCTGTCTGTTAGCGTATTGAAGAGTTTTGGAGTCAATCTTATCTACCACATCTGCGGTTTTGTCAAACATTACACTATTTCTACTTCCAAAAATAGCAGAGCTTACAAACGACATTTTAGTTCTTTCAGATAGCTTATAGTTTAGACTAATAGAAGGTACGTAAATGTCAGGGCTGTAGAAATTTCTTGCACGGGTAGCCATTTTTGGATTGGCATAAAACATACTATCATTTACTGGACCCGCAAGCTGGAAAACGTATTTGGAATTCGAAAAATCAAATTTGGCCTCAAGTTTTTTCGAAATTTGGTACTGAATTACAACAGACATTGCTTCGTAATCGCTTTTGGAATTATCTCTAAATCCGTCCGAAACTCTTTTACTGTAATAGGCATAGTAATTCACTTTGCCTATTTGACCACCAATGGCATTATAAGTGCTTAAAAGGCCAAATGAACCTATGCTGTTGGTACTTTCAAGCGTAATTTTTTTTGTAGAATCGCCAGTTTTGCTGACATAATTCAACATTCCTCCAAATTGAGCTCCGTATTGCAAAGAGCCAGTTCCCCTGATTATTTCTATGTTTTGCACTGCCTCCATTGGCATGGAATAATGGCTAGCTGGATAACCATAGATATCGGTATTGGTTATTACACCGTCTTTTCTGATATTGAACTCCCATCCACGATGTGGGTCAAGACCTCTTGTAGATATATTCACTTGGTTGCCTGAACCATCCATGTCATAAACAAAAACACCAGGTACTTTAGCGAAAATCTGCCTCGGAGTTTTCTCTGCAATGTTGGCATCTAGACCTAAAACATTGATAACTTCAGTTTTTTTACCAGAATATAGATAAGTTCCTTTGGTATTTGGCAACGAAAGGGCATTGAACTTGTATTTTTGTTCAGATACGTTTAAAGCATTGAGGTTAAATATTTTTGAGGAGTCTGGTAAAGTTTGTCCAAAAGTATGGATACAGACCACCAAACCCAACAAAGAAAAATATATTGGTTTCATTATTAAGTTTTGATTTTGAGCTTTTTAGGAATAAATCACATTTTGTGCCAAATCAATTTGAAATGATTTGCCACCAATAAATACAATTTTAACCTTTCAAAATAGGGGGCTGATGAGTAACTTTTAGTTGGGGTATTAGATAGGTTGTGGAAAAGTAAAAGTGATCAATGGTTGTAAAATCTATCCAAAACCAATTTTTCAAAACTAAATTTTGGGCAAAATAGTCTCTGGTGATTTTCTTAAAAAATTCAAGTGCTTTTCGAGAAGAATTTTCTTTTTCTTTCGACAAATCCAACGTCAAGCTGTCACTGAAATCTTTAACTATTGTTAATACGTTTTCTCGGGTATAATTTACTTGTAAATAGTAAGTTATAAGTGTATCGTTGCGGTATTCCACTTTTAATGTTTGGTAGAATTTACCATTATAAATAGCCGTTTGAGCTTCAGAAAAATGCTTTTGGAAATTATTACTATAAGGCAATGAAATAGGATATTTGTAAATCAAACTATCTCCTTTTATTTCAATTTGTTGATTTAGTTCAATATTATTTTCTGACTCCCAATTGTTCCAAAAAGTTAAAAGCGTAAAACCTGCAACATGGAGGAGCAGTAAACCTAAAAACAATATAGAGGAGAATTTTCTAAACAATAGCTGTTTTCTTTAAAAGCTTGATTTTTTATGCAAAAGTAAGGTTTTCTAGGGCTTAAAAAATGATTTTGGGCATTTTTGAAGGTTTTTTGGATTTTCCTACATCCTAAGTGTATGGCTTTATTTACTTCTCTCGCTTAACTTTGACTACTAACATACTTAATTTTTATACAAATTCCTATCTCTAGATTTCTACCAAACTGCCATAACCAAGATAATTTTCTGCCACTTATTCCTTATTTTTGCAAAATATAAAATTTGGTTCAAAGAAATCAGCAAATGGAAATTTCGAAAACATACGTTCCCAACGAAATAGAAGACAAATGGTATACCTATTGGGAGAAAAATAAATTCTTTAAGTCCACACCCAACAAAGACAAAGAGCCTTACACGATAGTCATTCCGCCGCCCAACGTAACAGGCGTTCTGCACATGGGGCATATGCTCAACAATACTATTCAAGACGTACTCATTCGCAAAGCTCGTATGGAAGGAAAAGAAGCTTGCTGGGTCCCTGGAACTGACCATGCGTCTATTGCTACGGAAGCCAAAGTGGTTGCTATGCTCAAAGAACAAGGAATCAACAAAGCAGATTTAACCAGGGATGAATTCTTGAAATATTGCTGGGAATGGACCGAAAAATACGGCGGAATAATCCTGAAACAATTGCGGAAACTTGGTGCTTCCTGCGACTGGGATAGAACCCGTTTTACGATGGAAGAAAGCCTGTACGATGCCGTAATAGACGTTTTCGTGGATTTACACCAAAAAGGCGACATTTATAGAGGTTACCGCATGGTAAACTGGGACCCCCAGGCCAAAACTACCGTTTCAGATGAAGAGGTAATTACCAAAGAAATGCCATCAAAATTGGTGCATATCAAATATGTTGGAGATGATGCTGAGGTTATCATAGCTACCACCCGTCCGGAAACTATTATGGCTGATTCAGCTATATGTGTGCATCCAGAAGACGAACGATATATAAATTTGATTGGCAAAAAAGTAAGGATTCCGTTAATAAATAGAGAAATCACAATCATTGCGGACGAATATGTGGAAATGGAGTTTGGAACGGGCTGTTTGAAAGTTACTCCAGCACATGACCAAAACGACTTTGCATTGGGCGAGAAGCATAAATTAGAGGTAATCGATATCTTGACGGATGACGGAAAACTCAACGAAAAAGCTCAGATTTTGGTCGGAGAAGATAGATTTGTGGCTCGTAAAATGATTATCAAAATGCTGGAAGAATCTGGCAATTTGGTTAAAGTAGAAGAATACAAATCCAATGTGGGAACATCAGAAAGAACGGGTGCTGTAATAGAGCCGAAGATCTCTTTGCAGTGGTTTTTGAAAATGGAAAGATTGAGCAAGCCTGCCCACGAAAACGTGATGAATGACACCATTCAGCTCATTCCGCCAAAATTCAAAAATACTTATAACCACTGGATGGAAAATGTTAGAGACTGGTGTATCAGTCGCCAGTTGTGGTGGGGACATCGTATTCCGGCCTATTATTTGTCCGATGGCACCTGTATCGTCGCTAAGTCACTTGAGGATGCAGTTGAAATAGCAAATACCAAGCACAGTAAAACGGTATCAGCATCAGATTTCACGCAAGACGAAGATGTATTGGATACTTGGTTTAGTTCGTGGTTATGGCCAATTTCGGTTTTTGATGGTTTCAAAAATCCCGAAAATGAGGATATCAACTATTATTACCCGACCAATGACTTGGTAACTGCCCCAGAAATTCTTTTCTTTTGGGTTGCAAGAATGATTATTGCGGGATACGAATACAAAGGCACATTTCCATTCAAAAACGTATATCTAACTGGAATAGTAAGAGATAAACAAGGCCGTAAAATGTCCAAATCTTTGGGCAATTCGCCTGATCCTTTGGATTTGATAGATAAGTTTGGTGCCGATGGTGTGCGTACGGGTATGCTATTCAGTTCACCAGCAGGCAACGACTTACCTTATGATGAAAAGCTCGTTGAACAAGGCCGAAACTTCTCCAACAAAATGTGGAATGCATTTAGATTGGTGAAAGGTTGGAACGTGGCTTCGACTCCGCTCAGCCACCAAGTCGGCTCCGCTCAGGTAACCCCTCTTGAAAGTCAAGGAAATAAGGTTGCGGTTGAATGGTTTAGAGCAAAGCTCAACGTAGCCATAGCAGAAGCCCTCGACCACTACGACAAATTCCGCATGTCCGATGCCCTTTTGGTGACATACAATTTGATTTGGAACGACTTCTGTTCTCAATACCTTGAAATGATAAAGCCAGCTTATGTGGACGGACAAAGTTTGCCGATAGACCAAGAAACATACGATGCTACATTGGGGTTCTTCGAAGAATTGATGCGTTTGGTGCATCCTTGGACACCTTTCATTTCCGAAGAAATTTGGCAAAATATTCAAGAGAGAAAGGAAAATGATTCTATTTGTATTCAAGAATTCCCAAAAGTAGGAGAGATAGATAGAAAAATATTGGCTGATTTCGAAATCTTGTTTGAGTTGGTTTCATGGGTTCGTAACACCCGCCAATCAAAACAAATGTCGCCAAAAGAAACCTTGCCATTGAGCATCAATACGCAAGATGCGAGCAAATACACTCATTTGGAAGATTTGATTAAAAAAATGGCCAACCTTTCAGAAATCACTTTTGTAACTTCCTCTGTAAAAGGCATGAGTTTGGTAATCAAAGGCGACGAATTCGGTATTGATTTGGGCGAAAACCTGGATGTAGCAGCTGAAATAGAAAATCTCAAAAAAGACCTCGAATATACCCAAGGTTTTAAGAAATCAGTTGAAGCTAAGCTCGCTAACGAGAGATTTGTAGCCAACGCAGCACCTGAATTGGTACAAAGAGAAAGAGATAAGCTGGAAGATGCGGACGGAAAGATTAAAGTGATTGAGGAGTCGTTACAAAAGTTGGCCTGAGTGTGTAAATTTTTAAAGCAAGATTTTTGATTTAATCGGATAAAAATGGATTTAACATCGAGCGTTGCTGTCAACAGCTTTAACTCTCTTTCTATCTTAGATTAAACCTCATTTATTTTAGTCTAATTGAAATCTTAAAAACTTACAGGTTACTTTTTTCTTCTCCACAAAAAGCTTAGTTTTGAATATGGGAGTACTTAGACTTTCGTATTTAAAACTTCAAACAAAATAGATGTCATCAACAAATCATGAAGGCCTTCGCCGCGAAATCGGGGTTTTAGGACTAGCAGCCAATACGCTCAACCGTACCATCGGTGCCGGAATTTTCGTTTTACCTGCCTTTGTAGCCAGTTTTCTGGGCGAAACAAGCATTTTAGCATACCTTTTTTGTGGTTTCTTAATGATGCTCATCATGCTCTGTTTTTCAGAGATTGGCAGCAAAATTACATCTACAGGAGGTGCCTATGCTTATATCCACGCCGCTTTTGGGCCTTACGCCGGTTTTTTGGCCAATACCATGTTTTGGTTTGTAGGAATCTTGGCCGACGCCGCCATAGCCAACGCCATGGCCGATATGCTCAGTATTTATTTACCTCTTTTATCTGAAATACTTTTCAGGGCAATCTTCTTTTTGTTAGTTTTTGGATTTTTTACTTTCGTCAATATTTTAGGGGTTAAACATGGCGATAATATGGTAAAGATTAATACGCTTATCAAGTTGGTACCATTGACTATTCTCATTATCGCAGGTTTTATGGGCACTTCTATCGACAATTTAAAGTGGCATTCTCTGCCTACAATCTCAAAATTGGGTGAGGCTTCTATTCTATTATTTTTTGCTTTTGCTGGAGGCGAAGCTTCATTAAACGTGAGTGGTGAGCTAAAAAATCCGCAAAAAGTTGTTCCATTGGGCATACTTTCGGGTATGGGTGCAGTGGTTTTGTTTTATGTTTTAATACAGACTGTCTCTCAGGGGGTACTTGGAGCAGATTTGCTTAATTTTAAAGAAGCACCATTGGCAGCTGTAGCAAACAAAGTAATTGGCTCTTTTGGCTCAACTTTGATGATTGCAGGTGCGGTTTTCTCTATGTTTGCTGCTTTAAGTGGTTCGGTTTTATCTTATCCTCGGGTGATTTTTGCAGGAGCAAATAAAGGTTGGATGCCAAAAATAATGGCCAAGGTTCACCCGAAATTTGCAACCCCTTATGTTGCCATTATTACTTATGCAATCTTAGATTTGGTCTTTTCACTTTCTGGTGGCTTTAAGCAATTAGCCATAATAGCCAGTGCATCACTTCTTGTGGTATACTTCGGTGTCGTAGCGGCAACCATCAAACTCCGATTGCAGGAAACCGACAAGTCAATAGGCTTTAGATTACCCTTCGGAGTTGGTATTCCTGCCTTGACAGCTATTTCCATCCTATGGTTTTTATCTAATTTGGCGATGAAAGAAATCACCAGTTTGGCCATTTTTCTGGGCATATTGTCCTCATTATATTTACTAATTGAGTTTTATCGAAAAAAGAAATAACAATCGGGTTTGATCCATGTTGATAAGTATATTCGTTTGTTTTGGAGACAAAAATTAACATGTATGAGGCCTATCTTTTTAATCATAATTTCATTCTTTTTTTCATGCGAGAGCACCTCGCAAGAGATAGATAATCAAAACAATACC
>JAIPAJ010000017.1 GCA_021740125.1 Leadbetterella sp. | reverse complement strand
GGGCAAAGTTGCAGACTTTATGTCTAATCTTTCGATTACTTCAGAGCAAGGATTTGCTCAGTTAATCAGCCAGCTAATCAATAAATCAGGCGGTTTGGTTTATTCTGGGAAATTGAATACCAAAGGGTATAAAGTAGGAGATTTAATTAACAACCCTACTTTGGGAGCAATAAGCTCTGAAATAGAATTCAAAGGCTCGGGTACTGACTTAAAAACCGCAAATGTTGTGCTTTCTGGAATTATCTCAGAGGCTTATTATGAAGGCAAAAAATACCAGAATATTGCGTTTTCAGGGGACTTGAAAAAACAGATTTTAGACACAAAAATTACGGTTAATGACCCAAGTGCTAGCTTTAAATGGGAAGGCATTGTAGATTTGTCTAAACCTCAAATTCAGCTTGAGGGTACTACAAAGTTGGATTTTGTAAACCTTCAAAAACTCGGAATAACCAAGGAGAATATCGAAATCAAAGGTGATATTACTTTAAATAACATTGTTTTGGATTCCAAGTCGCCATTTATAGACTTTAAAGGGAAAAACATTAATGTGTATAAAGACAACAAATTATATCCCATTGGCGACATAACCGTGTTAACATCCTCCACTGTAACGAATAAAAAACTTGAGGTCAACACATCTTTTTTGGACCTTTCTTTGGCGGGAAATTTTGACTATAATCAGCTACAAACCATTATGCTGAATGAAATCAATAATTATTTCAAACTGATAAATTTTAAAGCTCCCCACACACAAGAGTTCTATTATTTTAAGTTAGACGGCAAAGTTTCTTACGATCCTGTTTTTAGTGCTTTTTTGCCCGATATAAAATCATTTTCCGACGTAGTGGTTCATGCCACTTTACAGAGTGAAGGCAACATTCCGATATCAGGAAATGTAATAATTCCTTTTTTACAATACGACTCAATTAAGGTTTACAATACTGTTTTTGACTATGTCGGAGACCGAAAGGCCTTAAAATATGAATTAAACACGAAACAAATTACCAACAATAGCCTAAGAGTTAGAAATGCAAGTTTGGTTGGAAAACTCGAAAATAACATTGGTAGTTTTGATTTGTCCGTTAAAGACTCTTTGGACCAAGATATACACTCGCTCACAGGCTCTGTTCAAAGTGTAAATAATCAACTTCAAATCAGTTTTGATGAGGACGGCAGCATGCTGTATTATGAGCCTTGGGCTGGCAATCCTTATGGAAATATAACCTATAGCTCTGCAGGCTTTCTTATCAATGATGTGATTTTTACATCAAAAGATCAGATATTGAGGCTCAACAGTCTTAGTGATAAGCCTAACGGTCCGCTCAATGTTTTTTCTCAAAACATAGACCTTAACTTCCTTGCTCAAGCATTTTTGCAAGACTCCGCATTTGTGGCAGGTTATGCAGATCTTGATTTAGAAATATTAAACTACATGGAAGGTTCACCATCGTTTGTTGGAGATGTGCTAGTCACTGAATTTGAAATGAATAAAACAAAACTCGGCACCTTAGAAGGCAAGGCTGAGAGTAATTCTTTGGAGCAAATCCGATTAACCGCTACTTTAAAAGGAGAAGTATCCGATTTGGACATTAAGGGCTATTATTACCCTAAAAAAGATGCGTCTTTGGATTTTAATGCCGACATCAAGAACATTGATTTGGCTGCTATTCAATATTTTGTTAAGGATATTATTAGTAGTGTCGAAGGGAATGTTTCGGGTAAATTTGAGATCAAAGGCTCTACAAAGAAACCCTTAGTTTCAGGAGAAGCCTTGTTTCCGAAATTTAATTTTGTGTTAGTAGAAACGGGTGCAAAGCTCAACCTTACTCAGCAAAAGGTCACATTAAAAGATCAGAAAGCGATATTTGATCATGTTTCACTACAAGACGAGGACGGCAAAAAAATGGACCTCAATGGCAAGGTAGATTTCTCATCAATGCCAAACTACTCCTATGATTTTGACGTCGAAACCGATGAATTCAAGCTTATAAATGCCAAGGCAGGCCAAAGTGAACTATTCAAAGGGGTAGGTTATATGGGGGCCAACCTCCAGCTTTCAGGGAGAAACTTGGTTTTTCGACTCACAGGCGATATGGATGTTAAAGATAAAACAGACTTAACCTTACTTCTTTCAGATGAAAGCGACGCCGTTTCAGAAATGGAATCGGTAGTTAAATTTGTGGATTTCGAAGCTCCAAAAACTATTAAAGCCGAAATTAAGAAAGAAGTACTGAGTTTTGCCAATGCAGTAAATATCAACGTGGATGTACCCACAAAAGCCACATTGAAAATTCTGATGGACCCCATAACAGGAGATTTGATGAGTGTGAATGGAAGTGGAAAACTCAATGTTGGATTTGATAACAAAGGAGATCTGTTCATTCTTGGAAGGTATGACATTGAAACCGGAAAGTATGAATTAACCTATCAAGCTATAAAAAAGGCCTTTACCATAAACCCTTCTAGTAAAAGCCATATCGTATGGTCGGGTGATCCTATGTCGGCCTTGTTAGACATTACGGCTGAATTTAACGCAGGTAAAAAGGCACTTTCAACCTATCCTTTTGAAAAAACAACGACCAAAGATAGACTGAAAAGCTCTAAACTAATTGTACCCATTCGTGTTGATTTAAGAGTGATGGGCATATTGTCCTCGCCAGACATAAAGTTTGAATTGGTATCCAATGCCGCAGATTTGTCGGATTTAAAAACAGCCGTTGAGGAGGAAGGATTCAGAACAATAGCAGACAATGGCAGCAAATCAACGAATGACGAAGAATTTAAAAGATATCAATCAACAATCAATGCCAACGCCATTATGTTATTAGTGGGTGGTGGCTTTAACGCAAGCCAAATTGGCGAAAACATCACCAATTATGAAAACCTCGCTCGCCAAAAAGTGAGTGATTTGATATCCACTCAGTTGGATAGGTATGCCTCAGGACTCATTAAAGGCATTGATTTAAACCTTGGTTTACAGTCGGGATATAATACCACAAACGATTTCAGAAATACCAATCTGAACCTTGGTGTAAGTAAAAAACTGGCCAATGATAGAATCTCCATTTCGGTAGGTAAAAACTTCGAATTGGAAAACAAAGATTTAAAATCTGATGAGATTTTTGACAATATAGAGGCCAATTGGCAGATAACCAAAGACGGCCGATACAGACTAAAAGTGTTCCGCAAAAACCTCAATCAAATGGTAATTGAGGGTTCAGTGGTAGAAACAGGCGTTGGTTTTATTATAGCCATAGATTACGAAACTTGGAAAGAACTGATGAAACGCAAATGAAATTGACGAGATACCTATGGACCATTTTGATATTTGCGGGACTGATAAGTTCCTGCAAGGTGGCCAAGAAATTGCCCCCTGGTGAAAAACTTTATGCAGGTTCATCCCTAAAAATCATAAAAAATGACAGCCTTGATTCTGAAAAATTACCAGAATTGAAAGAACAGTTACTTTCGCTTACACGTCCATTGCCAAACACTACTTTACCCTTGCCGTTCTTAAGCCATTATCCTTACAAAGTCGGTTTCTACTATTTCTTTGGAAAAAACAAGAAAGAAAAAGGAATAAAGTCTTGGCTAAAAAAGAACTTAACAGAAGAACCTGTGTTTATAAATGCAGCTTTGGTTGATAAAAATGCGGCCAATTTAGAAGCCGTCTTGAAAACCAAAGGCTATTTCAATGCCCACGTTGTCGGAAAATTTGATCCAAGAAAAACATTGGCTTCAGCCGAATATACAGCTACGCTCAATCGCAGATTTGCTATAGATAGCGTTATTTTTGTTAAAAACGAAGGCAAATTTGGAGAAGATTTTGATAATGCCACCGCCAACTTTAGACCCAGTAAGTATTTTGATCTAAATAATCTGAAACTTTCTCGATTAATCATCGATAAAGAACTCAGAAACGAAGGCTATTTCTATTTTAAGCCCGATTATGTTGGTATTGAGGCTGATACGACCATAAAACCACAAAAGGTGATTCTTAAGGTTGGTCCAAAAACGGATATCCCAGACATGGCCAAAAGACAGTATCAAATCAATGATATTTTTGTAAATATTGACACAAAAACAGAGGTAGTAACCAATTCCGACCCCAATTCCCTAGATT
This sequence comes from Leadbetterella sp., assembly GCA_021740125.1. GTDB lineage: Bacteria > Bacteroidota > Bacteroidia > Cytophagales > Spirosomataceae > Leadbetterella. Next base: position 31,049 of record JAIPAJ010000017.1, on the reverse strand, counting down.
TCTTTCGAGGTTTAATATTGGACGACCCAGATAAAAAATACAAAGAAGAGATATTTTCTGATGCCATTGCATTCAGACCAGGTACTTTTTTTAACAATGATCTACAAGATATCACCAACAACCGCTTGATTGGTTTGTCCAATTTCAAATTTATAAAAAGTCATTATGAAATCGTAAATCGCTTGGATTCTACCCTTATTGATGTTTATTACAACCTGCAAACCAATAAACCAAAATCTCTTAGAGTAGAGGCCAATGCTATCACCCCGTCCAGCGGATTGGCGGGTTCGCAGCTGAGCCTTAACTGGCAGAATAACAACACCTTTAGAGGTGCTGAGTTTTTCAAGTTATCACTCAATGGCAACTTTGAGCTTCAAGTAGGCGGCAACAAAGCCAGTGAATACCGAGACAACTACCGTTTGGGAGCCGATGCTCAGTTTAATATTCCGAGATTTGTGGCTCCATTTATAAAAATAGATCCAGAAGTAAGCAAGGTTTTGCCCAAAACTCAAATAAAACTGGGCTACGAAAGTTTTATAAAAACTGGACTTTATAATTTGAACTCCGCTAGAGCTTCACTCAACTATGCCTGGACTCGGGGGCGAGGGATTGAACATTCTTTGAAGCCAATTGGTGTTAACCTCGTTAAATCATCCAACATTAGTACGGTTTTTATAGATGAAATTTTTGCGGACCCGAGACTTTTGATTATTCTGGAGAATCAATTTATAGCAGGAGGAGCATACGAGATTACAGTGAGTCCCAAACAATACGGAAATAGTAATTTTTCATACAGAGGGAGTTTTGACTTTGCAGGAAATTTGTTTGGTTTAATTGATAAAATACGGAATAATCCAGAGAAAAGTGGACGGATGTTTGGAGAGAACTTCTCTCAATTCGCCAGATTTGAGAATGATTTCAGGTATAAACACGACTTTAATCCAAACATTACATGGGCCAACAGAGCTATTGTAGGTTTGGGAATTCCCTACGGGAATTCACTTCAGTTGCCATTTGTGAGCCAGTTTTTTGTAGGTGGTAACAATTCGCTTCGAGCATTTCGAGCAAGAGGAGTTGGGCCTGGAACCTATGAAAAGAAAGGTACTGCAGCAGAGGAATTTCTTGGAAACAACACTGGCGATGTAAAACTAGAGCTAAATACGGAGTTGAGATTTAAGTTTAATAATTTCTTAAATACAGCCTTGTTTGTGGATGCTGGCAACGTTTGGATGTACAAAGACGAGTATATATACGGTGAAGGCTCACTATTCAGCAAAAATTTCTACAAAGAATTGGCTGTTGGCACAGGCGTTGGTTTCAGATTTGACTTTTCGTTTATTATTTTCCGGATAGATGTGGCTACGCCAGTCGTAAAACCATGGTTGCCCATTGGTGACAAATGGGTGCTGAAAGACATCAAGCCATTTGATAAAACTTGGAGAAAAGACAACGTCATCTGGAATTTTGCAGTGGGATTGCCGTTTTAAAAAATAAAATTCAAACTGTTTCGTTAAAATCCTCAAACACAAATCAAACACCATCATGAAATACGCTTTCACTTTAATTCTGTTAGTCTGTTTATCAAATCTTTCACAGGCTCAAAAAATAAACTACTCCTCCAGCAAAAAATACCAAAAAATCAGATTAGGGCTAAAATATCCGATTGTGTCAAAAAAAATAATTACTCAAGAATCTGAGAAAGTAGTAATGGTTCAAACACCTATGATTTCCGATAAGAAACAGATTTACGGTGCACTGGTAGAAAAAAGTAAGCTTTAATTCATATTTGAGGCTCTGTTTCCATATACTCTTTTTCAGATTTCCTGATTTGGTACCAGTCGTAAGCCGTTTTTATAATCAAAAATGAACACAAGGCTATTGTGATTTTTGGCTTAAAGGCGTGGTTAGGAGGGGCTATAAGATAAGTAGTGGTAAGGAGTAGAATTCCAATTGCAAGACTTTTAATCGATGATTTTACGCTTTCTTTCCTGAAAGCTCTGTAGCTGTCATTGGCTATTTGTAAGGCATCTTCTGGAAAATATTTATCAAACAACTCCTCTCGGATTTCCCTGTAAGTTTCTCCATTTTTGAGTCTTTTGCTACAAATCCTCACTATTTTTTCGTAGTCCATTTTATACAGGAATTAATAAATTAGAAATTACAAACCCGGGAATTCCACCAAGAACTTATTATACTGACTTTCTGAAAGTACAGCTTTCAATTCAGTGTGGAATTTCTCTTTGGTGCTTGAAAGTTTATCTGTTTCTTTATTTTCTCTCAGTCTTTTAATGACTTTGTTGTTTACTACATTAATCATCAATATTTTATCTTCTTGATCAGCATCTAGAAGTAGTTTGTCTTTCATTTTGGTGGTCAGATTTCTTGCCTCTGCTTCAGGGCTATTTTCTGAAAGTTTGGGAGTGCTATTGGTGGTTGGTGTGATACCTGGTGCACAGCCGAACATCGCAATGACCAGAACAATTAATAAACTTAAATTTTTCATGAGATTTTGTTTTTATAAAATTACCGAAATAAATCAGATATTTCCGAATTCCGACAGAAACTTGCTGTATTGGTCTGAATTCAACACTTCTTTCATTTCAGATTTGTATTTCGCTTGAGTTTTAAAAATTTGATCTGTCTGATTGCTTTCTCGCAGTTTTTTCATTAAGCTCAGATTCACAACATTGATAACCAGTACTTTTTCTTCCTGCGAGGCATTCAATGCCAAAGAATTTTTCATTTGGGTGGTTAATCTTCTCGCTTCCATTTCCGAGCTTGAAGTTCCTTGATTGGTGGTTCCTGTGGTTAATGGAGGAGCTATACACGAACTTACACCAAAGGTTATTAGAATGGCAATTATTAATCCTTTCATTGTCAGTTATTTTTACGGTTTGACACTAATTTGATCAAATAGTTTGTTATTCAAACGTTAAATCCTGATTCAAAGCCACGGGTCGTCCCATTTCATCAAAAAGCTGATTGGTAAGTTTACCTATTTTTACATTTACTTTACTTTCAGGATTCATATTTTTTAAAACTTGTAATACCTCACCAGCCCTTACGCGTCTAAAAATCGGTCGCATAGTTCCGCCAATAGCACCAGCTTCGGCTAAAGGATTCCATTGGAAATCTGCATCCACAAGCGTACCCCGCGGTACCATAATGGGCGGATTGCCTGAAAATCTAAAATCGAGTTGATCAGGATGCGGCAAGCCCAAAGCATGGCCAAATTCGTGTGCGGCGGTGGTACTTTCTCCGAGCTGGTCGGAAATGAGCCAGTGGCCCGAGTTTTCACCCAATCCAAAACCCATCATTGAGCGTTCAGCTATGTTTTTATCCTCTATTCTTATGAAATTAACAGCATGATCTTTATTTTTCAGAACCTTCAACAAAACTTCAGAATTATCTAAACACTCGAATTTTATATCAAAAACAATATCAAAAAGCCTGGAGCCAAGCTGTAGTTTCGCACTTGGCTCATTCCACATTTGGTTTATTTCCAAAACAATCTTTTGGGCTAAATCATCGCTCGCATATTTTCCGTAAAAAACCAATTCGGCCTCTATGTTTATTTGTGAAGTGTCTGAATTTATTGTGGCTATTGCTGACATAATCAAAAAGGTAAATAAACCACTTTTTTCGTTTCGAAAAATTCCTCTTTAAAGAAACTTGGCAAATCGTATATCGTATATTTTCTTTTGGCTTCTGCCAATTCTTCTTCCAAATCACCACCTTTGAGGTAAAGAATGCCGTTATCCAATGGATTGAAATGGTTTTTGTTGAATTTGTGTTTGATCCAATCAACAAAAGGAGCCATCCTCGTAACCGCTCGACTTACTACAAAATCATAGGTTCCTTGAATATTTTCAGCTCTCTGGTGTTCTGCCTTAACGTTTTTTAGACCTAAAGCGTTGGCTACTTCGGTCACTACCTTTATCTTTTTGCCTATTGAATCCACCAAATGGAAGTTAGAGTTTGGAAACATAATGGCCAATGGAATTCCTGGAAAACCGCCTCCAGTGCCCACATCCAAGATGTCGGTATCGTCCACAAAACTGCAAACTTTGGCAATTCCCAAGGAGTGCAAAACGTGTTTTTCGTAAAGATGTTCCATGTCCTTTCTAGAAATAACGTTGATTTGTCCATTCCAAAGTTCATAAAGCTCACCCAAACTCCCTAACTGCTCTTTCTGAGTTTCTGTGAGATCTGGAAAGTATTTTAAAATAATATCTATGCTGTCCAAAAGTGTATTTTTTTTACAAAGATAAAATAAATTAATAATCTTGATTTTGAAAATAGAAGAAGGTTTTTTTTAGCTTCTTCGAATTAATATTGTGGCAAGTCATGGTTACCAATTTTTGAAAAACACTTTCGCTAATTCCGGATTTAGAAAAAGACGTTTATAATAACAAAAATAGCTTTAATTTTACTGCAAAATTTAACAGCATGTCAGTAATCATTAGCCCAATATCTGCAGGTCTCTTGCAATTTTTTTCGCAAAAATACTATTCTAAAGTGATGGTTTTAGTAGATAATCATACCAAAAAATATTGCTATTCTTTGGTAAAGGATTCGCTTCCAGCACATAAAGTGATTACCATTCAGGCAGGTGAGCATTTTAAAAACTTGGACACTTGCCAACAGATATGGGAAGAAATGACAAAATACGAGCTTGATAGACATGCTCTTTTGATTAATCTTGGCGGCGGAGTTATTGGCGACATGGGTGGTTTTTGTGCCGCTACTTACAAACGTGGGATAGATTTTATTCAAATACCTACTACGCTACTTTCGCAAGTTGATGCCAGTGTTGGTGGAAAATTAGGTATTGATTTTAAAGGTTTTAAAAACCATATTGGTGTTTTTACACTTCCAAAAACAGTTTTAATAGACGATACTTTTTTGAAAACTCTTCCACAGAACGAGATTCGATCGGGATTTGCAGAAATCATAAAACACTGTTTGATTAGAGATAAAAACAAATGGAATGAAATAAAGACTGTTGATCTTGAAAATCAGAATTTGGCGGATTTAATTCAACATTCAGTAGAAATAAAAAAACAAGTCGTAGCAGAAGATCCAACAGAGAAAGGTTTACGAAAAATATTAAACTTTGGACACACTTTGGGTCATGCTATAGAAACATTTTATCTTGACAAAGGCAAGGATAGATTGCTCCACGGTGAGGCGATTGCTGCAGGAATGATAGCAGAGGCATATATTTCGTTTATCAAAAAACTCATTGATGAACCTACATTATTACAAATTGAAGAGTTTATTTTTGCCGTGTACGGAAGTGTTAAAATTAGAAAAGAAGACATGGAGGCCATTGTAAAGCTGACACTTCAAGATAAAAAAAATATTGGGAATGTAGTTAAAGCTTCCTTACTAGATGGCATTGGCTCATGTCAATTCGATGTGGCCATTAACAAGTCAGAAATGCTGAAAGCCTTGAATTATTATTGTGGTTACTAAAACCTTTTCGTGTATAGACTTGCATTTTGGAATTCTTTTTGCAAAATTTGTTTAAACAAGCAACTGATTTTGTTGGTTTTACGTATGTATTGGAATTCTAAACTTATTACCCGAATGAAAAAAATCTTTATTCTGACTTTTTTTGTGTTTGTAGGTCTTACTAGTTGCAATTCTCTAAAGTTGATGGTTGACAACGACTACAGTTACGACACCGACTTTACTACCTACACCAGTTACAATTTTCTTAATTGCGAGATTGACACCTCGGACATTTGCTCAGAAATCCAAGATGCTATTCGTCGACAAATGAAAGCACGTGGATACAAAATGACGGATGAAAAACCAGGACTTTTGGTAAGCTACAGTATCATCAAAGATAGAGTGGGTTATAAAGGCTATTTTCAACCTTCTATGGAACGATGGGTAAATAGATACGAGAATGACGAAACCTACAAAGTCCAGACCTACAACTTTGGCGGAGGAATGATTTTGGTGTCTCTTTTAGATGCAGAAAGTAGCCGTCTGATTTGGCGAGGCTACGCTTCTGGTGTCTTTAACAAGCAAGTAAACAAGCCAGTAAACTACTATCGTTCAGTGGTCAGAAGTATATTTGACCAATATCCGCTTTTTGCTGCAGGAGAAAAACCAAGGAAGATTACCGAAATGTAATCATGAACAAGTTATTTGTATTGCTTATAATTTCGGTGATTTCAACAAGTTGCCTTAGGAATAGAGTATTTATTGAGCACGATTACAAATATTCCTTAGGTTTTACAGATTATAAAACCTATTCATTTGTTGAATGCCAGCGGGATACCAATTATATCTGCGAGGATGTACAGCAGGCTATTAAACAGCAGATGGCAGCTAGAGGCTATGTTTTTACCTATGAAAAACCTGATTTATTCGTCAATTTTTTCGTTTACTATGACGCTATAAAATACACTGGTTACGACCAACCCAGCATGAATTTTTGGCTCAATAATAACAGTGATAATGATTCATACAAGGCCATTAGATACAATCTTAAACAGGGCACTTTAATGATTTCATTGATAGAAGGTACCACTTCTGAAATAGTTTGGAGAGGATACGCCAACGGCATTTTCAATGATAACTCGCATAAAAAGAGTTATTTCAAAAACATTGTGGCCAATATTTTTACTGAATACCCGCTTTTTGCTACTGATGTTGCATGGAAGAAATCTAAGCTGAATAAGACGATGTAAATTGGATTTTTTAATTTAATAACTGTATTTAAAATAAGGTAGGTTCTTTGTGTAACCAAATTTATTTAAGCCATACGCTTGTAATGTTTATTACTTTCATGAATAATATTACTTATTAATTATGATTTTCAAGAAATTTTAAGTGTGATCCATTTTTCTCCATTGGTTTGTTTGAAATTTCTATTTAATTAATGCCAGTTTATTTTTTTGTCTCCTTAGTTGGATTGTTTTTGAGTAAAATTCAACAACAATAATATGAGTGGCATTTTGTTTTTTTGGATTCAATCCCCACAAAACTTCCTAATCATCTAATAAAAAAGCCTGTATATCTAATAAATGTATCTTTATAATAAAATGATGGTAATTTTGGATTTTTCAAACTCAATCAACCTATTTCTATGATTAAGATTTTCTCTACTTTGTTTTTAAGCGTTTTGGCTTGGTTTGGCTTTTTAGCTGATAAACCCACCCCTCCAGATTGGAATCGATTTACCAAAGTTGTATTGGCTGAAGGTTTAGATGAGCCAATGGAAATGGCTTTTTTGCCTGGCAACAAAATCATAGTTGTTGAAAGGAAAGGTGGTGTGAAAATCATCAACGAAAAAACCAAGGAAGTTTTGGATGCGGGTTTTATAACCGTCAATACCAAATATACCAATAAACAAGGCCAAACACGTGAAGCCGAAGAAGGACTTATGGGCGTAAGCCTTGATCCTAAGTTTGCAACAAACCGTTGGGTTTATTTATATTATGCCCATCCAAAGCAGTCTAAACATGTTTTATCGAGGTTTACTTTGAAAAACGATACCTTAGATATGGCTTCTGAAAAGCAAGTATTGGATGTAATAACACAGAGAGAAGAGTGTTGCCACACTGGTGGCGGTATGACTTGGGACAAAGCGGGCAACTTATTTTTGACAGTAGGGAATAATACTGTAAATCCACGTCAAGGATCTTCAAATTTGGTAGAAACTCCTGGAAAGGAAAATGAAGATGATCAAAGAGCCCCTGGTAATACAAATGATTTAAGAGGTAAAATATTGAGAATTCATCCAGAAGCCAACGGGACATATACCATTCCAAAAGGCAACTTATTCCCAGTTGGCACAGCCAAAACTCGACCAGAAATTTATACAATGGGCCACAGAAATGCTTGGAGACCTACTTTAGATTCTAAAACAGGCTTTTTGTATTGGGGTGAAGTTGGTCCAGATGCTTCCAAAGATTCTACTTGGGGACCAAGAGGATACGATGAGTTTAACCAAGCCAAAGGCCCAGGTTTTTTTGGCTGGCCATATTTTATTGGGAAAAACTTTCCTTATAAAAAATACAACTCTGCTGACGGCACTTATGGTGAACCTTTCGATGTAAATAACCCAGTAAACAACTCAGTTAACAATACAGGTTTGGTGAATTTACCTAAGCCAGTTCCCGCAATGATTTATTATCCTTATGGACCTTCACCTGACTTTCCTTTGGTAGGAACTTCCGGTAGAAGTGCTACAGGAGGCCCAGTATTTAGAAAGGCCGATTTCAAAACAGCACCAAGACCTTGGCCTGATTATTATGAAGGAAAATGGCTTATTACTGAGTTTATGCGTGGATGGATAATGGCTGTTACCATGGACGAGAAAGGTGATTATGTATCAATGGAAAGAGTATTGCCAGAAATGAACTTCAGTTCTGCCATCGACATGGATTTTGGTCCAAGCGGCGATATGTATGTGCTGGAGTACGGTTCAGCTTGGTTTAGAGGTAATGACAATTCGAAATTGGTGAAAATAGAATACAACGCTGGAAATAGAAGACCAAATGTTGTGGCTGTTGCTGATAAAACTTCCGGGGCATTACCCTTAGCAGTTAAGTTTTCGGCTGAAGGCTCGAATGACTTTGACCCAGAAGATGCTGGTAAACTAACTTATAAGTGGAAAATTGCTGATGCAAAGAAAGCAATCGTTGCGAATTTAGTAGGTAAAGAACCAAATTTCACTTTCAAAACCGCTGGTAATTTTACAGTAACACTTGAAGTAACCGACACCAAAGGAGCTAAAAACAGTATTTCTTTACCTGTTACAGCTGGAAATACTGCACCAGAAGTGGATATTGAGCTTGAAGCTTCAAATCAGACTTTTTACTTTGGGAAAAACCCTATTGGTTATAAAGTAAAGGTAAAAGACAAAGAAGATGGCGATAAAATTAAACCTGAGGAAGTGGCGGTAACGTTCGATTATTTGCCACAAGGTTTTGATCCAATAGAAATTGCAGCCAAACAGAAAAGTGCTGATGATATGGCTTCTTATGCTGTGGGACGCAACTTGATAGAGGCTTCTGATTGTAAATCTTGTCACCAGTATACCACAAAATCTATCGGACCTAGCTACCAAGCCGTAGCGGATAAATATTCGAATACACCTGAAAATATGACGTATTTGGTGAAAAAAATCAAAGAAGGTGGTAGTGGCGTTTGGGGAGAACATGGTATGAGTGCACATCCAGACTTGAGCGAGGTAAATGCCAAACGTATGGCTGATTATATATTTAGTTTGGCTTCTAAAAATGCAAATGTATCGAAATTGGCTTTGACAGGTAGCGTAAAACCAGAGAATCCAAGCTACGAAAATACGGCAGGTAGTTTTGTTTTAAGAGCAGCTTACAAAGACAAGGGTGCAATGAAAACCAAATCGCTTTTAAATGAGAAATTGATAGTTTTACGTCCTAATTTTCTTCGTCCGCAAGAATTGAATGGCTCATTTAGTACGCAGGTGATAACCACTCCAGGGTATTCGTTCTCGTTGGTTGGCGATAAGTCTTATGGATATTACAAAAACATTGACTTGACTTCAATCAAAGAAATTATTGCCTATGTTCAAGCAAGTGCTAGAAATGGTGCTGTCGGCGGTAAAGTAGAGCTAAGACTCGACAAAGTAGATGGACCACTTTTGGCAACTTCGGAATACGTCGGTTTGAAAGAATTAGGTTTTGAAAGGCCTCCTGCTGGTACGAACATGGCCGAATGGAGTCGCAATCGTTCAGGTAAAGCGAAATTGACTTTAAACCAAACTGTTACTGGAAAACACGATGTGTATTTGGTTTTCAGAAATGAAAAAGCTTCAAAATCCGACGTGATTTTACAGCTTACCGAAGTAGGTTTCTTCCAATAGTAATCAGTAGAATTCATAAATAAAAAAAGCACCTAATGGGTGCTTTTTTTTATTTCAACTAAATTCTCCAAGATAAAAAAAAGAGAGATAAAAATGAAATTCTTTTATTAAATGAAGTTATTTCAATCAAATATAGCATAAACAGCAAAAGAAGCTAACCAATGATCACCTCCATAATTGCCAGAGGTTACGTTGGGTAAAGTCTTTTCAAGAAAGTCTTGAGATTTTTTCTCGAACTTCACTTTTAAAGGGTTAGTTTTATCTAGAGATTTTGTTATACCTTTTAGACACCAAGCACGACTCAAACTTAAACCGTCCAAATGAACTATTTGAAAGTCAGTTCTGTCTGAAACTACTGGCATTTTCAGGATATTTGTGATGGATTTCGGCTCCAAAAAAGTTTTAAACCAAGTTTCAAATTCACGATGAGGCATAATCCTACGCATTAAATCTGCAATTTCTAAATTTGGTGAGAGAAAATCAGAACCATTAGGTTCTAGATATGCAGGTGCATTTTTTTGTTCAAAATAAAATTCATTCGCTTTAGAAATAACAGCCAATTCAAAATTGTCATTTTTAGTAGCGATTGCCCAATCGAGTGCAAAACATAATCCGAAGGCGGTATTTGGATGTACGCCTGTCCTATTTGGATAAGTTTGTTTAGGTAAAAACTCTGACCAAAGTCTTACTATTTCCATGGTTAATGGCTGCAAGTTTTTATGCCATTTTTTAGCAATGGGATCGTTCCAGGTTAATAATTCTTGATCGAGTTTGAGTATCCATGCCCAACCGTATGTTCTTTCAAAAGTCTTGGTTGTTTTGTATTTGGTAAAGTATTCAGCCTCTGTTTTAATTTTTTCGGACTGAAAACTGCTATCTAAGGTTTTGATAATCTTAGCTTTATCTTTTAAGTCAGGAAAGGTTTTTAGTAATTTTATCAACATCCAGTGGCCATGTACACTGGAGTGCCAGTCTAAACATCCATAAAAACTCGGATGTAAGTCAGAGGGAAGAAGTTTGTGATCAGCTGCCCCATCGGAGCTGTGTCCGGTTTTATTAGGAAATTCCTGTGTTATACAATGCAAGGGTAACGCAGCCAACTTTTCAGCAGTTTCCTGTGTGAAGAGAGCGTTGGTTTGGGCCTGAGTTTTTGTTATTATTAAAAGAAAAAGTAATAATATTTGAATTCTTTTTTTTAATATTTTCATGTGTTTAGTTGGGTTTTTTTAATGTTTAATTGAAAATAATATATAATAAACACACGGTAATGAAACTAGCAATTCCTTGTAAGCCCGTCAATAGGGTATGCGTTTTGAAAGCGTCTTTTTGGCTGATTCCAGTAAATTGAGAGACCACCCAAAACCATGCATCGTTGGCATGTGAAACCACCATAGCACCGCTACCAATGGCCATCAAAAGTAATGTGAGCTCAAATGCTTGAGTAAATCCTACATATATTAGTATAGGAGCTAAGAGGCTTGAAGAGAGTACCATAGCTGAAGTAGTAGAGCCTTGGGCAGTTTTGAAAAATGCTGCAATTAAAAAAGCAAAAAGTAAGAATAACAGGCCAGAACTTTGATTATTTATAAGCCAATCGGTCATCATTTCTTTTAGTGGGGTTTCTTTTAAAACAGCTCCAAAAGCTCCTCCTGCACCAACCAAAACCAAGGTTGTTCCACAGTGATTAATCCCACTTTTGAAGCATTCTAAAAGCCTTTCTGAGGGCTTCTCAGGAAAAAGAAAATAAGAAAGAAATATAGCAAGTAAAAATGAAATCAACGGACTACCAATAAAACTCAGCCACGTTGTGACGGTTTCTGGAAAGTGTAATATTTTAGCGAATGAAGCCAATGAAATTAATAAAATAGGCAACAAAATGGGCATAAATGCCAACCAAGCCGAAGGTAATTCTTTGTGATTTTGAATGGCTATATTTTCCTCATCTTCTGATATTAAAGTAAGGTTTTTTGCAAATTTATTGGCAAACCATGTGGACAAAAATAAGCTTGGTATAGAAACTATGAGACCAATGATAATTACTAAGCCAATGGAATCAGAAATATTTAAATTTCCAGCAGCTGATAATGGTCCTGGTGTTGGTGGCACCAAAGTATGCGTTGCAAAAAGCCCTCCTGAGAGCCCAATCGCTATGGTTCCTAGCGGAACTTTAGATTTTTGAGCGACTATTTTATTGAGTTTAGAAAGTATAATAAAGCCTGAATCGCAGAAAACGGGGATACCTACCAAAGCCCCGATGATAGACATGGCGAAAGTGGGATATTTTTTTCCAAAAGAATCAATGATCAAATCCGCTACTTTTATGGCAGCTCCCGATTTGTCCAAAATCGCCCCAATTACACAACCGAGAATCACCATTAAGCCTATTTTGGTCATCAAATCTCCAAATCCTTTGCCTATGGTTTCGGCCAATTTGTCAATAGGTAGGCCAGCCGAAATACCCACAAAGAGTGCGGCAATCAGCAGTCCTGCAAGTGGGTGAATTTTGAAAATGGTAGAAGACAGCACAATGAAAGCAATTGCAATCAGAACGATAATTAGAATCATTTAAGGTTAGGTATTTTTGGACTACTAAGATGACAATAATTGGTGGCAAACCCAAAAGTTAACACTGTTTTATCAATTTGTTTCACCATTTTGCCTCTATCCAAACCACAATAAACAGAATAATACATAAAAATAATCTCAACCAATCGGGTAGAATTTCAAAACTACTATTTGATTGGAAAGTATCTGCAGTCATTTTGGAATCGTAAGAATTGATTATGGATTTTGTCTGCATGAAACTTAAATATGGTTTAGAATCGACTTCTACAAATACTTCTAAACTATCATTTATTTTTTGCCAGTCAGTTTGTCTAAATACGTATTTTCCCATTCGTGTTTTTGAATTGATAGGCGAAATTTTAGTGAAAATAGTGTCATTTGCAGTTTTGAAAATCGCTAAAGAATTATCGAAATTATTAAATTTTATGTTCGTCCAAAGACCACGAACAATAGGAGCTGCTATTTCTATATTATTCTTTTGAACTGGTTGCAAAAATTGCAGCACATTTCCCCAAATTTGCCGATAAGTAATGCTATCGCCCGAAAGTAGTAGGGGATAGGTCTCAGATATTAAGGTTATTCCTACTCTTTTATTTGATACCGAAATAGGCCATTTGTTGAATTTTTGATGGCTTTTGTTTTCTTTTAAGCTGAAGGGGATACCAATTAAATCGTTTGGTAGTTTAGATTCTTTTTCTTGGCTAATTCTCTGAATTTCAAAGTTTTCGGAGAATGATTTATTGACAATTGAAAGGTCATTTTCTGTCAAATTGTATATAAAAACGCCACCGCCAGCTTTCAAAGTTTTTTGGCAAACGGGATTATTGGCACTAGCTGGAGTAGTAAAAACAATATTGTAATTAACAGCTTTATTTTGATTGATATTCGTTTTGTTTTGGGTGTTTTTAGTAATCAATGTTTCCACGTCGATGGTATGTCCATTTTTTCCAAGCCACTCCGATAACATTTTCGTTTCAAAGTCTGGATTTTCTGCCAAAACAAGGATTTTTAGTTTTGGAGATGCCCTTGAATAATACTTTATTTCAGAAATTTTTTCTTCTTCAAGGTTTAAACTGATGTTAGTTTTACCTACGGAAAATGAAGGGTAAGACAGGTTAAAGTGTTGTTTCCCTTTTTCAAGTTTCACACTATCAAGTATTTGACTTCCATATTTTAGTTTTAATGTACCTGCTTTTTCTAAATCTATCAATCCGTTTACCGTTTGTGTTTCGTTTTGGAATACGACTGCTCGCCAGTTCAGGTTTTGGATTTCATTTTGTTGGAATTCCGGTAAAAATTCTACTTTTCTGTCAGAAAGTAAGCTCAAAAACTCAGGACTAAAGCTTTGACCAATTAATTTTACCTCTTGGTTTTTATCTGCATATTCTTTTTCAAATTTGCTAGTTGAAACCACTATTTTAAGGCCTAAACTATCCTTTATTTTTTTTTCAAAATCTGGAGAAACTATTTCATCTTTAATTCCAATTTTAACTAAATATTTATCGTTGTTCGTCGTTGGCGGAAATATCAAAATGACAATAGATAACCAAAGCAAGATGTTGAGCGTTAGTTTGGTGTATTTCCTTTTGAGATTTTTTTGACCTAAAGTTCCATACAATTGCGTAGCTAACAATATGGTTAGCAATGTGATAAGGGTAATATGTTGTATATTCTCTGACAATTTACTTTAAGTGTTTTCTGAAAGCTGTTTCCAATTCTTTATTATTTATGGTGGTTTTTCCTCCTTTATTTTTCTGATTTTCGAAATTTAAGATGAGCAATAAGCTATTTTTTAGGGTTTCTTTCTCCTGTTTTGTTACGTTTTTGGCGTTTATTATGCTCTGAATATCCTTCAAAATAGAACCTTTTATGCTGGACAATTCCGATAATGCTTGACCAAGTCTTATCATTTTTTGCTTATCCTGATTATCAATCTTTTCTTTTTCAAGAATATCTATAATCGAAGCGGCCAATAGTCTGGTTTCGTCTTCAAAGAACACTTTGCTGATATTTTGTTTTGCATTGAATTTGGTCAATTCACCTGTGAGTCTTTTCTCTTTTTCTTTGATTGGAGGCGGGTCAAATCCCGTCTTCTTTACATAAACTCTGGCTTTTTGTTGAGCTTCCTTTAGGTAGGTAAGTGCTTTGTTTTCAAACGGTAAGGCTTTTTCTGGTTCGTAAAGTCTCAGGTGAAGTTCCGATTGCCACATTTGCTCCAAAGCCATTTTTAAGAGACTCCTGGTTGATTGCTCATAGAAAGTGTTGGTTTCGGCATCATCATGAGCATGCACATATTCTGCCATCATGGCTGCCAATGGATCTTGAGTTTCTGCTGGGTTTTCTATGGCGTGTGTATGTTCATGTTTTTGTTCATGGTTATCCTCTTGTTCCTCAGCGTCATGGGCATGTACAAAGCCTTTCATGAAATCCCCATCTTCATCCTCATGTGGAGCTGCTCCAATACTATTTTCAAATTCCTCTCCTAAATATTGTCCATATCTCAAACGAAGCACTTTTTGGTCATATCCGATTTCATTGGATTCTGAATTAAACACGGCAGTTTTAATTTTACTGCGTTTTTTTATGAGCTTTTCAGTATCAATGATGATTTGTCTCTGGCTTCTGAAGTATTCTGGTAGAATATTCATGGCCATGGTGGCTAAATCAGATTCATCATTTGAAGCGGTGTCTTTGAAAACCACGAAGTAAGTATCTGATTTTGTGAAATTTGGCTCAGGATGTTTGTTGTCAATTGCCGCCCAATAATAGTATAATTCATCTCCAGGGCTGAAGTTGAGTGCTTTTAAATCTATATTTTTGGAGATATTGGCAGATTGAAAATTTGTACTTCCCACTGGCCACTTTGCCTCTCTGAATTTTACATTTTCACCAGAGCCCCTGGCTACAGTAGCTACAATATAAGCTTGACTCACCTTGAAATCATCAGATATTTTTGCTGAAATTTGGATGGTTTTCGGGTCTTTCATTTGATGTATCGTGTACAGATTTTTGGAGGCGGGTTCTATTTTTGGAGGATTATCTGGCAAAGTTTCAATTCTGTAAAATGCTGATTGATATATTAATGAGTCTTTTTGAAATGCTTTGATTGAATAAAAACCGCTGTGTAATATTTGATCCTTGTGTAGGTAGTTTTCTCCACTTTTGATGAATTCCAAACTTTTACCTTTGGCATTTTCTATTATAACTGACACCTCTTGTGAATTATCAAATTTAACAATCCATTCGAGGTTGGAACCTACAATTACTTCCGCATTAAGGTTGGCAGAAGCTTTTTGGCTCAATCCAGTATATTTTGGAGGTGTAATTTTTAGAAATGAAGAGTTGAATTTTGGCTGTTTTACTTCCGAACTACTCGCGGTTGTCTCAAGCAAGTTTGCGATTGGCAAATTAAGGATTTTCAGTTTTTTTGGGATAAATGAAATTCCGGAACTCAAAATGGCTACTGATAACAAAATCCAGAATGCCTTATCTAGCTTCAATGGGAGTTGTATTTTTGTGTCCATGATTCTATCCACTTGCATGATTTCCGCTACATTTAGCTCCTTTTTCTCTAATAACGAAAGGCTATGCTCTAGCTTTGAATTGTGTTGATGAACAAATTTTTTGGCAGCTTCTTTTTTATTTTTCCAAATGTTTAGATAAAAACCCAATGCAACAAATCCAATGGTTCCCCCTAAAATGGATAGCCACTTATTTTGAATAATGTAATTTAAAACGAAATAAAAAGCAAGGCCTACAAAAATACACTTCAGCATGTCTATCAAGAACATTCTTATGGCTATTTTGGAGACTGTATTACTTATTCTATTCATTTATTTTTTTTTAGTGAAATCCAACGCTCTGTTATTACAATTCCTAAAAGTAACAAACATAAGTATTTGTCAATAAGTATTTTATCATTCGTTTTATTGCTTGTATTCTCTTTAAAAACCTGCCTCAACTGTTGCTTGCTCAATGGTGATTTCTGCGAATTTAATTGATAATGATTCAAAAGAATTTCAAGTATTTCTTCTGGTAGTTCTGCTCTGAACACACTTCCAGCGTTTAGATTTTCATTGAAAAACACCACGTTTTTGGCAGTATTTTGGCTTCCTTTTGTTAAAATTATCAATTCAGCATTTTTGTATTTTTCAATTTGATCACCGATTACTATTTCTGGACTTTGATTTGTGTAAACAAATGGAAATCCATAGACTTCTTTTATTGCATCAAAAGCTGCTTTCGCATTATTGTTTTCTGTTTGATTCGTGATATTTATGGCAACTTTTATTTCTTTTTTCTCAATAATTTCTTTTGATGGTTTGTTGCTATTATTCGTTAGTTTTTTATCACCATCTACATAAATATATTCATTGGTTGACAGAGCCTTACCTTCCTCTTTAGGTATTTTATTTGAAAAGAAAACCTCAAAGTTTCTTGGTAAAAATAGATTTGGGTTTTCTCCTAAATTTATATCATTTGGCAAATAAAGGTGAAGCCTTTTTTTTGAAAAATCTATTTTCTTATTATTTGCAATGTTTTGAATATCAGAAATATAGGTTTCTTTTTCTACAAAATTGGCTTCTAATTTCTCAAGGTTATTGTTGAGATTGTCAATCCAAAATACAGGTTCTTTTTTGGTTAAAGCTTCATTTATTTCGAATTTAAAATTCTCTGTAGTTGCTTTGTCTTTTGCCACAACATGAATTTTACCAAGTGGAGTCTTGTTATTTTCTCCTAATTTATCTAAGAGAGGTTTAGCAATTATAAAAACTAATAATGCAATGGCCAAAATCCTTAGAATTAATAGTAACCAATCATCAAACCTCAATCCTTTGGCTTTTAGTTTTTGGCTTTCTACCAACCATTTCATTGCTGCCCAATCCACATTTTTGGCTTGTTTTTGATTCCAAAAGTGAATCAAAATTGGGGCAGCTATAGCAGCTAATCCCCAAAGAACATTTGGGTTTATTAGCTCCATTTTAATTTTTTGAGAGAGTTTTTCAGTACTTCAGCTATTGGGTCATTGAGTTGACACCTGTAAAAATGGACATTTTCAATTTTTAGCTCATTTTCAAAATCATCTAAGTAACCATGAAAGGATTTCAAATATGCGTTTTTTGTTTCCTCAGGACTTAATTCTATACTTTTTCCAGTTTCTAAGTCTTTAAATTTGATAACTTCATCCCATTCAAAGCTAACTTCTTTTTCACCTAGAATTTGAAAGAGTAAAAGTTGTTTTCCAGGCCTCGACCATAGATTCACGAGCTTATAAAACTCACTGTTTGTCTGAAAGAAGTCAGAGGCGAATATCAACAATTCTTTATTTTTTGATTGAAATTCAGGAAAATTTATTTTCTCAAAATTCCAGTTTCCTTCTGCTTTAGCATTTTCTAGGCCATAAAGTATTTTTTGAAAACTTTGTTTGCCTTGGCTAGCCAACAATTCCAATTTGCCATTTTTTAAACCAAAAAGATTCATGTCGTCACTTTGCTTAAAACCCAGATAGGCGAAAGATGCGAGTAATATTTTGGCAAAATATAGCCGAGAGACGCCCTTTTCTTCATAATTCATTGAGCCAGATAGGTCAATAATGAAGTTGATAGTGAGTGTACTTTCAGTG
Organism: Leadbetterella sp.; assembly: GCA_021740125.1. GTDB lineage: Bacteria > Bacteroidota > Bacteroidia > Cytophagales > Spirosomataceae > Leadbetterella. Next base: position 12,993 of record JAIPAJ010000017.1, on the reverse strand, counting down.
GCAGATTCTCTTACCTGGTGTTTTTCAGTACGGGCAAAAAGCTTCCAGTCTATACTTTTTGGGTCGTCACCCGGTCTGTAATGGCGGTATTGTTCAAACTCTGCCCCAGTGCCTGACCTTTTGCTATTATGAAGCCCAAGCACTACCTGATCGCTCACCAATTTGGCAGCTAATTGCAGGTTATTTACTTTTTTTAGGTCTTGGGCGAGTGACATTTTATAAGTTCTTTCTGTTAAGTTCGTCAACTGCATAATTGGCAGATCTTGCTGCGAATGCCATATATGTTAATGTTGGGTTTTGTGTGCCAGTTGATGTCATGCTTGCACCATCAGTTATGAAAACATTCTTACAAGCGTGTAATTGATTCCATTTATTGAGCATAGATGTTTTTGGGTCGTGACCCATTCTTACACCGCCCATTTCATGAATATCAGACCCAGGGGCAGCGTGTGAATCACTTACTGATATATTTCTAAAACCTGCTTTTTCAAACATTTCCTGAGTTTGTGTAATGAAGTCTTCTACCATTCGATCATCATTTTCGGTCCAATCACAAGAAAATACTATTTGCGGAATCCCATATTTATCTTTTAGGTTTTCGTGTAATCGTACATGATTTTTTTCGGTAGGTATGCTCTCTCCCATCATCCATGCAGCTATTCCCCAGCTACCCCATTGCCTTGAAAGTAAATTATTTTTTAATTCAATTCCGATTCCATCCTTGGGCGAAAACTCCCCTCTGCCGCCTCCAATTCCGATAGCATAACCTCTTAAAAAGTCTGTTTCTTGTTTGTGCAAATTCCTAAATCTTGGTAAATATGCATTGCTTGGATTTCCTCCTTCTGTTCGTTTTTCTTTGAAACCATCGTAGTTTGCATTAGCCTTGCCTCTGTAGTTGTGCCAAGAAATATATTTACCTAAAACTCCAGAATCATTGCCAAGTCCTTCTTGAAATCGATTCGATTTTGAATTTAATAGTATGGCATTTGTGTTTATAGCAGATGCATTTACAAATATTATTTTTGCAAAATACTCTACCATTTCATTCGAATTCGAGTCTATAATTCTTACACCAGTAGCTCTGTTTTTCTTTTCATCAAATATGATAGAATGTACCACCGAATGAGGTCTTAGGGTCATATTGCCTGTATGGGCTGCCCAAGGTAAAGTGGAAGCGTTGCTACTAAAATAACCACCAAAATTGCATCCACGATTACACATTTTTTGACCTTGACATTTTCCTCTACCTTGTTGATAATGAATATCTTTGGGGGCGGTTAAGTGGGCACATCTGCCTGATATAAGTTTTCGGTCGCCATAAACTTTATCAAGTGTTTCTTTAAAATGCTGCTCTAAACAGTTGAATTCAAAAGCAGTTTGAAATTCTCCATCTGGGAGTTCAAGTAGACCATCACGATTGCCAGCTACCCCTATAAATTTTTCTACATGACTATACCATTTTTCAATATCCTTATACCTTATTGGCCAATCGACAGCGAAACCATCTCTTAAAGGACCATCGAAGTCCAAATCTGACCACCGTTGTGTTTGTCGAGCCCAAAGTAATGATTTTCCACCTTCATGATATCCTCTTACCCACCTAAATGGTTTTTCATATACCACTGGTTGTTCATCGTCTGGTAGTGCCCAATGAGCTGTTTCTTCTCTTAAAAATGCTGAGTTTTGAAAACCAACTTTTTTATCTAGTGCCACAGTGCCTCTATGCTCGAATTCCCAAGGTGCTTTTGAGGCTGTTGGGTAATCTGAAATATGTTTTACGGCTCTTCCTCGCTCCAGAACTAAAGTTTTCAATCCTCTTTCGCATAGTTCTTTGGCTGCCCAGCCACCACTTGCTCCTGAGCCAATAACTATCGCATCATAAGTATGTTTTTTACTCATCTTCTATTGTTTTATATCTACACAACCTTTATAGTCTCCTGGAGCGATTACATAATTATAATATTTAGTCATCACATACTCAGAAGTAGTATATCCTCTAACAGTTTCGCTTTTCATGGTATTAAAAAACCATTTTTTTTCTTCATCTGTATGGGATGAAAACTCCATAAGTAAGGATTCTTTCTGAGTATTAGAGCACTTTAAAAACGAAGCTTTAAATTTTTCAAATCCGCTTTTGTCTAAATTCTGGATTCCATTTTTGATTTTTTGAATGTCGGTTTCTATATAACAATCCGCAAATAAGCGAGTAAGAAATTTGTCAACTTCAACACCTTTGGCTCCAAGTATTTCTCCTTCGGGTATAAATGTAGCAGCAATTTCACTTATCATATCTGATTCAAAAACAGTGAATTTTTCTGTTTTTTGCCAAGTGTTAGAATTCCAAGCATTTGCCCAGTTGGGTAAAACTAGTCCCGATCCTAAAGAAAGGGCCACTGATTTAAGTAATTTTCTTCTGTTCATTTTTATTTTTTCAACAAACTTTTAACCACATCATCGGTGCTTATTCCTTCGGCTTCAGCACGAAAGTTTAACGAAATTCTATGTCTTAAAACTGGATATGCCAGCGTATGAATGTCTTCGGGAATTACCGAAAATCTACCTTTTATCACTGCCCTGGCTTTGGCACAAAGTATCAATGCCTGGCCAGCTCGAGGTCCTGCTCCCCATTCACACCATTTTTTTACAAACTCCGAAGTAGAATTCTGTGGTCTCGAATTTCTTACTAGGTTATTTACTTCCACTATCAAGCTGTCGTCTATATGAACTTGGCGAGTGAGATTTTGTAAGGCTATGATATCCAATGCGTTAAATACACTGTTAATCGTATTTTTTTTCTCAGCAGTCGTTGACTTTAACACTTCCAATTCTTCTGTTTCAGAAGGATAATAGAGTTTTATAAACAACAAAAATCTGTCTAATTGAGCTTCGGGCAAGGGGTAGGTTCCAGATTGCTCAATCGGATTTTGGGTAGCGATAATCAAAAATGGCTTGTCTAAATCATAATTTACACCACCGTATGTCACTTTATATTCTTGCATAGCTTCCAATAGGGCAGCTTGGGTTTTAGGTGGCGTACGGTTTATTTCGTCTGCTAAAACTATGTTGGCAAATAAGGGTCCCTTGTTGAATTTGAAGAATTTCTTTCCAGTTTCGTGGTCTTCTTCCAATATCTCGGTTCCAATAATATCTCCTGGCATAAGATCGGGCGTGAATTGGATTCTTTTGAATTCCATCTCTAAAGCCTCAGATATCGTCTTTACCATCAATGTTTTTGCTAATCCAGGAACACCTTCGAGTAGGCAATGCCCCCCTGCCAAAAAAGCGATTAAGATTTCCTCAATAACTTCGTTTTGCCCAACTATTACCTTGGCAATTTCTTTTTTTAAGAGTGGTAATTTCTCTACCAGCGATTTGTATTGTTCTTTGGTTTCCAATTTATTCTAATGTGTTAATGCATAGTTGATAATATTCACACCAAACTTGGTGTTGTCTTCGGCCAGCCAGCGTTTGTTGCGAAAATCATAGTCCCACTCGCAGCCGTAGTCTTTGTTTGAGTATAAAATTCCTAATCTTCCGTTTACTGTTACAGCTTTTAGATAATCATGAACGAGGTCGTCACCCCAGCCATTAAGCTCAAAACTTGTGGTAGGAGGGCCTTCAAATTCAAAGAAAGAATGGTAGATTGGATGCGTATTTGGGATTTTCTGCAAGGCTTTTTGTCCAAAAACTCTCCCGATTTCCTGCTCAAACGATTTTGCAAAAAGTCCATCGATATCATGGTTGCAATCATCCACAAAAAGAAATCCTCCATTTTGAATGTACCGATGCAGGTTATCTCTTTCCATACTCGAAAATTCTACTAATTTGTGGCCACTTAGATAACAGATTGGACTTCGGAATAGGTTTTTATCAGTCAGAAAAATGGTTCGTTCTTTTTCGTCTATCGGAATGGTGGTATATTCGACAAGCGAATTCAAGATATTACTAGGCATACGTTGGTCAGTATCCCAGTCGCCAGAGTTATATTGAATACGTGTAAATACGAAAGGTTTCAAGTTTGCTTTTTCAGATGAATTAAAAAACCACTAAACTTAATAAAAAAGGCTTATTTAACCTTCAAAAACTTGACGAATGGAGATTAAATGACGACAAATTATATTTTTTGTTGCTTTTTTAATAAAAAGAAAATTTATGCTTTCAGCTTAAATAAATTTTAGTTGGATACAAACGGCGTTAAACTATCATAATGGTGAAGCCTGTCGATGAAGTTTACTTTGTAATGGTTTGCATCTATTACATCGGTGGTTATGGAATTGTTAATTATTTGAAGTGTTTTTTTCAAAAGCGTTTCATTGAGATTTCCTATGGGATAATATGGCAAAACATCATCTTGAACCACATAATTCGGGATAAATCCTTCTTTTCTTGCATAAATGGCTTCCCCTTTTGAGTTTTCTAAGGTTGAATAGGCAGGCATAAGAACCAAAGGTAGTTGGCCAGTTTCATCTGTTATGATGGTCGAAATTACGCTTTTACCCATGGTATTGTCTCCTATTAATATCACCTCCATATGCGGTTTTAGGCAGTTTATTACCAATTCAGATGAAGAAGCCGTTGATTTTGAGGTTATTACGAAAACTCTGTTGAGCGTATTTAAATTAGATGTTTCATTTGTCCAGTTTCTTCCGTCTTTATTTCCATCAGGTTTGCTTTGAGCCTCGAGTGTTTGGTTTTTATTCATGTGGCCTCCAAACATTTTCTCATTTGGATTTAGATTCTTTACAATCAAAGAACCTACAACTTCTGCATTTGGAGTAAATCCTCCTGGATTGAATCTTAAATCGAGTATGAAGTCATCTATTTTCTGGTTTTTGAAATAGCCAAAAACGGCTCTGAGTTCTGGATCGATCTCATGGAGAAATTGTGTAAAAGCCAAATAACCAATTTTTTGTTTTCCAGTTTCGATTACCCTAAAGTCATAAATGGGTTTTACTTTATAGCCAGTTTTTGTGATATTGGCATTTTTGATTTCGTTTGAAGTATTTAGCCAGGATATCTCGATATTCGGCTGGGCTAAAAGCGTCAAAATGTTATTTTCAGTAATTGTATTTCCATTTATTTTCTGGATAATATCTGCCCTATATAGCCCCACTTTTTCTGCTGGGCTGTTTTGTGATACCAGTGAAACTGCCAGAAATATTTGGTCTTTTAATGGGTCTGGTTTAAAAGTTTTGTATCTAAATCCGTATCCTACTGGTGTGCCCAACCAAAAGTTTAAAACGTCGTTTTTGTCACTTTTCATATATGAAAACCAATCTTGGTTATCATTTATGAGCGATTTGTAATATTTGATTGGTTCTAAGTATTTATCAGTTTTGGTTTCTTCTGGCATGGCTTCTTCCCATAGATAATACTTTTTCATTTGCGAATAAATCCAGTTGTTTTCCTTTAAAAACTTTGATGGGGCAGGAATTACTGTTGAAGTAGAATCTTTGGGAATGTTGGTTGGGTTGATATCTACGTTTTTTTTGCTGCAAGAAATAAATCCAATCAGCAAAATGATGTAGAGTGATTTTATAAAATGGCGGTGCATTTATTTAGTTTTTAAAAAGTTTATAGCTCTTTGGTTCTTTTGAACCCAAAAGGTACAAATAATATACGCCTTGTGGAAGTTCTATTAGGTTAAGTTTTGTAGAATTTAAGTTTGAAATGTCTTTTTGGAGAATTTTTCGACCAAGCTGGTCGTAAATATGGAGTAGGTAAAAGTCTTGAATTTCGCTTAAGTGTAGTTCGTCAGAAACTGGATTTGGAAAAACTTGGACTTTATTTTCGCTAGAAATTGATAATAAAACACTTGATGTGTCTTGAACTTCTTCAACTTTGATATTTTTCAAGGACACGTTTCCAGTTTTAAGACCAAGATCAAAAACAATTCTTGCTTTGGGATCGTCAGGCGAGGTCATTACAAAACTATAGGTAAATTTGGTCTCGTTACTGGTCAAAGTGAAACCTTTGTAGCCTGAATACGCACTGTAAGCACCAGAAGCTTGACCAATATAGTTGGTTATGCCTAAGTCGGTATCGGATTTTGCCTCAAATCGCACTAAGTATCTTTTTCCTTTTTTTAGCGGGATGTCATTTTTTACAAATTGTACATGCCATCCGTCAGTGGAAGATTTCTTTATTTCAATGTTTGCAGAGTTTTCCTTAATTACGAGGTTTGCAGTAGCTGAAGGTTGAAGATATAAGTTCCAATTGTTGGTATTTGTGCTGAAGTTACTTTCGTAAATAGTGTTGGTCTTGATTTCTTTTGCTGCTGAAATTGGATTTCGGACCAAAGCCTCCAATAGAGGTTGTAGATATTGGCCAGTTGAGGGATTGTAAATTCCGAAACCTGCACTAAATTCCCAATAAGCCCAGCTAAAACCTTGTTGTTCAAACCATCGGGCTAGGTAATTACTCCAAAGTACCCTACTTTCTAAGTCGGCTTTTGAAAACGCTCCAAACTCTCCAATATGAATCGGAAGGTTATTTTGATTGCCGAATTCCTTTAAGTATTTAAATTGTCCAATTATTTCGTCCCTTTCTAAGTTAGTGTTTTCCCATTTTGTACCGAGCCATGGGTTAGATCCTTCTACCCAGTCGGCCCCTTGGTGCGTAAAATTGAAAGGGTCGTAATAGTGTATAGTAAGTATGATGTTGTCGTCGGCAGGTATTTTGAGCGATGAAACACCCCCAAGTCCTCCCCAATTTGACGTTCCCATTAAAACGGCCCTAGTTTTGTTGGTTTTACGAATGGCAGAAAGTGCTTCTGCAAAAAAAGTGTTCCATTTATCTGGTGTGAGGTTAGTGTTTGGTTCATTCATGACTTCAAACAGTAGGTTTGAATCATAATCCTTAAAATAGGTGGCTATTTGAGTCCATTGACTTAAAAACTTAGCTTTTTGGGCATCTGGATTTGCAAATAAGGCCTCATGGTGATGCATGTTTATGATTACCAAAAGATTTTCTTTTTTTGCCAAATCCACAACAGTTTTAATTCTTTCTAAAAAGTTAGCATTAATGGTGAATGGTTCAGTTTGTTGGCATCTTGCGGCTACATCCCATCTGATAGGTATTCTTACGTGATTAAATCCCTGGCTTTTTATTCGAGTAAAATAATCATCCTTAAATGGATTTCCCCATTCGGTTTCTGACGGTGCCTCAAACATATTACCCATGTTTATTCCTTTCCCAAGTTTTTTGTTAAGGTCATGTATCGGTGATTGTGCGGTGGCCATTTGAAAGTACAGGACGAATAACACTAGGATTTTGTACATCTTATGCTTTTATTTTGTTTACAAAAATATTGATATTGTTGGTTAGTTGTTTAGTTCTTTTTTGAAATAAATGATCAAATTAATTTTAATTATGCCATTAGAATAGTTTTTGGGGAACAAAAAAGGCAAGACTTCAAGGAGTCTTGCCTTTAATGAAACCTATTTTTTGCGTTTCCTAAACCGCATCGCTTAAGCTCGAGAAAGTAAATTCTCTGATTTTCATCGGAGGAATCATATAGTTTTGGTTAGATTCCGTGCTTACCACTCTTTCAGATACACCAAGCGTTTCAAGGTTGTTGAGCATTATAATCGGACTTTCGTTAAACCTCAAGTTTTTGATTGGATGTTTTATTTTTCCGTCTTCAATATAAAAAGTTCCGTCACGCGTAAGCCCTGTCAAGAGCAATGTTTGTGGGTCTACAGGTCTGATGTACCACAATTTGGTTACCAATATGCCTCTTTTTGTGCTTTTTATCATTTCTTCCAAACTTGCCTTTCCACCTTCCATGATCATGTTATTCGGGAAAGGCACTGGTTTTACACCTTTTTCTTTTGCCCAAAAAATAGAATAGGCCAGATTTTTTACTACTCCTTTATCTATCCATTTGAGTTTTTGTTGGGCTTGCCCATCACCCGACCATGGCGAAGCAGGCAATTCGGGATGGTTGGGATCAGAGAAGAAAGTAACGGCTTCGTCTACTATTTTATCACCAAGTTTAGTTTTCCCGCCTGGCTTACTAAAAAACGAACGGCCTTCATCAGCACTTCGAGCATCCATGCCGAAGAAAATGTTTTCTAATAAAACTGCCGCAGCTGTTGGTTCAAGAATTACGGTATACTTTCCCGGTTCTATGGCTTGAGCACTTGCCGATGCTTTAGCTTTTTGGAGTGCCACTTTTGTGGCAGCGGCCGTGTCTAATTTATTGAAATCACTATAACCTTTTGCCACATAGCCAGAACCTTTGCCGTCTTCGGTTCTTACTGTAAGTGAGAAGTTTACGTTGGTAGATGCGTAATATGCAAATAAACCTTTTGAATTCATAATGGCTGTGTAGCCATGTTGGTCTTCTAAAAAACCTGCCCCCACAAGTTTTTCATTTCTGCACAATTCCAAACTTTGAGCTACTTTGGTGGCTCTTTTATCAGGATTTATAGTGGCTGTCGATTCAAAATAACCGTTGGCTTTCATGTAGGTTTGTGGGTCTACTAAGCCTTCATATTCTGGATTTTCTGGTGCCAGTTTTGCCAGTTCTTCGGCTCTTTTTACAACTTTTTCTAGTGAGGCATCGTCAAATTCGTCTATGGTGGCTGTTCCAACTTTGTTGCCAAAAGCTGAAGTAACTGCTATGTTTTTATTGGTAAGTCCACCTGCCGTAGAAACTTCGTTTCGTGCATAACGGATGTTGCCGCGTTGCTCGCCAATGATGTTTACAATACATTCATCAGCCTTGGAGTAGCTCAAGATTTTTTTGAGCAAGGCTTTGGCTTCTTCTTCTGTTAATATTATGTTCATTTGTTTTGTTCTTTTTTGATGATTTTAAACTCAGGATTTGAATGATTTAAATTCTAATTAGGTCTGATTCGGTTTTTTATTAAATCAGATTGAACTTTACCTTCATTTCTTAATTTTCAATTAACCAATTAACCAATTAACCAATTAACCAATTAACCAATTAACCAATTAAATTTTTCTGCCGGTGTTAATGACATTTACTCCATCAAATCTGGCAGTTGAGCTACCATGTGATACAGCACTTGATTGCGAAGGTTGGCCTTTTCCATCAAAAAATGAACCACCCAATCGATAATCTCTATCATCACAAATTTTACTGCATGAATTCCAGAATTCCTGTGTATTGGATTGATATGCAACGTCTTTCAGCATTTCTCCTATTTTTCCATCTTTGATTTCGTAATAAAGCTGGCCACCAAATTGGAAGTTATAACGCTGCTGGTCGATTGAGAATGAACCATCTCCAATAATATAAATACCTTTTTTAACGTCTTTTATCATTTCTTCTACCGAAAGAGGTGCTTTGCCTGGGGCTAAGGAAACATTGGCCATACGTTGGAACTGTACCGACGACCAACTGTCCGCATAGCAACATCCATGCGATTCTGTTTCCCCTATAATATGAGCTTGATCACGAATGGCTTGGTAGTTTACCAAAGTGCCGTCTTTTACCAAATCCCATTTTTTGGTTTTAACGCCCTCGTCATCCCAACCAACAGCTCCTAATGATCCCACTTGCGTTTTATCAGCAAAAAGGGTAACTTCTTTACTGCCATAGTTGAAGTTTTTAGACTGCCATTTGTCTAAAGTTGCAAAAGAAGTTCCTGCAAAATTAGCTTCATAGCCCAATACTCTATCAAGCTCAAGTGGGTGCCCAACTGATTCGTGGATAGTAAGCCACAAATGCGATGGATCTAAAACCAAATCGTATTTACCAGCTTCTACTGATTTTGCAGAAAGCTTCGCTTTGGCTTGTTGTGCGGCTGCGATGGCGTCTTCAAGCATATCATAGCCTCGGTTATATCTGGTAGTTATGCCAGTTATTTTGTCCTTTGGATTGGTTTGTAAATACTCGTAACCCATGCCCATAGGAGCACTAAGTGCATTTCTAGTTTCAAATTTTCCTGATTTAGGATCAATACAAGTTACATTGAAAATCGGCCAAGTGCGGTGTATGTCTTGGTCTACATAAGTACCATCAGATGAGGCAAAGTATTTTTGTTCATTAACCAAGAACAGAATAGAGTTAACATAGTTTGCTCCATTTTTTATGGCGGCATCGTTTACTCCTAAAAGTAAATCAACTTTTTCTTGAATAGGCACCTCAAAGGCGTTTTTGATGATTGGTGTTTTCCAACTCACCTCTCCAAATCCCTTTTGGGCTGCCAATGCTACGGGCTCTTTCATAAGTTTGGCGTTTGCTTTCGCAATGGCTACTGCCTCCTCTGCAGCCCGGGCTGTGTCGGCTTCTGATTTGGCATCAACTACTGCTGCAAAACCCCAGCAACCATCCGCAATCACACGTACACCAACTCCATAAGACTCGGTATTAACGATATTTTGAACTTTGTCTTCCCTTGTAACCACAAACTGGTTTAAATAGCGACCAATTCTGATGTCTGTATAAGTGGCTCCTTTGGATTTGGCTGCATTCAATGCAGCGTCGGCAAGGCGTGTTTTTTTGGCTACGTCCATGGAGCCATTGAGTAGGGCTTCGTAGGAAACATTGTTTCCCATAACTGGAATATTTGGCAGCATGGCCGCACCAATTCCAAGACCCGATAATTGAAGGAAATCTCGTCTTTTCAAGGTAAATAGCTTTTAGATTAGAAATGAATATATTAGGTAAATATAAATCAAATCAAAGATGAAAACAATGGAGGAATAGTTGCAATTGTATAAGCGGATAAAATTGTAGGTTGAAAGGTGGAGCTATTAAGGGCGATTATGAGTTTGTTTTAAAGTTTTGAAAAACAATTAAACCACGAATAAAAAGTAGTAAGTCCATTTTATAACTATCAACAAATTACAATACTTACTATTAATTCCTATATTTTATGTGCATAAAGATGTGTTTTGTATACTAATTAAATGGTTTTTTTGCTTAAAAGTAAGCTTTTAAAATATATTTCTGTCCATTAAGTTATGTCTGAGTTTTTAAATACTATTTTTGATAATTATGGCATTTAATAATGTTTTTTTCGATTATGTCAAGAACCTTTTTAAAGCCATTAATTCTTGAAATTTATTCAATAAATACATAAATCCAACAAACTATGAAATTAAATAGATGGGGTTATTCAGGTAAAATTTATCTTCTTGCAACCCATTTTTTGAAAGGGAAAGTCAATATCGGTAGATGTTCAGTTTGTGATAGAAATACCTTTTTTATTCTCAATGGTAATTACGATCGAGATAATTATGAGTGTTTGAGGTGTGGCTCATTGCCAAGACAAAGAATGTTGATGCTTTCTTTAAATAAATTTATTCCAAATTGGAAAACAAAAGTAATACACGAGACTTCACCAGGGTCATCATCTTCTTATTACATTGCAAAGAATTGTTCACGTTACACATCATCTCAATATTTTCTGAATGTTCAGCCTGGCGATATATATCATGGCACTAGATGTGAAAATTTGGAGAAACTTACTTTTGGGAAACAAACGTTTGATATTTTTATTTCCCAAGAGGTAATGGAACATGTTTTTCATCCTGATTTGGCTTTGGCTGAAATTACAAGAGTACTAAAGATTGGTGGTTATCATGTTTTTACAACACCCTTTAGGAATTGGACCAAAACGGTTCAGAGGGCTAAACTCGACTTGAAAGGTGAAGTTGTACACCTTGAATCTCCTGAATATCATGGTAATCCAGTTGGCGATGGCAAGTCTTTAGTCACATTTGATTGGGGCTATAATTTCTTAGAATATGTCAAAATATATAGTAAAATGGATGTTCAAATATATTCAATTATTGATGAAAATCTTGGGTTGAGAGGAGAGCTCCTTGAAGTTTTTGTTTGTAGAAAACTCAAATAATAATATTCGGTATCTAAAGGTTATATAATATTCAATTATCTTTTAATGAAACCATACTTTAGAATGCAGTAAAGGGCTCTAAAGCCATCCTTCCAGTTGATTTTTTTGCCCTCTTCGTAAGTTCTGCCATAATAAGAAATACCTACTTCGTATATTCTGATTCCTTTTATTCTAGATATTTTTGCAGTCACCTCTGGTTCAAATCCAAATCTGTTTTCTTTTAAAGATAGACTTTTGAGGATTTTTGCATCAAATAGTTTATAACAAGTCTCCATGTCTGTCAGGTTAAGATTGGTGGAAGCGTTGCACAGGAAAGTTAGCAACTTGTTGCCAATAGAATGAAAAAAGAATAAGATACGGTGCGGTTTCCCTCCGATAAATCTGGAGCCATAAACCACATCTGCAAAACCGTCAATGATTGGTTTTAGTAAAATATTGAATTCATTTGGGTCATATTCGAGATCAGCATCTTGAACAATTATCAAATTGCCTTTGGCATTTTTTATACCCGTATGAATGGCAGCCCCTTTGCCTTGGTTCACTTCATGTTTGTAATAACTGATGGTTTCATTGGGGTATTTATTGATAAATTCTTGAATTTTACCTTCTGTGTTATCTTTTGAAGCATCATTCACGAGTACAATCTCTTTTTTGTATCCTCCAATCAGATTCACATTTACTACTTTTTCAAGTATAAAATGCACCGTTCTTTCCTCATTAAAAACTGGAATTAAAATCGATAATGTCTTTTGCTCTAGGTTTTCTAAAATCATATTTTCTTTAGTCTAAATATGCTGTAAATCAAAGTATTGTCATTCTCATAAAAATTCTTTATCAAGATAGTTTTATAACCGCTTTTATGGGTCATTTCCTCAAAAATAGAATTCATTTTAGGGTCTGCCAATTTACTTTGAATACTTATAAAATATAGTCTCTCTAAGTCTTTATTGCTTACATAATCATTAAAAAAAACTTCATCGGCATTCTTTTGAAAAGCCATTAGTTCTCCCTTTTTAGTTAAAAAACCCCTTTTAAATTTCTCTTCTTTTGTAAAGCAAAGCAATTGAGTACTTAAGCCCCAATCAAGTTCTATAAATTCTCCTTCATTGGATTATAAGTATTGGGCTAGATCATATATTTTATTAGACCAAAACGGATT
>JAIPAJ010000201.1 GCA_021740125.1 Leadbetterella sp. | reverse complement strand
AGACGATTTCAAAATGATCGAAGACAAAATGTTGGAATTGGCCCGTCAAAAAAACGAGTTTAAGAGAATACCAATAAGCAAAGCTGATGCCTTGAAGTATTTTGGTGATAAAGGAGACGAATATAAACTTGATCTACTTTCTGGACTAGAGGATGGCAACATCACCCTTTATCAGCAAGGTAATTTTACAGATTTGTGCCGTGGACCGCATATTCCTAACACAGGATTCATAAAGGCCGCTAAAATAATGAATGCAGCTGCGGCCTATTTCAAAGGCGACCAAAATAATAAAATGCTTACCCGTATTTACGGAGTAACATTTCCAAAAGCAAAAGAACTCGAAGAATATTTGATGCTTTTAGAAGAAGCCAAGCGACGTGATCACCGAAAGTTAGGTGCTGAACTTGAGTTTTTTACGTTTTCAGAGAAGGTCGGAAAAGGCCTTCCACTTTGGTTGCCCAAAGGAGCCATGATGAGAGAGCGTTTGGAGAATTTTCTAAAAAAAGCTCAATTAAGATCAGGATATTTGCCAGTTGTGACTCCTCATATTGGCAGCAAGGCTTTGTATGTGACTTCTGGCCACTGGGAAAAGTATGGGGAGGATTCGTTCCAGCCCATTAAAACACCAGAAGAAGGGGAGGAGTTTATGCTTAAACCCATGAACTGCCCACATCACTGTGAAATTTACAAATCAAAGCCTCGTAGCTACAGAGATTTGCCACTTCGCTTGGCGGAGTTTGGTACGGTTTATCGTTATGAGCAAAGCGGCGAACTTCACGGCCTAACTCGTGTACGTGGATTTACGCAAGACGACGCCCATATTTTCTGTGCCAATGACCAAGTGGAGGCCGAGTTTATGAAAGTAATTGACTTGGTGCTTTATGTATTCAAATCGCTCGGTTTCGACGATTACAGTGCTCAAGTTTCCTTAAGAAGCAAAGAGAAAAGTTCGAAATATATTGGCTCTGATGAAGATTGGGACAAAGCCGAGTCGGCTATCATAAAAGCAGCTGATGAAAAAGGGCTTAAAACCGTTGTAGAATATGGTGAAGCTGCTTTTTATGGTCCAAAGCTAGACTTCATGGTTAAAGATGCCTTGGGTCGCAAGTGGCAGTTGGGTACTATTCAGGTAGATTACCAATTACCCAACAGATTTGAATTGGAATATACTGGTGCAGACAATCAGAAACATAGACCAGTTATGATTCACCGAGCACCATTTGGATCAATGGAGAGATTCATCGCCATTTTGATAGAAAATACGGCAGGTAATTTCCCATTCTGGTTGTCTCCAGAGCAGATTGCCGTATTGCCGATTTCGGAAAAATACGAAGACTATGCCAACGATGTGTTTTTGATTTTACAAGAAAACGACATCAGGGGATATGTGGATCATCGTTCAGAAAAAATTGGTAGGAAAATTCGTGATGCTGAAGTGGCTAAAGTGCCTTTAATGCTCATTATTGGTGAAAAAGAAGCCGCCGAAGGCAAAATATCACTAAGGAAAAAGGGTGAGGGTGATTTAGGCAGTTTCTCTGTCGATGAATTTGTGGCATTTGCCAAAGCTGAAATAAATAAAAATATACCAACTTTTGGTAAAAATTGAAAAGTTAATAATAAATTTGATGAAATTTTAAGTTGTAAATAGCTTAAAATCTCACATTTAAATTCTTTTATGGCAAAAAACATGAAAAAACCGTATCGTCCACCGGTTAGAAAAGAAGACGAACACAGGATTAACGAAAAAATTAGAGGTGTTGCAGAAGTAAGATTAGTAGGAGAAAATATAGAAGTTGGTGTTTATCCGTTCGTCAAAGCCGTTGAAATAGCGAGAGAGCAAAATTTGGATTTAGTAGAAATTGTTCCGAATTCAGTGCCGCCGGTTTGCCGAATCGTAGATTACTCTAAGTTTAAATACGAACAAAAGAAAAAGCAAAAAGAACTTAAAGCCAAGCAAGTAAAGACGGTTATCAAAGAAATTAGGTTTGGTCCTCAGACAGATGATCATGATTACGAGTTTAAGCTAAAGCACGCCGAAAACTTCTTGAAAGAAAACTCAAAAGTGAAGGCCTATGTACAGTTTATTGGTCGTCAGATAGTTTTTAAAGAACAAGGATTTAAACTTTTGGAGAAGTTTGTAAAAGCCCTTGAGGACTTAGGAAAGCCAGAAGCACCACCAAAATTAGAAGGAAAGAGATTGAACGTGATTATCGCACCGAAATCTAAAAAATAATATTAAGCCGACTCTTTGGGTCGGTTTTTTTTATATTTAATGGACCTGAATTCTTCTAAAATATTTGAGTTGAGTGTTTTTTTGACACAATATATTTTTTTTAATTGATAAGTAAATCATTAACTATTCTCAAAGAAGCGTGGCCTTTGAATCTTATAAATAGATAACCAGCTGTGTGCATTCCAAATTTACTTAATCCTTTCAGCAATAATTGAAACCTCCATTCTCATAACACTTTTTCCTTTGAATTTTATGTTTTTGAAAGCTCTTATAAGCCATGAATCTTCTAAAAAAGCGTAGAATGCACTCGGTAGTCTAAAATTTGGGAACAGTTGATTGAGTTTATAAAGAACTATAAAAGGAATGGGAGACTTAAAATTCGCAAATCCATATTTTGTGAGTGTCGTAATCACCTCAGAGAAGGTTGTTTCGTCTAAATGCAGGCAACTTGCCTCAATTTTACCACTGAAAGTATTGTCTTTAAGTACTGTCCAATCTGATGGGCCAAATAGTTTGTTTGGAATGAGTAAAATCAGTTTACCACCGACTTCAATGCTTTTGGTGATTGACTTTAAAAACAAATCCTTGTCGGCAGGGGCGATATGCTCATATACATTATCCAAAATTGCTATTTCGAATTGCTGTGGCACTTCGAAGTCTATAACATTTCTTTGGTAACATGTAATTTCCTTAGCCAGATCATCAGATGGAAGGGTTGGGGCTTTTACATCTAAACCAAAAAGCGATTTATAAGGATAGCCAGATTTTGCAATGGAATAAAGAAATGCACCGCTTCCGCTACCAATATCCAGTACCGATTTACCAATTACTTCTTTTTTGAAAACCTTCAGTACCTTCTTTTTTGCCGCTACTAGAACATCAAAATAGTTTTTTGAATAAGGCTCTGTAAGCTCTGCAGATTTGTTGTAGACATTACTATATAAATCTTGTCTTTTATCGAAATGAGCTTCGGCCAATATTTCTGCATGAAACTTCGATTCTATTTTGTACATCTCGGCCAATACTTCTATAGGTAATCCGTTTTTATTTGAGTAGTGTTTAAGATTTTTCAGGTTTCCAAGCATTTTTTTAGATTTATTTTAGGCTCTTTTTTATATTATGGTTGATCAAAATCAAAAAATTAATCAAAATTAGAAAATATGTGTGGAGAATGTCAAGAATTGAAGAATAAAGTATTTATATCGTATTTTCCTTACATTGCTTTTTTGGTTCTTATTAAATTTAAGGTTCTCGAACAAATTACTCAGTACATTTTTTTATAAGTTTGTAAGATCCTATTTTAAAATTTCAAGTTTCTTTTATATCATGAAATACATTCTTTTCAAACTTTCAATTGTTTTTGTTTTTTTAATACAATTTACAGCTTTTTCTCAAAAAGAAATATCACGAACGGTTATAAGTCAAAAGGAACTTAATGAGAATAATTTAACTATAAAAACCTTACAAACAAATAATTATAGCCAGAAAATGAAAAACATTGGAATTCTACTTTTTAATAACTTCGTAACATTAGATGTTTTTGGCCCAGTAGAAATATTTGGCCGCTTGAAAGATTTGTATCATATTGAATTTTATTCTTTAGAAGGTGGGGTAATCACCAGCACCCAAAATGTGAAGATATTGACAGAGAAACTTTCTGAAAAAGACCAATTTGATATATTCTTGATTCCGGGTGGAATGGGTACCAGAAAAGAAGTAGATCATCCTCAAATGATTTCGACAATCTCAGAAATCGCATCTTTATCCACCCATGTTCTGACAGTTTGTACAGGTTCTGCACTTTTGGCTAAAACTGGACAAATTAATGGATTGTCAGCGACATCCAACAAACGCTCCTTTGATTGGGTATTGTCTCAGGGCTCCAAAGTTAATTGGGTAAAAAAGGCAAGATGGGCAGTAGACGGGAAATATTACACCTCTTCTGGAGTTTCGGCAGGTATGGACATGACTTTGGGTTTTATCAGAGATTTACACGGGATAGATTTGGCCAGAAAAATAGCCTATGAAATTGAATATACTTGGCAAGAAAACAAAGAAGTGGATGAGTTTTATTTACAGGATTTAAAACAGAATTGATGCACTTGCTATGATTTTTCAAATCGTAGAAGGAAAGTTTTGGATTTAATAACCAAACTATTATATTGGTAACCTTCCTAAAAAGCTATTTCCGTTTTCTTTATTTATTTTGAATTATATCATTATAATTAATTGATACGATTATTTCATTTCTCCTACCAAATAATTGATAGGGAGGATTATATCCTAAATAGCGAAAGTTTCCGTAGTAAGAAATGTGTTTTTCTTTCAAGGCATTTTCAAGCATTGCTGTCTGCTGTTTTACATTTTCATTGCTTGAAAATCCACCAAACTGAATGGCGGCAACATATTCATCTGGTGAGGTACTGATCGTAACATCAGAATTGTTTGGAATCGGCAAATTGTCTTGGTTGTACCCAGCAGGCATGACAAAGCTCATAGTCGAGACGCTGTCGCCTATATGCATATGAACAGGTGAAGTCATGGCTATTTGTTTTTGGTCTTTATTTCCACCAAAAATATACCCGGCCAATTTCCTAAATCCAGTACTGCCCAGTTCTTTGTACGATTTCACATCCGAGGTAATCATTGCCATAGTCGCTTTTGGATAATACCTAATTTCAAATTCCTTTTCTGTTTGAATGACTTTGTATGCCTGCGATTCTGTTTTATTGGTCGCCATAGAGGTGTAGATTTGAATAATAACAATAATTAAAGAAATTATTCCTATTACGATTAGAGTTATTTTCATTATAAATTGTTTTGTTGTTTATTTTAAATCAATCACTTAATTCGCTTCTTCTGTTTTTGACTCATACAAATCTGTTGTAAGTTAATTGGTAATGAGCTTCGGTAAAATGGCATTCCTTCTGAAATCGTTTTGTTGGCAATTCAATGTCTCCCTTTTGGGAGCCTGATTTTACTCGATTTACGGGTTCGTATTTTACAAAATGCTAATATGTTATTTTACAATCCTATAACATAAAGTGCTAATAGAGAATTTATTGTTCTGTAAATGAAAAATACAATATTTTACATTTTAAAATTCTGATTTAAAACATATATAAATTTGATATTTTGCAATAGAGGTTCAAATTATTGCTATTTTTCTTATATGTCTCCAACTTTACTTTTTAAAAAATATGTGGTTTGTTGTTAATGGAAAATATAACAAGAAATTTGACCTTAGTGGTGCACCAGAGTCTCTTAAAGTAGGACTTTGCCAGGACAGAAAAGTTTAATCAATTTTATTTAACATTTACTTGCTTTCAAGGGCCAATTTTATTTGCTCCAAATGCCCTTGATTATGCCAGACGACTTTATCGAATTCATCTTTTAACGTTCTAAGTCCTGTTTCAATATGGATAAATTCTTTGTGGCCCAAGGTCTCATAATATTTTTCAGCCAAATGAATAACCATTTGTCTATTAGCTAGATATACAGCTTTGCTAATTTCTAATGGGAAGTTTTTATAATCCATATTTTCGCTCCAAAGGTCTTGGTCAAAAGCCCAAATGACTTGTTTTGGCTCAGAAATTACCCTTTTTATTCTATCCAGCAAAACACTATCGGCATCAGCTAAATGTACCAATATTTGCTTGACAGTCCATTTGCCTTCTCCATAAGTTTTTTCCAAATTATCCTGAGATAAGTCGAAGTATTTTTCCGTTTCGTTTTTGGTTTTGGTTAGGGTGGTAAGGATGTTCATGCTAATGTTTGGTTTAAGTCTATTTAGATTCTACATTTAAGAGATCCAGAATTTTCTCAATTTATCCAATTTTATTCATTCTTTTTAAGGTTCATAAAAAGACAAAACTAAACTTTCACCCCAAAATCCCCTCAATAGCCTCCAATTCAGAAGTATCAAAATGTTTATTGTCAACAGCTTTAAGTGAATTTGTCTATTCAGAGTCTCCCTTTAGGGGACTCTGAATTTTACCCAAATTTATCCGATTTTATTCATTTTAGTAATTTTCTTAAAATGAGTGATTTATAAACGATATGTCTATTTTGTCTATTCAGAGTCTCCCTTTAGGGGACTCTGAATTTTACTCAAATTTATCCGATTTTATTCATTTTAGTAATTTTCTTAAAATGAGTGATTTATAAACGATATGTCTATTCAGAGTCTCTCTTTAGGGACTCGGAATTTCACTCAAATCTAACCTATTTCATTGAATTTATAAATTGGTTTTAAAATGAGTGATTTCTACACCTTTCAAACTTTCTCCCGTTTCATAAAAACGAGCCGATGAATGAGGGTAATCAATATAGGTATCAGCTAATTTCCACTTTCCTGAAATCGGATTTTTATGAATATAACTCAGTTTTTGTTCAATAAATTCGTTCGAAAAACATTCTTTGGCATCGTAAGATTCTTCGAAAACTTGATGAAGTTTGCCCTTTTTTCTTTCAGGAGGTTTTACCCCGCTTTCTAATATATCCAAAATATCCTGTCTATTCTTTAGCCTTTTTCCAATTTCATATGCCATAAACCTTTTGGCATTTCCTATTACAAGCATTAATTCGGGTGCGTTCTCTGGTAGAAAAATCAATAAATGAATATGATTGGGCATAATTACATAGCCACATATTTTAATCTCTTTGGTTTTAAGATAATGAAACCATTTATAAATATTGTCATAGAGATTAGTTATCTCGAAAAGGGGTAACCACCGATAGCAGGTGAAAGTTACGAAGTAGAGTGCATTTGTTTCTCTTTGTCTGGTTTTTACTGACATGTGGTTTACTGATATTTTTCTTCAAATATAGAAAGTAATTTGACATTGGCAGTGCAGCAGAGTCCCCTAAAGGGAGACTCTGCTGGGGCGAAAATTACTTCCAATTTTT
>JAIPAJ010000016.1 GCA_021740125.1 Leadbetterella sp. | reverse complement strand
TGGGCTTATATCCTAGCCCATTTATTTTATTTCTTAGTATCGCAAGTGTTGATGCCCAAAATAGGGTAAAGCGGACAAAAAGAAATCAGGCTAGTGAGTGCAAAAACCGCCGCTACCACTACCACCACAATTCCTAATGTGCCAGAGATAACCCCTGTAAAATACAAAGCCGCCAAAACAACTGCCAATACAATTCTGATAATACGATCCATAGAACCCATGTTTGCTTTCATAATCTTAATTGTTTTAATTGAATTATGATATAAAGGTAAACTTTACAAATCCACAAAACAGTGACCTTGGTCACCACTTACAATATTTCTATGGTAGTGTTAAGTTGTTTAACTTTAGCCTCTTGCTCAAGTTTTTTCATTACTCTACTTATTACCTCCCTGGCTGTACCAAATTCACTGGCTATTTGTCTGTGAGATATTTTAAGCGGATTCTTTTTAGTAAGTGCCACTTTCTCTTTGAGATAATCTAATAATCGTTTGTCCATTTTATCAAAAAGAAGTTGATTGATAGTCTCCAACAAATCAGAATATCTGAGATTGTATTGCTGAAAAAACAAATTGTTCAAGTCAGGAAATTCTCCGATCCATTGTGCAACTTTATCTACCGGAAGCAAAAGCAACTTACAGTTTTCATCGGTGATAGCATACACTTTGCTGGGTTCATTTTTGAGACTTGCAGTAAATGACATTACACAACTTCCGTTTGGCTGTATATAATAAAGCAACAATTCTTTGTCTTCGTATTTCGTAAAAACCTTTACCAAGCCCTCCAGTACCAAGGGGATGACCTTTACGTATTGGCCTTCTCGCAAAATTTCGGTATCAGCCGGTATTTCTACCAACGCAGAGTTATTAGTTATTTGCTCTTGTAAAGCTATACTTAAGTTTGGTAGTTTAATCATTTTTTATAATAAGGTTCCTTTGAAACATTTGAAAAAAAATTAACCTCCTTGCCAGTCAAAATACCTTTGACAGAGCATTCAAAAAAGTTAGTATTGATAAAACAATCTAAAATTATTTAAAATCAATGAATCTAAGTATAAATCTTGTCTTTATTTCTTCAAAAACTTGAGCGGCGATTTCTTATATAAACACTTCTACAAGAGAAGAAGCTACTGAGATTTTCGGCAAATTATCTACTGAAAGCAGTGTAAACTCGGAAAGAAAGACACTTTTGAGGTGCTTATTTTTGGAATGTTGACAGAAAAATTCGTCATTAATTGGATGCTAAGTTTTCGTGAATAATGTATTGATTCATATTTTCAAATACAGGTTATTTTTAAAAGCCATGCTGCTAGATTTTGAATAGATCTAAAAATTCCTTAGAATTGGGGAATTTTACAGACATTAATCAATGAAAAAAATATTTTTTGTATTTATCCTTACTATAGGCTTTTCGAAAACAACTTTTGCACAAACCGAAGAAGCCCAAATAAAGAAAACCATTGAAACCTTCTTTGAAGGAATGTATAAAAGAGATACGACACTGTTAAAAAGCGTTTTACACAAAGATTGCTCCTTAAATTCTGTCAACATAAAACCCAATCAAGCTGCTTCTCAAAAATCAGAAAGTATGGCTGGGTTTCTGAAATCAATAAGTTCAATTCCTGCAAATGTAGCTTTAGAAGAAAGGCTATTGGACCATAAAATCCAGATTGATGAAGCTCTGGCAATTGATTGGACGCCTTACGAATTTTACGTAAATCAAAAACTCTCTCACCAAGGCACTAATGTGTTTACACTAACCAAAACTGAAAATACTTGGAAAATATTCGCCATTATTGATACCCGAAAAAGGTAAACTCCAATTAATACATTCGCAGATCAATTCTGCTGGTAAAAAACAAACCCAAAATCATGAATAAACTTTTTATTGTTGCTTTATTTAGCCTCTTTATCGTTGGATGTAAAAACGAGCCCAAAGAAAATTCTCAGCTAAAAACCTTATTTGAACAATATTATGAGGAACGACTTCAGTTTTTCCCGCTGGAAGCTACTTCTCAAGGCGACAATCGTTTCAATGACAAATTGCCGATAGATATTTCAGAGAGTTTTAGAAAAAGCCTTTTGGGTTTTTATACCCGATATATCAATGAACTGGATAAAATCGAAATCAAAAATTTATCTGAAGATGAACTTATTCAGTTCAATACTTTAAGATTCACTGTCAATACCGAAATAGAAGGTTTAAGTTTCCCTACGCATTTAATCCCATTTAATCAATTCACTGGTTTGCCTCTGACTTTTGCTCAATTAGGCAGCGGTGAAGCATCTCAACCATTCAAAACCACCCAAGATTATGACAATTGGCTTAAACGTATTGATCAATTTGTGGTCTGGGCGGATTCAGCTGTTGCGAATTTCGATAAAGGAATAGCGAGTGATTTTGTATTGCCAAAATCTTTAGTTGTAAAAATGATTCCGCAAATGCATGATTTAGCAGCTCCAAAGACGACTGAAAATTTATTTTTTGGGCCAATAAAAAAACTACCTGCCAGCTTTACAGCCGAACAAAAAGCATTATATACCCAAAAATATACGGACGTTATTGAAAATAAAATAAGACCTACTTTTAAAAAACTTGAAGGCTATTTAAGCAACACTTATCTCAAAGCCTCTAGACCTTCAAGTGGAGTTGGAGCATACAAAATAGGTAAAAAATATTACGATTATCAGACATACTATTGGACCACCAGCTTAAAAACCCCTGACGAAATATTTCAAATTGGACTATCTGAAGTCAGCCGAATACAAAAAGAAATGATAAAGGTTAAAGATCAAGTAGGGTTCAAAGGAGATTTACCTGCATTTTTTGAAAGCGTAAAAACTGACCCCAAGCTGATGCCCTATAAAAATGCAGATGAAGTTTTGGGAGCTTTCAAAGCTATTCAAACAAAAATAGAACCCAATCTAAAAAAAATGTTTAAAAATACTCCGAAAACTGGGTTTGAAATCAGAAGAACGGAGGCATTTAGAGAAGCTTCTGCAAGTGCAGAATACATGCAAGGTTCGGCGGATGGCTCTAGGCCGGGTGTTTTTTATGTACCAATACCTGACGCCACCAAATTCAATTTAACTTCAGGCATGGAATCTTTGTTCTTGCATGAAGCTATCCCTGGACACCATTATCAGATTTCGCTACAACAAGAAAATCTTAATATTCCCAAATTTATGCGTTTTGGCTGGTACGGAGCATACGGCGAAGGTTGGGCTTTATATACCGAATCTCTTGGAAAAGAACTTGGCCTTTACACAGACCCTTATCAATACTTGGGCTCATTGGGCGATGAAATGCACCGAGCAATACGTTTAGTGGTAGATGTGGGTATACATATAAAAGGATGGAGCCGTGAGGAAGCTTTAAATTATATGCTTCAAAACGAAGCCATTTCAAAAGATGGAGCTATTGCTGAAATAGAACGCTACATGGCGATTCCAGGGCAGGCTCTGTCTTATAAAATTGGAGCATTGAAAATCAGAGAGTTGAGGACAAAATACAGTGCTGCCCTGGGAGAAAAATTCATATTATCTGATTTCCACGACCAAGTCCTAAAAAATGGCTGCTTACCATTGAGTGTGTTGGAAGAGACCTTAGATGCCTGGGCAAACAAGTTGAGTAAATGATCAGAAAAGCCAAAGACTCGGACTTAGAATTCGTTAAATTACTAGTAGAAGAACTCGAGGAGCAAAAGTTTGAACTGGAAATTTTTAAAGAAATATACTTCAAAAACCTAGTTAATAATGAAGTCCATTATTTTGTGGCAGAAGTAAACAATGAAATAGTGGGCTTCATGAGTATTTTCGAATCTATGCCGCTTCATCATTGTCATAAACTGGCTGAAATTCAAGAATTAATCATCAGTGTAAAACACCGAGGGTTAAGCATTGGCAAAGAATTCATTGAATTAGCAACAAAATTAGGGCAAGAAAAAGGCTGGTTACAAATAGAGCTTTCTAGCCATATGAAAAGGCTAAAAGCCCACAGTTTCTATATGAGAAACGGATTCAATAGAAGACACTTTAAGTTTGTAAAAATGTTAAAATAAGAAAGGTTTATAGCCTTTCTTATTTTTTAAGGATTTTTAAAGAATATACTTCTCGGTTGGTCTTCACTTTAAGCAAATATTGACCTGAAGAAAAGGCTTTAATATTCTCCGTAGACTTTGTTGTTTTTTTCAACAACTTGCCTGTATTATCCATAATCTCCATCCATATCAACTTTTCTCCCTCAGGTAGTATCAAATTAACATGGTCTTCTACAGGATTCGGAGCCACTTTTACCAATTGATCTTTTACGGGTTCGTTTGACAAAACAGTGGCAGAAATGGAATTGGAAGCCGCACTAAAACAACCATCAGCAGTAACGTTTTTCACCGTGTACACCCCGCCAAAATCTTTGGTCAGAGTAGTATTGGTAGTTTGCCCCCCAATAGGATTATTATTAACAAAAAACTGATATAAAGACCCTCCAGAAGCTACTACAGCAGTAGTATTCTCTGTCAAACGCGGAGTAGCTGGACTTATGCAAAATACAACATCTGATGTAGCACCAGTAAATTTCGCATCGCCTAACTGAATGACTCTTATGGTAACTTTACCTGGCGTTGAACCCAAAGTGATTGTTTTACCAATGATAGTGGCATCGCCAGAAACCACAGAATAAATAAGCGGCAGTTTTGAAGTGGAAGCTGCTACAATTTCAAATGAAGCTCTTGGCAATTTGTCTGAAATAGAATTTATTGTAATGAATTGAGCTTCTTTTGTTGGCAATGTCCTTACACCAGCTGCATACGTAATTCCCCATTTCGCATCCGTAAATAATATTTTCGACAGCCCATCTGGAGATATTTTGTCAGCTTTTAGCTTTGCTCCCTTTATTACAGCAGTTTTTCCATCTAAGGCGTTAAAAAGCAAGGTATTGTCGGCTTTGGTAAAGTTTGGATAACCAATGTCATTATTTTCTTCCACAATCTGCGCATTGTTGGTTGACTTTCCAAAGTCAATGGCCACCACATAATACTCTTCGCTATCAGATATATAATAATCAAAAGCATAGATTCCAGTATTAGTTTTGGCCAACGCTGTATTACCTATGTTATCTCCTTCTTCTAGATTTGTAAACATCTTCTCAATTACTCCATCGGAAAAATCCTTTTTCACTGGATCCCAAACTCTAATTAAACCCACATCCCAATATTGAAAACTGCTAAAAGTGGTTTTAGCTTCATTGAAGGCGTCATAAATAATGAATTCTCCTGAATAGTCCCACTCAAAAGAGTCTGCATAAAGCACCTCTCCAGTACTAACTCCTTGTGTATAAGTAGGATTATAAAGTTCAAATTTCCTGCTTTTGTTGTTTACCAAATCAAAAATATAAATGAAAACATCATTTTTACTGGCCAAAGCTGCCAGTTGTTTCCCGTCTTTTGAAACAGCTACATTTCGCCAAGCGGGCTCACTTGAAAGCTTTTGTGGAGCTGAGTTTTTTGCTAAATCAACTCTATAAATATTAAAATCTTTACCTACGAAATAAACAAAACTACCATCATCTGTTACACTAGGTTTACCCAAACATCCCAATCCATTTGATATTTTGGTAAAACTACTACCCGTTAAAGGACCTGAGTAAAGACTGTTATCTGTTGGATCGAAAGCAATCAATGACTCGGTCCCCGGATTTATTGGAATAGTATTCTCTGAGGTTGTATTTCCTGTTCCTGTAGAATTAGTCGTACCAGAGCCATCTGTTATACCTACAAAATCAAATGCAGCTCTTGCTGCTGCTGTTTCTTGTCCTTCCGCATAAATATCTTTAGCAGACTGAATTACGGCAACTCTCAAATCTGCAAACTTCGAAGTTCTGGTCAAGTAAGTGGTCATGGCCCGCCAATATACCTTTTCGGCCTTATCTTTATTCATGCCGGCAGCCGTGGCAAATTTATAAAAAGCATGATTGGGTATTCCGCTATTTACATGAACACCACCGTTATCCTCACTCGGTGTATCTTTTAAAAACTGATACTGTGACATTGTTTTAGGCTGATAGCCATTGTCGTTTTTCCCTCCCTGATTCGGATTCTCCAACGACCTTAATGACCCAGATGGGAAAACATTTAATTTTACAACATCTTCGCCCAAAGTCCAGTCATCTCTGTCAATTAATGCTCCAAAAATATCAGCGAAAGATTCGTTTAATGCACCAGATTGATTTCTATATTCTAGCTTAGCAGTGTTCTCAATTACACCATGGGTCATTTCATGACCAGCCACATCCAATGCCCCAGCCAAAGGTTTAAAACCATCTTTTCCATTGCCATAACCCATAAATTGGCCATTCCAATAGGCATTATCCATACCCTTTCCATCTTCGTCTGTTATGTTTATAACAGAAATTATGTTTCCTTTAGATCCATTCAATGAATTCCTATTAAACTTTGACAAATAATAATCGTAACAAATGGATGCATTGATATGGGCTGACACTGCTGTGGGATTCCAACTGTTTTTGTTTGTAGATGTTACTTGCCTTAAATCCATTTCCTCCTGATCAATGGTTGAATTTTGAGCATCGATTGTCCAAATTACTCCCTTTGGTTGGTTGGGTAAAGAAGATTGTGGATTGTACATATTTTTGGAGGCATCTATCATAAAGAAGTTCTGTCCAACCTGTAAAGCACTGAAACTCTTTGTAAATCCATTCAGATCTTTGGCAGTGGCGGTCACCACTCCATCTAAAGTACAAGTGTGATTGTATTTGTTTATTACCACTCCCGAGTGGGCATCTATAAAATAAACCCATCTCTCCAAAATATTTGGCCTTACATTGATGTGGTAAACCAAGTTACTCTTTTTGTTTTCGTTCAAAATCATTAACTCAGCTGTATCTTTATCGAGTTCTAAAAACTGAGTAATTTTACCACTTTTTTGAACAATTGTACTTTTTGCTAGATCTTTTAAACTCAACTCAATAGCAGAAGTTGCATTTATATTCGGAATAGTATTTAGCGTAGGGCTAGCAAAAATTTTACCCATCATAAATTCCGCCACACCGCCTCTATTGGTATGTACAACAGCCTCGCCCCCATATATCGGGACACCTTTGTAGGATTGGGTCAACTTTAAATGTCTAAGGCCAAATTCGTCGGTTTCGTCTGAAACTAAACTGAACTCATCTTCAGGACTAATTATTTTCAGGTCTTTCTTAACAGAATTTAAGAAACTGCGGCTCATATCAGTACTGCTCTTTTTGGCATTTCGTTGGTCTTTTGTATAAACAGGATTATTGATATAAACTATTGCCCCAGATTCTTCATCTTTCAAAATTCGTTTGGCTATTTGTTTAGGTGAAAAAGCAAATTTAGGACTCGTTGCAATTTGCTTATTCTTAGATGAGATAATTTCAAAATCGCCATCTACATACTGACCTGCCGGAGTTTTTCTCTTAGTTTCAAAACCTTTTTGAGCAAAGCCAAAAGCACAAAACAATAAAAGTAAAAAAGAAAGTAGATTTTTTTTCATTATTTTCAATATTTACTGAAACTATAATTTATATTTTCAAACAAATTGTTTTTCTTGTAGGATTAATAAACTTGACCCAATATAATATATTTATATAAAATATTTAAAAAATATAGTTTAAATACAACAAAAAGCACAATAAACCGATATTCTACTCCATAAAGTACAAATTTTATTATATTTGCGTTATTGCATATTTATACAAAACATCATCAAATTACAATGTCCCTAGTGCATGATTTAGGTCTTGGAATCAATCAAAAAGCCTTAAAAATAAATCTTGATTCGAAAATTTATGGCACGTTTGCCGAGATTGGAGCAGGACAAGATGTAGCCGCTGCTTTTTTCAAAGCGGGAGGTGCTTCGGGGACGGTGGCTAAATCCATGTCAGCTTACGACATGAAATTCTCAGATGCTATTTACGGACCAGTAGCCGATGGCCGATATGTATGCGAAGAGCGTGTAATTAGTATGCTGGACCATGAGTATAACCTTTTAATAGAAAGACTTGACCAGCAAAGAGGAGAAAGTACGCAGTTTTTTTCGTTTGCAAATACAGTGGTAACGCTCAATTATCACAAAAATAATCAACCTCATGGTTGGATGGGATGTAGATTTCAGCTCACGCCCAATGGCGAGTTTCATGATGTCGTTTTGCACATTAGAATGCTGGACAACGACACCTTACTTCAGCAACAAGCATTGGGAATAATAGGCGTCAATCTGATTTATGGCTGCTTTTATTATCATCAGAAGCCAGAAATCTTACTGGAATCACTAAGAGACAACCTCACCAAGGGAAGGATACAGATAGATGCTATAAAGTTTGAAGGTCCAGCTTTTGAAAAAGTTGATGGCAGACTTATGAGTTTGCGATTAGTAAAAAATGGTTTTTGTGACTTGGCCCTATTTGGCCCTGATGGCAAAATTTTGCAACCTTCTGATGTTTTATACAAAAAGCACATATTGGTACTTAGAGGTCGTTTTAGGCCTGTAATTAATGTGCATTTGGACATGCTCGAAAACGGCGTTAAGCAATTTGTACAAGAACCAGATGTGGATGAAAGTAAGATGATTGTGGTGTCAGAACTTACCCTTCATGCTTTGCAAGAAGGCCTTGACGATAGCATAGATGAGAAAGATTTCTTAGATAGAGTAGACATCTTGTGTTCTTTGGGACAGACCGTTATGATAACCAATTATGTGGAATACTATAAATTGGTATCTTATTTATCTAAAATTACCAAACTCAAAATCGGTTTAATTATTGGTTTTCCTAATTTAGAGTATATCTTCGATGAGGAAAATTATAAAGACTTACCTGGTGAAATATTAGAGTCTTTTGCAACGTTGTTTAGTAGAAAACTAAAATTATTCGTTTATCCTACTTTGAGAAATAATATCATTATGAACTGCATGAAGTTCAATCCACCAGCTCACTTAAATGACTTGTACAGGTTTCTAATAGCTAACAACAAAATTGAGGACATTTATCATTACAACAAATCTAATTTGAACATCCAAACAGATAACATGCTAGAATTGATTCAAAGAGGTGAAGAAGGATGGGAAGAACACGTGCCAGCGGAGGTAGTTACTTTTATTAAAGATAGGTGCCTATTCGGTTTTCCTTGTGTAGTGATTCCAAAAAAGTAAACAACAATGCCAAAATATTTCTTTATACTTATTTTAATAAGTAAATTCGCTGTGGCTCAGCCAGCCAAAATTATATTGCCAAATCAAAAAAACTGGAATGTAACCAGAGAAGGCTCCGAACTGAATTTTAAACTAAGTATCAGTCCTGATACAGTAGAAAAGACCTATCATTTCAGTATTCAACAGGGGAAAATAGCGGGCATGAATCTAGATTCTTTGGGTAATTTTTCATGGAATCCTGCTTACCACTTAGTAGAAAGAATTGAGTCTGAGCGAATATTTCAAATCGTAGTAGTTGCTATTAATAAAGAGGGTCTTCAAATGACCACTATCCTCGATTTAAAAGTACTCCACACCAATAGACCACCTGTTTTAAGTGATTTGGTTACTTTCTATGTACAATTCAATAGCCCAAATACCTATAAAATAAATACAGAAAAAGCTTATGATGAAGACAATGACCCAGTAGCATTTGTACCAATTCTGGAAACACTTCCTGAAGGTATGGCTATGTCAACCCAAGGAGAAATCACTTGGAGGCCTTCCAATAACCAATTTAATTCCCTCAAGGATAAGCCATTATACGTTGATTTTTACATCCAAGATCAGCCATCAAAAACACAAACAAAAGGTAAAATAAAAATAGAGGCCACCCAAATGGACTTACCTCCTCTGATAACTGTTATACCAAAAAACGAGAATTTACTTATCAAAGAGAATGAAAATGTGAATCTTAGATTTTATCTATCCGACCCAAATGGCGATGATGATATCCAAGTTTTTGATTTTTTAACTAATCAAACGGGAATTCCGAAAACGAGCTTAATAAAAAATACGAACAATCAATATGAATTTGTCTGGATCCCAGGCTATGAGTTTGTTCAAGATCCAAAAGACACTTTGGGATTTTATATAGATTTTTTTGTTTTGGATAAAACAAAAAAACGAGAGGTGAAGAGAATATTCTTCACCATAAAAAATAC
The DNA here is from genome assembly GCA_021740125.1 of Leadbetterella sp. Classification (GTDB taxonomy): domain Bacteria; phylum Bacteroidota; class Bacteroidia; order Cytophagales; family Spirosomataceae; genus Leadbetterella. The sequence goes on along the minus strand of JAIPAJ010000016.1, from coordinate 25,054 downwards.
AATTAACGAAGCAGAACTGGATAAGAAAAACTATGGCTTGTATTACGGAACCTTGGCAAGAGCTTGGGAACTTTTGGAACAACTTAAAGAAAAAGAGGAAGAACTTAAAAAAGCTTATAATAGATCGAAAAAAGGCAAAAAACAGAGATCTGTCCTGAATGCGTCTTTGGGTGCCACAACAGGATTATCCTCTATTTTATCTAAAAACAACCCAGATACACAACGACTTATATCTACTTTTGGCGGCACTACGGTTTTGACAATTGGCACTTTGGAGGCTACTGAAGTTATCGGGAAATCAATGAAAGACCTGATAGACCGCCTAAATTATGTAATAGAAAAGAAAAATGAGCTTCAAACCAAAGGGGATATTTTCTCTCGTGATTTTTCACTTAAATCTTCAAGAAGAAGTCCAGATTTTATCAAAAAAGTGGATGATTTCATGGGAACTATGAACCTAAAAGGTCTAGTAGCATTGGAACTAAATGCCACTTGGGAAGCAAAGAATCAACCTACAGAAAAGAACGTTGAAAAAACTTTTAAAGACTTTGTAAGTTGGTAAATTTCAAATAAAAAAAAACTTCTTTCGGAGAAAAATACACCATAAAATTCTGATTAATAGCAACATCTGTGAAGGTGTTTTTTCTTGAGAAAAAAAACCTATATCAGAAAACAACCACTTAAAAATATCTTCGAAATTTTAGCTAAAACTTCTTGGTTGGTACTTAATAAATACATATCTTCATTTCAAAGATTGAGAGTTCAATCTAAAACAAAACTATTTGTTTCACCTAAATAGAAATGTGAGTATGAAAATCGAAGTAAATGCAGTGCACTTCAGTGCTGACAGTGGCCTTAAGGAGTTTATCCAAAAAAAACTTAACAAACTCGAAACATTTTATGACAAAATAATAAGTAGTGAGGTCTTCCTCAGATTGGATAAGGGAGAAAAACTAAACACCCACAAAAAACTTATAGAAATAAAACTGAATGTTCCAGGAAGTTCTATATTTGTAAAAGAGACGGGAGATACTTTTGAGGCCGCCACAGATTTAGCAATGGAGACGCTAACTAGAAAAGTAAAACAATTTAAAGAGAAAACTAAAACAATAGGAAGGGATATGCCAGAGACGCTTGTTCCCGAAGAAATAGAGGAAGACTAACAAAAGAAAAGCCCTGAAATTCAGGGCTTTTTTGTTTTAAACATATACTCCTTTAAATAATTTGGTTCAAATAATGTCAAATCTTCAAAATCGCCAGATACGTATTTGTTGTAACAAATCTTCCCAGAAAAAACAGCTGATGGCAAAATGATTTCTCTCAAGAATTGAGCATTTGGATGCTTTATTACTTCTTCGCATTTAGTACTTCCTTCACCAAAAAACAGAACCTTCTTGTTATCTAAAATATCCTGAAAACTATTAGAACCAATAATTATAGCTTCTACATCGACAGTTATTTGTCTTGAACTTGCATCAAAGAACGCACAATAGACTTCCATTCTTCTTGCATCAATTAATGGACACAATAAATCCCCATCAAACCCAAAAACTTGATGAGCCAATAAATCTAAAGTACCAAAAGACAAAAGAGGCTTATCTAAGGCAAAAGCCAAACCCTTGGCTGTAGAAACGGCAATTCTAAGTCCAGTATATGAACCTGGCCCTTTTGCTACAGCAACTGCATGTATTTCCTTTTTATCAACTTTAGCTGTCTTTAAAACATTATCAATGAGCGTAGTTAGCATTTCCGCCGAAGACCTCTCAATTCTAGACTCTGCAGAGGAGACAAGATTAAATCCATCAAACAAAGCCACCGAACATCCAGTTGTAGAAGCGTCTATTGAAAGTATCATTTACCGGCTAATAAAGATTTGTATTTTTGGGGATTTCCGAAAAGCTTTAGAGCCTCTTGAATATCTTTGTCTTTTTCAAACGCAACAAACTTCATGGCTTTTTGGTAATAATACCTGCTCAAAATTTCTAATTCCAAAGCTTCTTTTATCTGCTCCCAGTTTTTTCTTACCATACCTTGAGTATTCAAATCTGCCACCTTCTTTAAGTCATCCAAATTCGATTTCATTTTTGCATAATCTCCGCTTTCCTTTGAAGATTTAATCAGGGCATCTATACCTTTTTGATCTGCAGTCTCATAAACAAACTTTTGGTTTTTAAGCCATGACTCAAATTCACCCATTGTTTTATTCTCTAAACTAAAGTTTTCTTTGGGTTTTTCATTTTGGTTGTCAAAATAATACTTGTTTGCAAAATAGAAAATCATCTTGTTTTTGACCAAAGTCTTTACATAATCTGACTGATCTGCAGACTTGGTAGCAATATCCGGATCTATTCCTGCTCCGTCTAAAACCAAACGTCCGTTTTTGGTTTTAAAAGGTACTCGCAAAGAATCTGGCAACTTACCAAATGAACCATCGGCTAGTCTATGACCGTAATCTATCGCCTGAATACACCTGCCAGAAGGAATATAATATTTAGAAGTAGTAACTTTCATTTTGGTGTTGTAGCTCAAATCTTTGGTTATTTGGACCAAACCTTTGCCAAACGAACGTTGGCCAATGAGTACGGCTCTGTCATAATCTTGCAAGGTCCCCCCTACGATCTCGGAGGCCGAAGCACTTCTTCCATTGATCAAAACCACTATCGGCATATCAGTATCTAATGGTTGCTCTTTCGTTTGATACTTGTAGTTCCACTCCTTTACTTTTCCTTTGGTCTCAACCACCAAAAGGTTCTTTGGAAGGTAAAAATTACAAATCTCAACTGCCATATTCAATAATCCACCTGGATTTCCCCTGAGGTCAAGCACCAAGTTTTTCATGCCTTTGTCTTTGAGTTCTAACGTGGCAGTTTTAATTTCTTTGGCTGCCGTTCTACTAAAATCGGTGAGTTGGATATACCCAACTTCGTCATTGATCATGCCATAATGTGGCACATTAGGTGTTTTTATTACTTCTCTGCCCACACTTATTTGTAAAGGCTTGCTCTGCCCTACTCTCTCCAAAGACAATTTTACTGATGTACCTGTTTGGCCTTTCAGCAATCTTCCAAATTCAGCATCAGTTTTGTCAGTAACGTCAACATTGTTTATTTTGAGTACTTGATCCCCAATCTTTATTCCTGCTTTGTCTGCAGGTGAATCTTCATACAACATTGATACTACATGTTTTCCTTCAAAGTATTCAATAGTAGCTCCTATACCATTATAAGCCCCAACATTCATCGTAAAATAATCCTCTATTTCGTCTTCAGGATAAAACACAGTATAAGGGTCGAGCTCTTTCAACATGGCTTGAATACCTACTCTCATCGCCTTGGTTGGATTTATTTCGTCTACATACAGAGCATTCAGCTCTTTGTACATGGTTGCAAAAACATCCAAATTTTTGGCTATCTCAAAAAGTCTGTCATCAACTTTGTAAGCTGAAAACCCAATGGTGACCATTAGTAATAATCCCAAGAGGAAAAGTCTAAGCTTTTTATTAGATTTCAGAAAAAAATTCTTCATGTTGTTTTATTCGGTAATGTTATAAAACGCAAAAAATAAGGATATCGTTTATAGTTTAATAAAAAGCCAAAATCTTTACATTTGCACCAAAGTAAACATCAGCAATGACAATACCAAAATTATCATTTGTCCAAAACATTTTGTTCTGCATCAGTTTATCGGCCTGTGCGGTGACCATCATCCACTTTTCAAAAAGCATCTATATTTCACTCTTATTCATAGTCCTTTTTTCTTTGGTATATGGCTTGTTGGAGCCCAAGAAAGGCTGGATGCTCGCATTTATTCAAATCGCTATAATTATTACAGGCTATTGGGTATTGCAATTAGCAGGTTACAAGGCTTTAAAACCTGATGAAGCCGTTTTTGTTTCTCACGTAAGTTTTTTCCCTTCCTTGGCCGCAAGTTTTCTAACGAGTTTCCTTTTCAAGCCGAGCTAAAACATTCTTCAAAGCTTTTTCTAAAACAAGAAATTCCAAAATTTCGTTGGCAACATAAATGAATGCGAGTGAAATTGACCCAGAAAAGTCTAATTTATTTAGCCTATAGGCTTCTTTGGTGCGTCTTTTAATGGTATTTCTGTCAGTAGCATTTTTAAATTTCCGCTTTGAAACCGATATTAGCACTTGAGGGAGTTGTACTTGGGTTTCACCTTCTGCTTTGGCATAAACGACTTTGTATGGATAAATCAAAAAAGAATGATTGACAGGAGATGTACGGTCAAACAGTGCCGAAATCACCTTTTTACTTTTTATTCGCTCCTTTTTACCAAAACTATGCTTTTTGTTCACTGAGGTATATATGAAAAAAGCCGCAATAAGCGGCTAATATCTTAATAAAATGTAAAACCTCAAATCTTATTTGTGAGATTTTTCATCCGAAACCGATAGTTTAGCTCTACCTCTAGCACGACGAGCAGTAATTACTCTTCTTCCGCCTGGAGTAGACATACGCTCACGAAATCCGTGTTTGTTGGTACGCTTTCTATTTGATGGTTGGAATGTACGTTTCATATCCTTTTTCTATTAATTTTGTTCCTCGATTCTGAATTGGACTGCAAAGGTATCAAATATTTTGTAATAAAAAAACTCAAGTACTAATGATTCAATACTTTTTTTCATTCCTTCCCGAAAACAACCTCGTAAAAATCAGGATTTTGATTCCGAAAGTAATTGAAAAAAGCTTGGAGTTTCATTTGCCCATGTGGAGACCAGGAAGATATCAATTGCAAAATTTCGCAAAAAACGTCTTAAATTTCAATGCAAACACACATAATGGCGAAAAACTCAATTGGCAAAAAACAAAAAAAAACGTTTGGAATGTTCACGAAACTCAAAATAAAGACATCGAAATTAGCTACCAATATTATGCAAAAGAACTCAATGCTGGTTCAAGCTTTGTAAACAAGCACATTGTTTTTGTTAATCCAGTAAATTTGTGCATGTACTTACCCAAACGAATCAATGAGCCTTTTGAGGTGATTATAGAAAGGCAACATATTGATGATCAGTTTTCTTGTGGAATACAGCCCTTGATAGAAAAAGGTAATAATTTAAGACTATTTCCAAAAGATTTTCATCACTTCTTTGATTCTCCATTCATTCTTTCAAAGGATATTTTTCATGAGACCTTTTCAGTTGGCGATGTTTGCTTCCATATTTGGATTCAGGGAGTTTTTCACTTTGACAAACAAAAGTTGATCGATGATATATCAAAAATAGCGGAGACACAAATTCAGATTTTCGGTGAGTTTCCCGAGGAAGATTATCATTTTATGCTAATTGTGCCTGAAAACACCTATTATCATGGTGTAGAACACAGAAATTCTACCATGATGGTTTTGGGTGAAAATGGAGTTTTGCCAAAAAGCTATTATATCGACCTGCTGGGCTTGGCATCTCATGAACTCTTTCATGCTTGGAATATCGCCAAGATTCGCCCTAAAGAACTTCTTCCGTACAATTATAACCAAGAAAATTATTTTGAGACTTGTTTTGTAGCCGAAGGTTTTACAACTTATTATGGCGACAAAATACTATTTGAAAGTGGAGTTATAAGCTATGACGAATATCTACATGAACTCGAAACTACTTTCAGAAGGCATTTTGAAGAAGCCGATAATGCATCGCAATCACTACTAGAAAGCAGTTTTGACCTTTGGGTGGATGGATACGAAAAAGGCACTCCCAACAAAAAAGTGAGCGTTTACAGCAAAGGATCTATTGTAGCTCTAATTCTGGATCTGAAAATAAGGCAAAAATATAAAGAGAAAAAGTCAATAGATGATGTGATGCGAAAACTCTGGAAGAAATTCGGAGACCAAAGAAGAGGCTACAAATATCAGGATATTCAGGATATATGCGAAAAAGTATTTGGAGAATCACTTCAGGAGTACTTCAGCCTTTGCATTGAAAGTAACCTTTCCATATTTGACTTCACCAACCAGCATTTGATTTATTTGGGTCTAAGAATAGTCAGAGAAGAAAACACCTGCAGAATTTCTTCTTTGTAAGAGTGGTGATATGTACAAATTAAACCAAAAAACAATCAATATAAGGCCTAAGACAAAATGTTTTAGTTTAATTTGTTTCAAACACTTGCATATTAATAGATTATTTTTTAGTATCTTTGCAGCCGTATTTGTTTCAAATACTATATTTTAGATACATTATTGGTTTTTTATGAGTAAACTGCGTATTTTATACATCTCCTCCGAAATTGACCCTTTTTTAGAAATTTCAGAAATTGCTTCTTTGTTAAGGAAACTCCCACAGGAAATGCAGGAAAGAGGCATGGAGATAAGAATATTGATACCGCGATTTGGACTTATCAACGAAAGGAAGCACAGATTACATGAGGTCGTTAGGCTATCAGGAATCAATATTAGCATCGGTGAAGAAGAAAAACCTTTGATTATCAAAGTTGCATCTATTCCATCTGCTAAACTTCAGGTATATTTCTTAGACAACGAAGATTATTTCCAAAGAAAAACTGTTTTTACTGACAAAACCGGAAATTTCTACGATGACAATGACGAGCGTGCAATTTTCTTCTGCAAGGGTGCGTTAGAAACTGTGAAGAAGCTTGGATGGGCTCCTGACGTAGTACATTGCACAGACTGGATGACCGCATTGATTCCGTTGTACTTAAAAACTACTTATAAAAACGACCCTATTTTTAAGAATACCAAAACCATTTTTACAGTTTATAACAACGTCTTCGAACACAAATTCACAGACGATATGTTCCCAAAAGTAAAGATGATGGATATAAGCGACGAAAACTTGGCCAATCTAAGGTCTCAAGATTTCCTCGGGTTTATAAAAATTGGTTGTCAATATGCCGATGTAGTTGTTACGGCAAACCCATCTTTGAATGATTCAATAAAAAACGCGTTGAACGAAACGGCAGACAGACAAATTGATTCTTTTATTGATGATGAAAACTCCGCTGAAACATTTTTTAACCTTTACACGGAGCTGGCAGATTGATTATTTTATGAAAAAAATTCTTATTGACTTACAGAAAGTAAGCTTATTGCTTATCACTGTCCTATTTTTCTCTTGTGAAAACCCCTCAGAAATTGGTTTTGATTTTGATGGAAACGCAGATGCCATATCTGCTTACAGCGATACCTTAAGTTTAGATATTTCTACGATTTTAGCTGACTCTGCAGTCAACGGAAAGTCCAATTATATTCTTGCTGGAATGGTTAACGATCCTGTGTTTGGCATAATAAAAGCATCTGCATATTTTCAGCCGTCATTGGTTACTTACGCCACTAGCTCCGGTACAACTGCCTTAGATACATTTAGTGTAAAAGCCAATCCAATTGCTGATTCATTAAGACTTAGGATTGTAAACTCAGGATTGATTTATGGCGATACAATTACAAGAAGTTTTTACAACATTTATAGGCTAAAAAGCCCAATGAATTATTCTAAAAACTATAATGGAGATGAAAGCATAGATTATGAGGGAGCATCTTTAGCAAGATTTGGAATTAATTCAAAATCATTCGTCAGCGATTCTAATACGAGCATTGCGGTGTTTATTGATTTGCCTAAAAGTATAGCACAAGAAATATTAAATGCGGCTCCTTCAACAGGATCAGATAATTCTAAATTCTCTTCAGCCATAAAGGGATTTGCAATAGTGCCAGAAGGCACCAACAAGGCCGTTTATTCTTTCATAACTGGCCCCTTGAGTGCAGCCACTAGTACTTTAATTGCCAATTGGCACTATCAAGGAGATACTACTAAATATAATTATGCCTTTGACCTGAATGGCCCGAGACATTCATATATAAGCTTCGATAGAACAACTAGTGCGTTGTCGCAACTTTCGAAAGCCAAAAACGAATTGAGTGCAAAACTTACCAATAATACATCATACGTCCAAGGTGGAAGTGGAATTAGCACCAAAATCAATTTTAACAACTTAAAGAACTTAGGATCAAATATCAGAGTAAGTAAAGCAATTCTTGAATTTAGTTTAAAAGCCGAGTCCGTTAATCGATTGCATCCAAAGATATTTAATTTTGTTCTAGCTGAAGTGGGTTCGAGAAATCAACAAACTCGTAATAGTTCAAACGCTTTGACCTATCTAACTCCAATTGGTAACGACTTGTCAGGTGTTATATATTCTTTGGTTGATTCTACCAACACTGTGAACTTGGATATTACGAATTATCTCCAAAAAATCACCAATAAAACAGTTAACTCCAATGGATTGATGATAATGCCTGCAGTAGTTACCACATCTGGTAACGGTCTATTGGCCGATGACAATCTTCGACGAGCGGTGTTTACCAAACCAAAATTAAAAATATATTATACAAAATATTAAGAGTTCATGTAGCTCTTTTTTTTTTGGCTAAATTATACCTATTTACAATTTTTGTTAGAATCCAATATAATTTTTCCAATATTTCAAATTTCAGAATATACAAAATGTATTTTTGAAGAATTCTTCATTTCTAACTCATGGAAACTTTTAATTGCTAATCGTCAATATACCTCATTTCAGTGAATTGCAAAAAAATCTATATAATTGTCCACTAAATAAGCAATTCGTTAATTTTAAATTTATTTATAAAATCATTAAGCTTTTTCTTGAAAAATAATTAATATTTTTGCAATGAGGACGTAAAAAAAATTGTAATATTTCAAGAATAATATATGTGTGGAATAGTAGCTTACATAGGACCGAGAGACGCAGCTTCATTAATTTTAAAAGGGTTAAAAAGATTAGAATATAGAGGTTATGACAGTTCTGGCATAGCCATCATCAATGATAATGGCTTAGGGGTTTTCAAGAAAAAAGGAAAGGTTGTTGACCTTGAAAGCATATTGAATAAAGATTTAATATCTGCCCATGTGGGCATCGGACATACAAGGTGGGCTACACATGGAGAACCTAATGACATAAATGCTCACCCTCACAAATCCAACTCAGGCAGATTTGCCATCATCCATAATGGAATAATCGAAAATTATTCTTCCATAAAACAGATACTGACCAATAAAGGATACATATTCCATAGCCAAACTGATACGGAAGTTTTGGTGAATTTCATAGAAGAAATCCAAAAAACCAAGAAATGCGATTTACCAGAGGCTGTTAGAATTGCCCTTAAAGAAGTAGTTGGAGCCTATGCCATTGTTGTTTTGGATGCTGAAAATCCTGACGAACTTGTAGCGGCTAGAAAAGGCAGTCCTTTAGTAATCGGAATAGGTAGAGATGAGTATTTCTTTGCCTCTGATGCTACGCCAATTATAGAGTACACCAAAGAAGTTGTTTATCTTGACGATTTGGAAATTGCGGTTGTCAATAAAGATGGCTTAACTATCAAAAACCTTCAAAATGAAGAGCAAGATCCTTATGTCCAAACCGTTGAGCTAGAGCTAGAAGCCATAGAGAAAGGCGGTTATGACCACTTCATGCTTAAAGAAATTTTCGAACAGCCTAAATCCATCGCCGATTGTCTAAGAGGAAGAGTAAATGCTGACGAGGCAATCATTCAACTAGGTGGTTTGAGAAATCACATTTCGAAATTAGCCAAAGCTAAACGTATCGTATTTGTGGCTTGTGGCACTTCTTGGCATGCGGGTTTGGTAGGAGAATATCTTTTTGAAGAGCTAGCTAGAATCAATGTGGAAGTTGAATATGCTTCAGAATTCAGATACAGAAATCCCATCATCAAGGAAGGCGACTTTGTAATTGCAATTTCTCAGTCTGGCGAAACAGCAGATACCTTAGCGGCTCTGGAATTAGCAAAATCTAAAGGTGCTATTATTTTAGGCGTTTGTAATGTAGTTGGGTCATCCATTTCAAGAATAACAGAGGCTGGTGTTTATACGCATGCTGGACCCGAAATAGGCGTGGCCAGTACAAAAGCATTTACAGCTCAAGTAACAGTGCTCACAATGATAGCCATTGCCACTGCTCAAGCCAAAGGAACAATTAATGACGAAACTTACAGAAGATTGTTGATAGAATTGTCGGCGATACCATTGAAGGTGGAAGAGATTTTGAAAAGTGCGGAAGAGATAAAAGACATCTCCAAACTCTTCACTTTTGCTTCTAATTTTATTTTCCTTGGAAGAGGCTTGAATTTCCCAGTAGCACTAGAGGGAGCTTTGAAACTTAAAGAAATATCTTACATACATGCCGAGGGATATCCCGCAGCGGAAATGAAACACGGGCCGATTGCTTTGATAGATGAAGATATGCCAGTAGTATTTATAGCCACCAAGGATAGTTCTTATGAAAAAGTTGTATCCAATATTCAAGAAGTAAAAGCTAGAAAAGGTAGAGTAATTGCCATTGTGTCAGAAGGTGACGTTGAAGTCAAAAAGATGGTTGACTTTGCCATTGAAGTTCCCAATACAGATGAGATATTACAACCTTTACTCACGGTAATTCCTCTTCAAATACTTTCTTACTACATTGCGGTGATGAGAGGACGTAATGTGGATCAGCCAAGAAATCTGGCGAAATCAGTTACAGTAGAATAATACTCAAAAAGCTTTTTCAAAAGTCATAAATAGAAAATCGAACGGGTCCAGATAGGTCTCGTTCTTTTTTAATGTATAGTGCAGGTGTGGCCCAGTAACTTTTCCTGTAGAGCCTACTTTTCCAATGTTTTGCCCTTTGATTACCACTTGACCTTTTTTGACCGAAATCTTACTCAAGTGACCATAAATAGATTCAAAACCATATTTGTGTTTGATTTTAATAAAATTTCCTATATCCTCTCTAAAGCCTGCTTCTATCACTTTCCCGTTTCCACTTGCAATTACTTGCTCCCCACTAACACCTTGCAAATCTATGCCTCTGTGAAATTTCAAAACATGATGAATTGGATGTTTCCTGGTGCCATAAAATGAGTTTACCGAAATTTCTCTGGCCAATGGATTACCTCCAGGTATATTGTTAGCAAATAAAAAATTAAATGGGTCATTATGAACATAGTTGACAATTTCGTTGAGGTCTACGATTGGACTGAGCTCAATCTCCCAATAATCGTCTAAAACCAATGCACTGTCAGGTTTCGTACTCAACTGAGCTTTAGCTAATTGAGAAAAAACCATTAAAAAAAATAAAAATCTAAAAGTCATATTTTATTAAAAACAAACAAAATTACATTTTAAATGCTTAATTGCCACCAATTTTAACATCCTTAACACAAATGAAGGTATTTGACACCATAAATGAGACGCAAAATCATTTGAAAAGTTTCCAAAATTTATCCATTGGATTTGTACCCACTATGGGTGCACTACACGAGGGGCATATTGCTTTGATAAAAAAATCCGTCGTCGAAAATGAACTTACGGTTTGTAGTATTTTTGTTAATCCAACCCAATTTAACAACCCAGAAGATCTAAAAAAATATCCCAGAACACTTGATCAAGATTGTAAAATGCTACAAGAGGCTGGCTGCAATGTAGTTTTTGCCCCTACCGCTGAAGAAATGTACCCGAATCTTCCTCAAATAAAACTCAACTTTGGCCATTTGGAGGAAATAATGGAAGGCAAATTCAGGCCCGGACATTTTAATGGTGTAGGTATAGTGGTGGCCAAATTATTCCACATTGTAAAGCCAAATAAAACATATTTTGGTCAAAAAGACATTCAACAAGTGGCTGTTATTAACACACTTATCAAAGATTTAAGCTTTGATTTAGAGATGATCGTGTGCGATACCATTAGAGAAAATGATGGTTTGGCAATGTCTTCTAGAAACAGACGGCTTTCAAATGAGGCACGAGATTTAGCACCTAAAATATACCAATCTTTAAAACTCGGAGAGAAACTTTTGTTGGCTGGAGAATCAACTGAAAGTGTGAAAAGTAAAGTTTCTGAATTCTTTCTAAATTTTCCAGAATTCGAACTTGAATACTACGAAATTACAGATTTTGAAAGCTTAGAAAGTATATCCGAACGTAGTCTAAAACGTAAAACAGCTATCATAATCGCTGCCCATTTGGGTGGTGTAAGGCTAATTGACAATCATATTTTTTGAACCATTTTTATCGATATTTGTTGGTTTAATAAAGATATTTTTAGATAATGCAGTGGAATAATTTAACAGACATTCAACAACTCGAAACTATTAAAGAAGAGTCTTTGGCTCAGCCAGTAGCCATATTTAAGCACAGCACGCGTTGTTCAATTAGTGCTACTGCTTTAGATAGGTTTGAAAGAAATTGGGCGAAAAACCAAGATATCAAAGACCTAAAATTATATTATTTAGACTTGATATCTCACAGGGATATTTCTAATAAAATATCCTCAGAGTTTGATGTGGAACATGAATCTCCGCAAATACTCTTACTAAAAAATGGAGAAGTTATTTATAATGAATCGCATTATGGCATCGACTTCAACGAAATATTATCGAAAGTTCAATAAGCTATAACCAGCCAATATTCTTCTATTTTTTGAATAAAAACCTTGTGCTCGGCTTCATAGTCGGGCATTTTTATTTTTCCTATTAAGCCTTCAGGTTTTTCCACTAAAGTCAAATTTTCTTTAAAATCTACCTTGCGTTTGCCATAGAGTTTATACAAGGCCTCTTTGGCGGACCAAAGTATGGTGGCCTTTTCAATATCCTCCGCCACCCAGTCCAATTCATCTTTTGAACATAACCTGGAGATTACTTTTATGATTTGATGACGAGGCTTTTCAATATCAATACCAACTGCTCCATCTTTGGATAGCACAACTCCGATATATTCCAAAGTATGCGTTACCGAAATTTCGTAGTTTGAATTCCTCAAAAAAGGCTTTCCATGTTCGTCTTTTTCTATACCATCGAAAGGAATCTTTTCTGAAAAACACATCTGAGCAATGGCGTTTTTCCCTGCCAAATATTCCTTTTTCTTGGTTTCAAGACTGATACTTTCCAAAATCTCCTTGTCATTTTCATCAGGGTTTACAAGTTCTATTAATTCCTCCAAAGTTTCGGTAAGATTCCAAACTATAAAGTGAATTTCCTTAGTTAATATTTTGTTGAAAAATAACGGCATCAAATATTTTTGGTGGAAAATTGCAATAAATATCACGAATTAGAAAGTTCTACCAAGAAAAAATGAATTTTAACATCGAAAAAATAGAAACCTTTACAGGTCATAAAGATTGTGTTTATACACTTTGTGAAGGCAATTCTTTGAATAGCTTTTTTTCAGCTGGTGGCGACGGAATGGTGGTAGAATGGGCAAAAGCAGACCTTGGAAAGCCAATAGCCAAAGTTGAAAACTCCATTTACGCCATGTTTAATTTACCAGATGAAAACAGACTTTGGATTGCAAACAATACCCAAGGCCTACATCTGATAGACACAAAGGAGAAAAAAGAGCTGCTCATTTTGCCTCTAGGAAAAGTTTCTATGTTTGATATTAAAAAAAATAACCATTTTTTAATAATCGCAGACAATATTGGCTTTTTACATATTCTTGACACTCAAAACAACAAATTCGTAAAACACTTTGAAGGTTCTCAGAAAAGTGCCCGTTCCATTGCTGTCAATTCAAAAAGAAACGAAATGGCTGTCGGTTTTTCAGACTGGAAAATAAGAATTTATGACCTAGAAAATTATAAGTTAAAATACACACTTGATGCACATCAAAACTCCGTTTTTAGTTTACAATACTTCAACGACGAAGAAATGCTTGTTTCTGGAGGCCGTGACGCACATTTGATGATTTGGGACTGTAAAAATGGTTATGAAAACTCAGAAACTATTCCAGCTCATTTGTTTGCAATTAATCACATTATCTACATAAAAGAACATAAAATACTGGCCACCAGCAGTATGGATAAATCTATCAAAATATGGGATTCAGAAAATCTAAAACTAATAAAAGTAATAGACAAATCAAAAAATGCATCCCATGGCACCTCGGTAAATAAATTACTTTGGTTAGAAAAAGACCAAGTATTGCTTTCTGCCAGCGACGACCGTACCATTTCAATGTGGAATTTATTTTAACTTATATTGTTTTTTTTGTTATTTTGTGGAAAATTAGAAAGCAAAATTTTTCAGAATAGCCATTAGGGGAGAAAAAACTATTGGAAAATAAATCTGAGTATGTTTTGTTCTCTTAATAAGGGTCTCAGTTTGTTTTTCCTAAATACAAAAAAAATGAAAATCACGTCATTAGAAATTAAGCAACACGAGTTCGAGAAATCTTTTAGAGGTTACGATATTGAAGAAGTAAACTATTTTTTATCGAACATTGCCCAAGAATGGGAACGCATGTTGAGCGAATCAAAGATGCTTAAAATGCAATTGGATATTTCTGAAAAAGAAGCTTCGAAGCTGCGTGAAGTGGAGATGACACTGATAAAGACCCTCAGAACTGCTGAAGACACCAGCACAAGACTCACTGAAAATGCAGCCAACGAAGCTAGCAAAAAAATAGCCGAAGCTGAACAAAAAGCTACTCAAATCATATCCGAAGCTGAAAATACAGCCAATCAGTTGGTAGCTGACGCTGAGCAAAAAGTAAAAGATATAAACACTGCAGCAAAAACTGAATTTGCTGACCTAGAATCAAACTTCCAAAGCCTTGAGGTTCAGAAAGTCCAACTTCTTGGACAATTAAAATCAATTGCTTCTAAAATTGATATTATCGTTAGTTACAACGATGATACTTTTCCAGAAACACCTGTTTCGGTTGTTTCCAAAGAAATACCAGTGCTAGTAAAAGAGCCAAGGGTAGAAATGGAAATAGAAGAAGAAACTATTGAAGAGGTTGCTGCCTCTGCTACAGAAATGGATGAAGTAGAATCTCATGGAATTAGTTTCTCATCAGCAGTAAACGAAATAAACCTAGAGGGTAGTCATGATGACAAAACAAACCTAGAAATTATTGAAGGTATTGGGCCAAAAATAAAAGAAGTACTCAACAATGCAAGAATAGTTACTTTTAGAGACTTGGCCACCACGCCTATTTACAGAATAAAAGATATTTTAGATTCGGCTGGATCACAGTTTGCATCGCACGACCCAAGCACATGGGTGGAGCAAGCCTTGCTTGCAGAAAACGGCCAATGGGAACAATTGGAAGACCTTAAAGATTACCTATTGGCTGGGAGGGTACCCAATGAAGACATAATTGAAGATAAACCAAAGATTGAACCGAGTCCTGAATCTGGCAGTACGGAAGAAATGCTCGATAAAGTTAACAAAGTAAAAGCTGCTATCAGAAAAGCAATGGTAGAAAAAACTGAACCCAAAGAGCCTAAATCGGTTAGTGATTTTATTGCAGAAAAAAAACAGAGCGGTTCGTTTTTCGACAATTTAAACTAAGCCAATATGGGCCAGATAGCTTTAGAGGGCATGGAGTTCTTTGCCTATCACGGGCATTTTGACGAAGAACAAAAAATAGGCAATAAATATAGTATAGACGTACTTATTGAAACCGATTTATCAAGACCTGCCAGTTCCGACAACTTAAGAGATACCATTGACTATGGAGATGTGTACCAAATGGTAAGAATGGTGATGTCAAAAAAACATCGTTTATTGGAACACGTTGGTCACGAAATCATAGACGCCATAAGGTTTAAGTTTAATTCTATCAAAAAAGTTACTGTTGAAGTTTCTAAATTCAACCCGCCAATTGGTGGGGTTTGTCACAGAGCTAAAGTAAAACTTGAAGAAAGTTTTTGAAAAACATATCTTGAAAAAAAGCATATTTACATTACAATTCTGGCTTCTTTGCACGAGTTCTTTCCTGTTCTTTTCCAGTTTCAACATGCTCATACCTGAGCTTCCCGAATATCTTTCAAAAATGGGAGGAGGAGAATTCAAAGGGCTCATCATATCATTATTTACGCTTACCGCAGGTCTTTCACGTCCTTTTAGTGGCAAACTTACAGACAAAGTTGGTAGAGTACCTGTAATGGCATTTGGCTCATTGGTATGTTTTTTTTGTGGTTTTTTATACCCTTTAGCTACTACGGTTATTCCTTTTTTCCTCCTTAGGTTCGTCCATGGATTTTCTACAGGTTTCAAACCCACTGGAACCGCTGCGTATATTGCAGATATTGTTCCTGCTAACAGACGCGGCGAATCTATGGGTATTCATGGTCTTATTGGTGGGTTGGGGATGGCTTTCGGGCCAGCTTTGGGCGGATGGATAGTTCAGCATTTCGACATCAATATATTATTTTATTCCTCTTCGGCTCTTTCCTTGTTATCTATCTTGATATTACTCAACATGAAAGAAACTTTGAGTATTGAAAGAAAAGAAAAATTTGCAGCTGATCATCTAAAAATAAATCGACACGAAATCATAGATAAATCTGTGATGCCCGTCGTTATCGTAATATTTTTCACGTCTTTTGCCTATGGCACTATCGTTACATTAGTACCGGATTTGAGTCAAAGTATTGGTCTAAAAAATAAAGGATACTATTTTTTGGTATACACACTTGCCTCAATTGCTATCCGGTTTTTAGCAGGCAAATGGTCTGACAAAAACGGCAGAGAACAAGTGCTATTATTTGGCTGTTGGACATTGATATTCGCAGTTTTTATCCTAGCGTTTGCACATAACCTCCTTATTCTAACAGCTTCTGCTATACTTTTCGGAATAAGTATGGGTATCATCTCTCCAATTTCACAAGCATGGACGGTGGATTTATGTGAGGAAAAAAATAGAGGAAAAGCCATTGCTACCATGTATATTGCACTAGAGGCAGGAATTGGATTTGGAGCTTTGCTTCCTACCTTCATTTATCAAAATCAAATTAAAAACCTGTCAGCTACTTTTTTATTTTCCATGGCGGTAGTATCAATAGCCTTGATCTATCTTATTATTTATAAAAGAAAGAAAAAAGCCATTCGATATATTTAATATTTTGGTAATTAGGACCTCGCTAAATTGGAATCCAACCTGCATCGTTTTATCTTTGTATCAGTAATATAAGCTATCGAATTATGGAAATAATAGACGGAAAATTAATATCTGCACAAGTAAAAGCCGAACTTCAAATTGAAGTGGATCAAATAAAAGCTCTTGGAGGCAAAATACCTCACCTTGCGGCAGTTTTGATTGGCGATAATGGTGCAAGTGAAACCTACGTTGCTTCCAAAATAAAATCTTGCGAACAGATTGGTTTTAAATCTACACTTATCCGAAGAGATTCTACCAGCACCGAAGCCGAAGTGCTAGAAATAATTGACCAGCTAAACAAAGACGAAGATATTGACGGTTTTATAGTGCAGCTGCCTCTCCCTGCACATATAGACGTCGATAAAGTTATAGAAGCCATTGACCCTAAAAAAGACGTTGACGGGTTTCACCCAATCAATATTGGCCGCATGGCCAAAGGCTTGCCATCCTACATTTCTGCAACGCCTTATGGAGTATTGGAACTTATAAAAAGATATAAAATAGAAACTGCTGGCAAGCATTGTGTTGTAGTGGGCAGAAGCCAAATAGTGGGCCTTCCGATGAGTATATTGATGCAAAGAAACACTTATCCAGGCAATTGCACAGTAACCCTGGTTCACAGCCGAACACAGAACCTTAAAGAAATATGTCTACAAGCGGATATTTTGGTGGCCGCATTGGGTAAACCCGAGTTTATAACGGCTGAAATGGTCAAAGATGGTGCAGTGGTAATTGATGTGGGTCTTACCCGGGTAGTGGATATATCTAAAAAAAGTGGATTTGCTTTGAAAGGCGATGTGAAATTTGACGAAGTAGCTCCAAAAACAAGCTACATAACGCCTGTACCAGGTGGAGTAGGTTTAATGACTGTGGCTGCCTTAATGTACAACACACTTTTGGCATCTAGAAAAGAAATTTATAAATAATTATTACTCTTTTTCAAGTAGTTTGATATATTTCCTTCTTTAATTCAATTCTTTTTGTAACCTCAAAGGTTTCAAAAAATCTACTTTTAACTAATAACCATTAACTAGTCAACCAAGAAGAAAACAACTGTCAAATTGTCAGAAATCGTTACATTGGAATAGGCTTTGATTGTTAGCTAACTGTAATTTAAAAACAATACAGACAATGGTAACAGAAAAAGGTACAATTTCGATTAACACCGAGAACATTTTTCCGATAATTAAAAAATTCTTGTATTCTGACCACGAAATCTTTTTGAGAGAATTGGTTTCTAACGCGGTGGATGCAACACAAAAAATCAAAAAACTATCTTCTATAGGTCAATTTGACGGAGAATTGGGCGATTTGAAAATCAACGTCTCTTTCGACAAAGAAGCCAAAACAATCACCATTTCTGACAAAGGCCTCGGTATGACAGCCGACGAAATCAAAAAGTATATCAATCAGATAGCTTTTTCGGGAGCCAAAGAATTTGTAGAAAAATACAAAGACGAGTCGGACAAAACACAGATAATCGGACAATTTGGCTTAGGCTTTTACTCGGCATTTATGGTAGCCAAAGAAGTGGAAATCATCACAAAATCTTACCAAGACGCTCCGGCAGCGAGGTGGTTTAGCGATGGCACTACAGAATTTGAGATTTCTGCAGCCGAAAAAACTGAAAGAGGAACGGATATTATTCTACACATTGCCGAAGATTCAGAAGAGTTTTTGGAAGAAAGCAAACTTGAGCAAGTATTGATAAAATACGGCAAGTTTTTACCTGTAGAAATAGAATTCAATGAGAAAGTAATCAACAACCCCTCGCCTATTTGGGTAAAAACGCCTTCAGATTTGAAGGACGAAGATTACATTGCTTTTTATAAAGAATTGTATCCTTATGCGGAAGATCCATTGTTCTGGATTCACCTCAATGTAGATTATCCGTTTAACCTTACTGGTGTTTTGTACTTCCCGAAAGTGAAGCAGGACTTCCAGCTGAATAGAGAAAAAATACAATTGTATAGCCGCCAAGTATTTATCACGGACGATGTTAAAGATATCGTACCTGAGTTCTTGCAGTTGCTGCATGGCGTTATTGACTCACCTGATATTCCGTTGAACGTATCAAGGAGTTATTTACAAGCTGATGGCAACGTAAAACGCATCAACTCTCACATTACAAAGAAAGTAGCTGACAAATTATCAGATTTGTTTAGAGACGACCGCAAGGCTTTTGAGGAAAAATGGGAGAGCATAGGGTTGTTTGTAAAATATGGTATTATCTCTGACGACAAGTTTTTTGACAGAGCCAAAGATTTTATATTGCTAAAAAACACCGAAGGTAGGTGTTTTACGATTGAAGAATACAAGACCAAGTTGGAAGCGAACCAAAAAGACAAAGACGGCAAATTGATAGGACTTTACGCCAATGACATCAGCAAGCAGGACGCTTTTATCAGCGGAGCTAAAAAACGTGAGTTTGATGTTTTGGTTTTTGACGATGTGTTGGATTCGCACTTTATCAATGCCATGGAATCTAAAGTTGAAAACCTAACCTTCAAGCGTGTAGATGCTGACACTTTTGATAAGCTAATAGACAAAGGCCTGAAGCAAGAGGTGGTATTGGGTGAAGAGGAGAAAAAGAAAGTAGAAGAAACCTTCAAAGAGTTTGTGGGTAACAATATTGTGCAGATAGAAGCCTTACCAGTAGACGAAATTCCGGTATCTATCGTGGTGCCAGAGTTTATGCGTAGATATGCCGACATGTCTAAAGTAAATGGCCAAGGCGGTATGTTTGGAAATATGCCTATGATGTACAACTTGGTAGTAAATGGCAATCACCCCATCATAGGCAAAATAGCCAAAGAAGGAAACGAAAATGGACTAGCCAAGCAACTATACGACTTAGCTCTACTATCACAAGGAATGCTCAATGGAGCAGACTTAACGCAGTTTATTGAGCGTTCAGTGGAGAAATTGGGGTAATTTCAGCAAAAAAAATAGTATATTGGAAGCCACTCAACTGAGTGGCTTTTTTGTTGTTAAGATGAAAAAAAATGCACCAATAATACTTAAATGAATTTGAAAAATTACAATTTTGTCGTTATATCACCCAAGGAAATTGTTTTGTTATAAAGAAATTTATTGTTCGAGCAAATTCTTTCAGAACAAATAATAAGACCTCCAATAATTGAATAAAAGGAAACAAAAAAAATGGAAATTATAACTCATACAATTAATGGTGAAAAAATCGCCGAAGTGATTTCAGACAATTTGGTTATTAACAATAATCAAGATGGACTGGAACTATTGGTAAACCTTTACTACCAAGATTTTGATCGAATCATTTTACATGAAAAGAATATTATACCAACATTTTTTGACCTCAAAAGTGGAATGGCAGGTGAGATTCTTCAAAAATTCTCCACATATAACGTTTGTTTGTCTATCGTTGGAGATTTTTCAAAATATATTAGCAATAGTCTACATGATTTTATTTATGAAAGTAATAAAGGTAGGCATATCAGCTTTGTAAGTTCTGTGTCAGATGCAATTTCCAAACTTTCAGCTTGACAAATTATTTCCCCATTCTTATTCTTTCGAATTATAAACTATTGTTTAAATAAAAGTATTAAATCCCCAAAAGAACAATTATTGGTCATGGGGAGGTTGATTAATGGTATTTCAATAACCAAAACATTTCCATTTAAATTTGACTCAAAAAAGAAATTCGAATCTTAATTAATCGCAAGAATCTCTATCTCAAACAACAATGGAGAATTACCAGGTATGCCGTTGGTGCCGGAACTGCCATAACCGAGACTGGATGGGAAAATAATGGATGCCGATTCTCCTACCCGCATTTTGGCTATACCTTCATCAAAGCCTTTGATAACTTGGCCTCCACCTAAAATAAAACTAAAAGAACCTGAGTCAAATTTCTTACCAGTCAATAACTTCCCAGTATAGTTGAGTGTGACCTTTTTGCCTTTGGTGAGCAATGTACCCGAAGCATTTTCTTTGGTTCTGATATATCGTAATCCTGACGAGGTCTTTTCTGTTATTACCAAATTTTTGTCTTTGATGTAGGCTTCTATTTGTTCATCTTCTGTACCTGAGAGCGTGTCTTTTTCACATGAAAAAATTAACACAGAAAAAAATAACGATGCGAGAACATTAAAATATTTCATCAATAATAATTTAAGATTTTTATAAATATAAACTCACCCACCATATCAACAATGCTTGGAGTGGTAATCTCCCCCAACGGATTATCGGAGATATTTTCTGGAATTTTTCCCCGGTGGCCATGTAAATATTAGCAGGAAAAACAAGAATCAAAAGCAATATTAATCCCCACGCCGAAGCTGCCTGCATTTTGGGCAATAGTAAATTATATCCAAATACGATTTCGGCTATTCCACTGATCCAAACCGCCTCATTGTGAAAAGGCAAATATGGAGGCATTATAGACAAGAAAAATTTAGGCTTGGCAAAATGCATAACTCCAGCCACTATAAATAAAACGCTACAAAGTACTTGATGCCACTCAAACATATCAACAGTTTAATTTAAATCCCACACCGTGTATATTTTCAATTTTAATTTTGGGGTCGTTGGAAAGCATTTTGCGGATTCTCGTTACGAATACATCCATGCTACGGCCCAAGAAGTAGTCATCTCTTCCCCAAATGGCCGTCAGAATATCCTCTCGTTTGGTTATTTGGTTTTTACGCTCACATAAAAACTTCAGAACCTCTGCCTCTCTGTGTGTAAGTTTCTGTACTTCCTCTCCCAATTTGAGTATTTGCTGAGAAAAACAAAATTCATAATCGCCACAAGAAAAAATATCTGTGGTAGCCGTAGAATCTGAAACGGCATTTCTTTTAAGGAAAACCCTAATTCTCAAAACCAACTCTTCGATGCTAAATGGTTTGGTAATATAATCGTCTCCACCAATTTTGAGTCCCGCTATCTTATCTTCTTGAAGGGTTTTAGCAGTTAAGAAAATGATCGGAATCTGAGAGTTTTGAGTTCTGATTTTTTCTGCTAAAGAAAAACCATCCAATTCTGGCAGGTTGACATCTAGCAGACAGAGATCAAACTTTTCTTTCTTGAAAAACTTCCAAGCCTCTTTTCCATCCGAAAAATGAACGATTTCGAATCCTTCTTCTTCCAAGTTGTCTTTGGTAACAAAACCCAAATTTGGATCGTCCTCCACATATAATATTTTAGCCATTTTTTTATTTAATCAGGTAGCGGAATGTAAATATCAAAAACCGAGCCTTTACCCACTTCACTTTCAACATTTATTTTCCATTTATGTAGGTTGATAATCTCTTTTACATAGTTTAATCCAAGGCCAAATCCCTTGACATTGTGCAAGTTGCCTGTCGGAACCCTATAGAATTTATTAAAAATCTTAGGTAGGTATTCTTTTGCTATGCCTATTCCTTCATCAGAAATGGAAATAACCAAAGCGTTACTTTCATTCCAAGTAGCTATCTTTATTTTGGGTTGTCTATCCGAGTACTTAATGGCGTTGTCAATCAAATTCCTGATGACATTCATCAGGTGCATTCTGTCGGCATTTATGGTAGTTTTGGAGGCTTTCAAGTCCAGGGTAAAATTATCCTCCAGCTCTGCTTTTACACTATCAGATGCTTCTCCAATAATCTCGTGTAATTCTTGTAGTTTTAGATCCAATTCTATTTGCCCTCTTCCAATTTTGGCAGTAGCCAAAACGGCCTCCACTTGGTTTTTCAGGCGATTGTTTTCTTGCTTTATAATTTGCACATATTTCTTAAAACGTTCGGGTTGTTCCAAAATCTTACTTTGAGCCAATACATCTGTAGCAATTTTGATAGTGGAAATAGGTGTTTGAAATTCATGGGTCATGTTATTGATAAAATCCCTCTGAACTTCACTAAGTCGTTTTTGTTTTAAAATAATAAACATTGCGTAGGCAAAAAACGCCATTACGACCATGGTGATTATGGAAGAAACAACCCAAAAATCTAACTTGCTAGTCAAATAACTCTTTTGACTAGGAAATTTCACCCCAAAATAATTAAGAAATTTATCTGTAGTTGGGAGAGTAATGGTATGATCTAATTCTTCAACTTCAAAGTCGCTATTTATGTGAGCTCCAAAAACAATTTTATCAGTTTCACAATCGTATATTCCGTATTCAAAATCCGTATTAATATTATTTTTTTTGAATTCTTCTTTGAGTAAATGCTCCAAAAGACTTTGTTGAAGCGGCAGGCGAAGATTTACCACGTAATAATCTGATGAATATTGACTTACTGGATTATCAATTGAAGCCAGTTTATAAGATTTTGAAATCTGATTGGCCACGTTTCGAAGTGCAACCATGGTGGTTTGTCTAAACTGCTGGTCTTTAAGATCGAATGCCTTTTTGACCCAATAAATCTGAATAGCAATGATACCACTGATGGCAATCACTCCTAAAATAATCACAAGTCTGATAGTATTTCTACTCAATGTTTCTTTGTATTTTCTTTTTGGGAAAGGGTTGTATTGTTACAAAGATAATAAGTGTTTTTTAAGAAATTAAATGAATGCTTGAATATGTGGCTTAGCTTCTTTATTTTGCGGCTTTTATTCTCTATTTAACCTTTAACATATGCAAAAATTACAAACCCTTGATTACTTGGTGTTCTTTTTCTACTTTATTATAGTTGCTGGATACGGATACTGGATTTATAATCGAAAGAAAACCAAAGAAACTTCCACAAAAGACTTCTTTTTGGCTGAAGGCTCGCTCACATGGTGGGCTATTGGAGCTTCATTGATAGCTTCAAATATTTCTGCCGAGCAAATGATCGGCATGTCTGGCAATGGTTTTTCTATGGGTTTGGGTATTTCTACGTATGAATGGATGGCTGCTGCCACGCTTATCATAGTTGCGGTGTTTTTCATGCCAATTTATCTAAAAAACAACATTTCAACAATGCCTCAGTTTTTGAGTCAACGTTATAACAAAACCGTGAGCTTGATCATGGCCATTTTTTGGTTGTTGCTATATATCATGGTAAACCTCACTTCTATCTTGTATTTAGGTGCTTTAGCGGTTTCGGGTATTTCAGGACTAGACTTTTACACTTGTATGGTGTTCTTGGCTATTTTTGCCATTATCATTACTGTTGGAGGTATGAAAGTTATAGGTTATACTGATGTAATTCAGGTATTTTTCTTAGTCATTGGAGGTTTAGCTGCAACCTATTTGGCCGTTACTTTGGTTTCAGAAAAATATGAATTGACAGGTTTGGTGAATGGCTTTAAGATGATGACCCAAAACCACGATGATCACTTTCACATGATATATCCAAAAGGAAATCCTAATTATATGTCACTGCCGGGTTTAACGGTATTATTTGGTGGAATGTGGATAGTAAATCTTAACTATTGGGGTTGTAATCAATACATTACGCAAAGGGCCTTGGGTGCCGATTTGAACACAGCAAGAAACGGACTGTTGTTCGCAGCATTTTTAAAATTGTTGATGCCAGTAATCGTAACTCTCCCAGGAATAGCTGCTTACGCACTCTATCAAAAAGGCTTGTTTCAGCAAGAAATGTTGGGAGTGGATGGCACTTTCAACCAAGACAGAGCCTATCCTGTTCTATTGAACTTATTGCCTGTAGGCTTAAAAGGCCTATCATTTGCGGCACTAACTGCCGCTGTGGTGGCGTCGTTGGCAGGTAAAGCCAACAGTATTTCTACCATTTTTACTTTAGATGTATTTAAGCCATATTTTGCTAAAGATATGACTGAAAAGAAATTGGTTTTGGTAGGAAGATGGACCATTGTTGTGGCAATGATTCTGGCGATTGTTATTTCTCCATTTATGGGAATTGAGAAAAAAGGTGGCTTCCAGTTTATTCAAGAAATGACCGGTCTTCTTTCTCCGGGTATATTTGCTGCATTTATAATGGGCTTTTTCTGGAAAAAAACCAATTCAGCTGGGGCTTTCTTTGCTATCGTGGGTGGTTTTTCCATTGCACTTTCAATGCATAATAATTGGCTACCTGGCACAGATTGGACTACTGTTCCTTTCTTAGATAGAATGGGCTGGGTGTTTGTAATTTGTGTAGTAGTTATGTTTGTACTTAGTTTGGTATTGCCTGATGAGAAAAAAGGTCCTG
>JAIPAJ010000200.1 GCA_021740125.1 Leadbetterella sp. | reverse complement strand
AATAGATGCTAAATACCTACAGGCCTCAGCAAGATTAGGAGAGAAAAATATTGACATCGCGGGAAATAACGTAGAAAGTACACCTAAAGTAATTTCAAGAATCGCTCTTACGATAAGATACAAAAAAGTAAGTTTGACCTCACTCTTCAGTTATACAGCAAAAAGCTTTGCCGATGCACTTAATACAGAAAAAGCAAGTTCAAATGGCAGTGTGGGGGTAGTGCCTGCTTATGGAATTATGGACTTTACCGCCACAGCGAGAATATCGAAAATGATATTACTGAAAGCAAATCTGAATAATGCTTTGAATAAAATGTATTTTACAAAACGCCCACAGTTTTATCCTGGACCAGGTATTTGGGCATCCGATGGTAGAGGATTTAGCTTAAGCGTTTCTACAAAATTATAAATAAATTACGTCCTGAAATATTGTGGTTTTAGAAATTAAAAACCCTTTATCATAATTTCAGGACGTAAAAATTCTTCATTAATTACTCCACAAAAATTGTTCCTGAAGAAGCTGACATTGTTACCTCTGTTCCTCCGCCATTCACTTTTCCTTTAACTCTTCCTGAGTCTAAGTTTGAAGACACTTTAGAGAGTTTGTCACTTTTGATTCTGTTACCTCTAATATCTAAATCCATGCCTTCTGAGAAAGGAATATTGGCATGAATATTACCCGCACTGGTACTTAAATTTAACACCTTACCCAATTTTACGATTTCAGCATCTATTCCGCCGCCTGATGTTCTGGCTACTACATCGCCACTTATTTGGTTCAAATCTATACTTCCACCTGAAGTAGAAACATCTAAGCTTCCTTTAATTTCATCTGATTTGATGCCTCCACCGCTTGTGTGAGCTTTTATAGTTCCTTTTAGCTGGCTAAGTTCAATTCCACCACCCGAAGTTGACAAATTGATATTTCCATTTGAGCTTTTTGCTATAATTCCGCCACCGCTGGTTTTCATGCTTATCAGTCCATCACATTCTTGCATTTTTATACCTCCTCCGCTAGTTTTTCCATCTACTTTTCCTTTAAGTTTCGAAACCGTAATTCCTCCACCACTTGTTTTAAAATTTAAGTCTCCTTCCAGATTATCCAGAGTTATTCCACCTCCTGCTGTAGCCAAATTGACATCAACTTTCGATGGTGAATAAACCTCAAAACCAATAGAAAGTTTTTGTCTTTTCATTTCAGGATCTTTCGGTTTTGCAAGACAAACTATTGCACCGTCTTTATATTCCATTTCGAGAATATAGTTTTTTAGTTCTTCCTCAATTTCACTTTTAGAGACGGTTTTGTTCCAGTTATTGGTATTGATAAACACCTTTACTTCAGCGTCTTTACTGGCTGTTCCGAATACTTTTATACCACCACCAGAAGTATTTACTTTAACGCTTTGAATGTTTACACCTGTGAATTTCTTAACTGCAAAAGGCTCTTTGGTTTGTGCCATACAAAAGCTTATGGCCAAGCTCAAGAAAATAATAATGTGATACTTTTTCATATTTATAATTTAGTTTTTCTTGAAAGATGCATTTTTGAGTTAAAGGTTGCACGGTAATTTATTTGAAAAAAAAATTAGAGAATCATAAATTTTGTAGGTTTGTCAAATATTTTATCAAACAGACCAACGCCAACCATGAACAATGGCATAGAACTAGAAAACATATACGCTGCGGCTTCAAGGCTCAAAAATGTTGCATTGAAAACACCGCTGATGTTTAATCAAAATCTTTCAGAAAGATATCAAGCTAATATTTATCTCAAAAGGGAAGATTTGCAAGTGGTGCGGTCGTACAAAATCAGAGGTGCATATAACAAAATGGCATCCATGTCTGCCGAAGACTTGGCCAAAGGCGTGGTGTGTGCAAGTGCTGGAAATCATGCTCAAGGGGTGGCTTATGCCTGCAGAAAAATGGGCGTAAAGGGTAATATTTTTATGCCAACTACCACGCCAGCTCAAAAAATCAAGCAAGTAAAAATGTTTGGAAAGGAATGGATTGAAGTGATACTTACAGGTGATACTTATGATGATTCGTTTGATGCTGCTCAAATATATGTCGAAGAACACGGCGGAATTTTTGTTCATCCATTTGACGATTTGCAAGTAATAGAAGGCCAAGGCACAGTAGGATTGGAAATATTTAAAGACGCTGATTTTAAAATAGATTACCTACTTTTTGCGATTGGAGGTGGTGGCTTAGCTGCTGGAGTAAGTACGGTTTTCAAGAATTTAAGTCCAAAAACCAAACTTATTGGTGTGGAGCCTCTTGGTTCTCCAACAATGAAGGTTTCTATAGATAATGGAAAAGTGACACCGCTGGAGCATATAGATAAGTTTGTTGACGGAGCTGCTGTAAAAAAAGCAGGTGCATTGACATATGAAATAGTCAAAGATAAACTGGACGAAATATTGCTCATTCCCGAAGGCAAAGTTTGCTCAACGATTTTACAACTTTACAACGAAGAGGCCATTGTGGCCGAACCCGCTGGGGCTTTGAGTGTGTCGGCGTTGGATAACATAAACGACAAAATAAAAGGCAAAAACGTAGTTTGTATCATCGGTGGGGGCAATAATGATATTACACGAACGGAAGAGATAAAAGAACGTTCTTTGCTTTTTGAGGGCTTAAAACACTATTTTATTATTAAGTTTTTACAAAGATCAGGAGCGATGAAAGAATTCCTGGAATTTGTTTTGGGACCGACTGTCGACATCGTTTTTTTTGAGTATTCAAAGAAAACCGCACGGGAGAGAGGACCGGCCTTGGTTGGAATTGAGTTGTCGAAGCAAGAGGAATTCCCTGCCCTGATTGAGCGTCTTGAAAAATCTAATGTGCAGTTTACATACATCAACGACAAGCCAGATTTATTTGAGTTTTTGATTTGAGCGAAATATTTTTACTCCAAAAGCGAAAGAATATCTTTTTCAGACAACGACTTCATAAACCCTTCTTCAGCCGTTATGAGGTCATTAAAGAGTTGTTTTTTTGTATTTTGCAAATCTAATATTTTTTCTTCTACGGTATTTTTTGTAATAAATTTATAACTAAAAACGGTGTTAGTCTGGCCAATTCTGTGGGCTCTGTCTACTGCTTGGGCTTCTATGGCTGGGTTCCACCATGGGTCTAGCATAAACACATATTCGGCAGCGGTAAGGTTTAGACCAACACCTCCGGCTTTTAGCGATATCAAAAACACTTTCTCACGCTCTTCATTTTGGAATTGCTCTACCAATTCCATACGATTTTTTGTGGAACCGTCGAGGTACAAATACGGTATCTTTTGCTGATCCAACTTTATTGCTATTAAGGAAAGATGTTTTACAAACTGACTAAATACCAAGGTTTTATATCCTTCTTTCACTACGTCTAATAACTTATGCATCACGTCTCTATCTTTGCCCGAATCACCCGTATAATGCTCGTCTACCATCAAAGGATTGTTGGCCAATTGGCGGAGTTTTGTAAGACCTTGTAACACCAAAATGCTCGATTTCTTGATGCCACCAGCCCCCACTTCACTCAAGAGTTGATTACGAATAAAGGCCTTGGTTTCCTCATAAATTTTCTCCTGCTCTTCAGACATTTGGCAGTATTGAATAGTCTCTATTTTCTCAGGTAAGTCTTTGGCTACTTGCTTTTTATGCCTTCTAAGCATAAATGGTTTTATTCTCGCAAATAACTTTTGAAGTGTCTCTTCATCTTTTTGTTTTTCTATCAGATTCTGGAAATTATCTCTAAAATAAGACATGGACCCCAAAAGCCCAGGATTTATAAAACTCATCTGTGACCACAAATCCATGGTACTATTTTCAAGCGGAGTACCAGTCAAAATAAGCCTGTTTTCAGTATTTAGCTGTATCACAGACCTAAAAATCAAAGAACTAGGGTTTTTTATGGCTTGAGATTCGTCCAAGATGGCATAGTTAAATCTATAATTTTTCAGGAAATCAATGTCCAATCTTAGCACACCATATGAACAAATAATTAGGTCATAAAACTTGAAAGCTCCAGCATCCTTGTGTCTATTTTGCCCAAAATGAATCAAGATTTTCATTTTTGGAGTAAACTTACTGGCTTCTTTTTGCCAGTTATATATCAATGAAGTTGGCATAACCAATATGCTTGGATTTTCAGGTTTTTCCTCCTTTAGTTTTTGTAAAAAAGCAAGCGTAGTTACCGTTTTTCCTAGTCCCATGTCGTCAGCTAAACAGCCGCCAAATTTGAAGTTTTTCAAGAAATGCAACCAGTCATAACCAGCTCTTTGATAAGGCCTTAGGCTACCCTTGAAGTTTTTAGGAAGTTCCACTTCTTCAATTTCCTCAAAGTTTTTAAGGCCTTGAAGTTTACGGTTCATCACCTTTACGGCTAGACCATCTTCTTCTAAATAGTTTATTATACCAACGAGGTGTTTTTTAAGACGGCCCTGTCCCTCATCTTCAACTTCCAGATTTTCAAACAGTTCAGAGTATTTATTAAACCATTCGGCTGGAATCATGGCCATTTGACCATTGGGAAGTTCAAATTCTCGGATGTTGTTAAGAATGTAGTTTCTGAGTTTTACAAACGGTAATTTGTATTCGCCAAACTGCACCAAAGCCTTAATGTCAAACCAGTCACGATTTTCTTCAATGTGGATTTCGAGTTTGGAATAACCCAGAAAATACTTTACGGAATTCTCCGTATTTTGCTTAATGTCAATCTCTGATTCTTTCAGATTAAGGGCATTTTTCTGAAGCCACTCTATGGCATCTCTTTTAGGTTGGGCTATGCGACCATTTCTTAAATCTAAACTGAGATTTTTAATGAACAGTAAGGTTTCTTTCTCTTTTTCTAAGTTCTTTTTGATTTTATGAAAAACCCAAGTCTCCTCTTTTTTCTCTAGAAAAACATAAGCTGGTGCACTAAAGTTATCGTATTTGAAGTTGTATTTGCCATATTGAAATGAAAGTTCAAGGTAAAATTTACTTTCCTCTTCATGATTAGAATGGCTATTTTTCTCAAACAAATTGGCTACTATTTTCTGAGATTTTATTTCAGAAACCAATAATTGAGCCTTCATTTCCTGTTTTTCTTGAACAATCTCAAAACCCTTAGCAAAGACATTAAAGTTGGCCACCAAAGGCACTATAAATTTCTTATAATAAGTATCTTCTATTTTTTTTGGAATAATGATATTGGGCTTATTCAGAAAAGGTTTTAGTTTCCTGCCATCCGCGAAATTATCGAAAATATATAGTTTGGTGTCTATCAACATGCAGGCTGGCAAGTCGTTGATGATATAGGCATTTTTAAACTGAAACTTTACCTTTTCTTCACCACATTTGATGATCGGATAATACACCGTTTGGTCTTCTTGTCTGTCAAAATGAAAAAAAGCCTTGGCGGGTTCTTTCATGATTTCTATTTCCTTCCATGTAGCCACGCCATCGCTACCCATCACGAAAAGATGCTTATTTTTTATTCGTGAAAATATCTCTTTTTTATAGTTTTCAAGATACGAAAATATGGAATCCCGAAGTAATTTATCACCTTTTTCTGGATGAAATGTCTTCTTGAAAAAATCTTCCGCTGATATTTTTTTGGTATTGAATTTCTTCAAAATCACATCTTGCTGAATACTATCAGTAAGTTTTACCAATTCAAAATCGTCTTCTTCAAGGCCAATTGCAAAATCCGATATATTTTTTGACGAAATGTTCTGTGTTTGAAAAGTTACTTCTCCTCGTACATTAAGCTGCACCACGTAAGATTCCAACAGAAAACCGAGGTATTCGTGTTCATAAAGACTATATATAATTTTAAAAGGCTCTGTTGGCGATACAATCATTAGTTCAATTTCAAAAAAGGGAATCAAATGTAATGGATTGGTAGTTGAAGACAAAAAAAACCTTCTGAAACATATCCACAATGCCCACGGATTATTGGTTTACAGTATTTATTAGTAAGCAAATCAAAAAAATATCTTAATTTTGCGAATATTATTCAAAAAAATAAACCGAAAACTAACCAATATTATGGCATACGGATTACTTAAAGGTAAGAAAGGTATCATATCAGGTGCTTTAGACGAAAATTCTATCGCATGGAAAGTGGCATTAAAAGCTAAAGAAGAAGGAGCAATATTTACACTCACAAACGCACCCATTGCTATGAGAATGGGGGAAATAAACAAATTGGCAGAAATTTGTGAGTCAGAAATAATCCCAGCAGATGCTACAAGCGTAGAAGATATCGAGAATCTTTATGCCAAATCAATGGACGTTTTGGGAGGTAAAGTTGACTTCGTTTTACACTCCATAGGCATGTCACCAAATGTACGCAAAGGCAGAGCTTACGGGGACTTAAATTATGATTATTACAAACAAAGTGTAGATATTTCGGCGATGTCTTTTCACAAGTTTTTGCAAACTGCCGAAAAGATGGATGCCATCAATGAGTGGGGTTCAGTAGTAGCTTTGACCTATATGGCAGCTCAGAGAACTTTCTCTTTTTATAGCGACATGGCAGATGCCAAAGCCATGTTGGAGTCGATAGCAAGAAGCTACGGCTACAGATACGGAAAACTGAAAAACGTAAGAGTGAATACAGTTTCACAGTCGCCAACTAAAACCAGAGCAGGTGGTGGAATTGCTGGATTTGACTCATTCTATGAATTCGCCGAGAAAATGTCTCCATTAGGCAATGCTTCGGCCGATGCTTGTGCGGATTATGTTTTGACATTGTTTTCTGACTTCACAAAAATGGTGACCATGCAAAACCTTTTCCACGATGGTGGTTACTCTATGACTGGGGTATCTGCTGAATTGTTGGAAATGATAAAGCCCGCCGAATAACAAAGAACAATTATTTGTTGTTATATTTGAACACCTGACCTCCTCAGGTGTTTTTTTGTTTTAAAAAGAAATACAATGACCAAAATCGCAACACTCACCATAAACCCTGCAGTAGATAAAAACACAAAGTTTGTAGGATTAGTGGCAGAACACAAAATCAGATGCGAGCAGCCAGTTTATGATGCTGGGGGTGGCGGAATCAATGTTTCTAAGGCCATAAAACGATTGGGAGGTGAATCTACCGCGTTTTTTCCAACTGGCGGTCCCATTGGCGATTTACTGAAAACTTTGGTAAAAAAAGAAGGAGTGGAATTAGAAACTATAGCGTCAAAT
>JAIPAJ010000199.1 GCA_021740125.1 Leadbetterella sp. | reverse complement strand
TTGGAAAAAAATCAATGATGACAGAGTTGAAAACAATCTCATAAAATTTATAATTATCAAAGCCACAGAAGGAACAGACTTGGTAGATGCCAATTTTGAAGCCAATTGGGCTTCTGCTAAAAACGCTGGTTTTGTAAGAGGAGCATATCATTTTTACACAACCTACACCGACCCTAAATTACAAGCACTCAATTTTATTATTAATGCCAAACACGAGAAAGGTGATTTTGTGCCTGTTTTGGACTTTGAAAAAAATGGGAAAACGAGGGCAGAAAGAAAAGCACTTAGTGAAAATGTAAAGATATGGCTCGAAACAGTAGAGAAATATTTAGGTGTAAAACCAATAATTTATACCAACAAACCCATTTTTAGAGAATATATAAAAGGAAAGCTCGATGAATATCCCATCTGGATTTCAGATTATTCTTCCGAAAATCTTAATAATTTTGATTGTAAAAATCTAATACTTTGGCAGCATTCTGCTACAGGTAAAGTGCCAGGAATCAAAGCCGATGTAGACTTTAATGTATTTATGGGTACACCCCATAAATTCCAGAAGTTTTTACTTTAATTTTAAAATATTACCAAAGAAAATAATTTATGTTAACATCTGTAAAATTTGATCAGACCAAGTCATACAAAAAACTAAAAAACCACCACAAAACCATTTCTAAAACTACCATCAAAGAATTGTTTTCTGAAGATGCAAAACGTTTTACGAAATTCTCCTTAAAGTTTCAGGATATACTTTTAGATTATTCCAAAAACAATATCAATGGCCGCACGATGGTTTATTTGAATGAACTTGCTGAGGAGTGTAACCTTGGAGATGCTATTCAGAAAATGTTTGATGGTGAGGCGATTAATGCTACCGAAGGCCGTGCTGTGCTGCACATTGCTCTTAGAAATAGAAGCAATACGCCACTAATTGTTGATGGAAAAGACGTTATGCCTGATGTCAATAGAGTTTTGGCTCAAATGAAGGCTTTTTCAGAAAGCGTGAGGTCGGGTGAATGGAAAGGATATACAGGTAAAAAAATAACAGACATTGTAAATATTGGTATTGGTGGTTCGGATTTGGGTCCTGTAATGGTTACTGAATCACTGAAATCTTACGCCAAAAAAGGCTTGAACGTACATTTTGTTTCCAATGTAGACGGTACACATATTGCAGAGACTTTGAAAGGATTGAATCCTGAAACGTCGTTGTTTATGATTGCCTCCAAGACATTTACTACGCAAGAGACCATGGCCAATGCACATTCAGCAAGAAATTGGTTTTTGGAAACTGCATTGGATGGTGAATTTGTTAAAAAGCATTTTGTGGCCATTTCTACCAATGCAAAAGGAGTTTCTGAGTTTGGTATTGATACGCAAAATATGTTTGAGTTTTGGGATTGGGTTGGCGGTCGTTACTCACTTTGGAGTGCTATTGGTCTTTCTATTGCTTGTTATATTGGGTTTTCTAATTTCGAGGCTTTATTAGATGGTGCTCACCAAATGGATTTGCATTTTAAAAATACACCTTTGAAACGCAATGCTCCTGTGATTTTGGGCCTTTTGGGTATTTGGTACAATAACTTTTTTAATGCTCAGTCGCACGCCATTTTGCCATATGACCAATATATGCACCGTTTTGCGGCGTATTTTCAACAAGGTGATATGGAGTCGAATGGGAAAAGCACAGATAGAAATGGGGATGAGGTTAATTATCAAACTGGACCAGTTATTTGGGGTGAGCCAGGTACCAATGGACAACACGCTTTCTATCAGTTGATTCACCAAGGAACCAAGCTTATTCCTGCTGATTTTATAGCTCCTGCAGTAAGTCAAAATCCCATTGGCGAGCATCATAAAATGTTGATGTCTAACTTTTTTGCTCAAACAGAGGCTTTGATGAATGGAAAAACCAAAGAAGAGGTGCAAGCTGAATTTATAAAAGTAGGCAAAAGTCAAGCTGATATAGATTTTTTAACTCCTTTTAAAGTTTTCAAAGGAAACAGGCCGACGAATTCTATTCTTATAAAGAAACTTACACCAAAAGTATTGGGTAGTTTGGTGGCTATGTATGAGCATAAAATATTTGTTCAAGGTATTATTTGGAATATTTTCTCCTTTGATCAATGGGGAGTGGAGCTTGGAAAACAGTTGGCCAACAAGATTTATCCAGAATTGCAGGATGATTCGGAAGTGTCGTCGCACGATGTTTCGACCAATAATCTCATCAATACCTACAAAAAATGGCGAAAATAGGGCTTAGGCTCTATTTTTTTATTTTAAAGTTTCAATTATTACTGAAAAAATAAAAATTTTTAAAAATTTTGGTTATTTATTTGGAAGTATAAATTCAATAAATTAAATTTGATTCATCTTTTAAAAATAGGTATAATTGTATGCTAAAGTTAAAAGAGTGAATCAATCAAAAATGAACTTACGTGCCTTCTTTAACATATCATTTAAGGTAATGAAAAGAAGTTTGCTTCTTTTTATGTTCTTTACTTTCTCTGTGGCTTTGGCTCAAACCAACCTCACACGAGAAAGTAAAGTCCCTTATGAAATAAAGTTTGCTGACGTAACATTTCAGTTGAACGATGTCACAAGATATTTATTGTCGCAAGAAGTAGCTGCTATTTCACGAAACACCGAACTCAAAAAAGAATATTTAAGTAAATTTTCTTTGGTGATTCCATCCATTGAAAGTATCCTTGATAACGCAAACGTACCGGCTGATTTTAAGTACTTGAGTATTTATAATAAGTTCCAAAAAAGTCTGAGTTCGACCGTAGCTTTAGAACAGGGAGTTTTCTGGTGTTTGGATACGGAAAAAGCAAAAGATGTCGATTTGATTATTGACGATAAAATAGATGAGCGTAAACACTTATTGATGGCCACAAAAGGTGCCATGGTGTGTTTAAAGCGAAATCAAGTGCTTTACGAAAACTGGGGAAAAACGCTTTTTGCTCATATTGCAAGCCGAGAAGTCTTAAAATCCTTGGAAACAAACAGAAAGTGGTCAGGAAATTACATTGTCCTCGATTCACCTTCATATAGTTCTTTGATACAGTTTTTGGCCTTTAAATGGGTGATGGAGGCGGAGTTTAACAGTTTTAAGAATCCGGTCCAAAGCATTGTTTATGAATACAAAAATGCAACGGGTAAATCAATTAATCTGATCGCAGCGGATCTTAAGATGGATCCTAAAGACTTGATGCAGAGCAATTTGTGGCTGAAAGTCAACCGAGTGCCTGAGGGAGATGCCAATATTTTGGTGCACATTCCGAGTAACAAATATAGTGAGATTAGAATGTTGGACGAAATGTCGAGAAGCGTTGGGAATCAAAACTTGGATTTGGGTTTTCCAGTACTCAAACCTACGCCTGAATTGAGCAAAGGTTTTGGTGGAATGTTTTATACAAGTAATAATCTGAAAGGTATTCAAGCCGAAATGTGCGATGATTTTGTGAATCTTGCCTACAAAGCCAATATCAGCAACAAGCAGTTTTTGGAGTTCAACGAAATGACCGACAAGGACTTTTTGCAGATTGGGCAAGTTTATTATATTGAAACCAAGAACGATAAAGCAGCCATTCCTCACCACATTGTGAAAAATGATGAAACGCTTTGGGATATTTCGCAACAATACGGTGTGAAACTCTCTAAGTTGTTGAAATACAACAGAATGGAATCTGTTGCAAGGTTACAAAGAGGGAGGGTGATTTGGATGCAAGCCACTCGTCCGAAAAATAAGCCGATTGAATACATCGAGTTTCCTTTGGAAAATAAGGATGAAAAATCTGAGCGATTGAAATTTGAGGATGAGTTGATTTCAAAATATGTAGAGACTAAAAGAGAAGTGGAGTTGGAGGAACAAAAGCCAGTTCAGGAACCTAGAAAGGTAGAAGACTTGGCTGAAACTAAACCGAAAGAAATTTTCAAATCTGAGCCTTTGTCAAAAAATCAAGTAGTGCCATTTGAAGAAACTACGATTGTTTCAAAAAGTAATGTGGTGCCAAATGAACAAATCACAGTGGTCAGAGAAGTGCCAACTACCAAAGTGACTTCTAATAAGTCTTTTTCTGAAGAGCTGATGGAAACTATAGACATTCCGAAGAATTATGAAAAGGGATATTTGGTGCACGAAGTTAGGAAAGGCGAAACGCTGTATCGTATTTCAGTAAATTATAAAGTGACTGTAAATCAATTGTATAAACTCAATAACCTCAACAACAATATCATAGAGGTGGGAGACAAGATAATAGTAAGAAAATATTGAGATAGCCTCATGGGCGACCTCATCTAAAGATAAGTAATAAGTAGTATAGATTCACTCGATAGCTGGATTAGCCTCGATCGTTGATTGAGGCTAATTTTTTTTGAAAAAAATATCTTCTGACTGATTTTAAAGTTTAATTTGGTTGTTTTTTTGATATTTGGTTTTGTAAAGGCTATTACCTTTGTAGTTATGAAATGTAGGTTTTAGCACTTAGAGTGACATTGTTATTACGAAATAAACAGTAGTATTGAATTAGTTGAATGGTGAAAAATATTAGGTTTCACTGCTATCAAAGTCTAAAATTCATTGGTGAGAATTCCATACCTTTAGCTTTCAGGACAAAAATAGTAACAACACTAATAAGAATAAAATACATTTATGAATTCAATAAAGTTTATCCAAATATGGAAAATACGTAATGTTGGTTAGTTTTTGCTTTTTATAATTGACCTGATTTTATTATTATCATTCAAGTATTATCAGCCTTTATGTGAGCCTTGTGTTGACAGAGATAATTGTCCACCTTGTCTATCCGATGAGCAATATTTTATTGTATACCTTACTATTTTGTTAAATTTATTAGTTAAGATTCATGGTTTTTATAAATATTTAATCAATAAAAAAAACTAAATGAATCTTTAAAATATTTAAGTTTAGATTGGGTGAAGTGTGTCTTGTAACAAAGCAAAAGTATTCCCCTCACCAAACATAAGTAACCACACAACCACCCTCAATCTTTTCAACAGCAATTTTTCCTTTCGAGCCAATCAAATACTCAACACTTTTGTCCGAATCATTAATGACAATCAGGACCGTTTTGCCTGCAGGTGTTTTGAACGCTACGTTTTGGAGGTTTAGAACGGTGTTGGAGGCTATTCTTTTGGAGTTGGAAGGTACAAACTTGGAGGCGTGGCCAATGATGTAATAAGCCGCGTTTCGTTCTATTTTGTCTTTGTAGATGGTGATGGCTCCTAAGCAGGCTGTGCAGCCGCCATCGGTATGTGGGTTCATTTGTGGGTCTATGGCCAAGTTCCATTCTAAAACTGTTTTACACCAATTTCTCGTGGCTCCAATAATCAAGTTTTTTACGTGCCAGGCCATGTCTCCACCAAAGTTTGAAGGATGTCCAATCCACTGTT
This sequence comes from Leadbetterella sp., assembly GCA_021740125.1. Lineage (GTDB taxonomy): Bacteria > Bacteroidota > Bacteroidia > Cytophagales > Spirosomataceae > Leadbetterella. The sequence continues at coordinate 1,789 of JAIPAJ010000199.1, read as the reverse complement.
CGGTGAAATAGAGGTTTTTGTCAGGATGAGCTTCGTGAACCTCGCCGATACGCTCCACATTGCCACCGTATAAATGAAAAGCTGAGCCATCGATAAATTTCCTTGCGGCTGGGTCATTCAAGATTGAGATGGGATAATCTGGGCGGTCTGCGTTGTGGTCATATATGATGATTTTCGTCTTGATACCATTTTTGAAGAAAGTTGGCCCTAGATTATGCTTAATGAAATTCGCCTGTTCATTGGGCAGCATCAAAAGACTTGGGTTGTTTCCTGGGTGTAAGGGCTCATTCTGAATGGTTAGGGCATCTATCACGATGCCATGCTTTTTCATTTCTTTGATGTATTTTACCAAATAGTTGGCATAAACCTGATAATATTCGGGCAAAAGATTGCCACCCATGGAATTGTTATTGGATTTCATCCATGTTGGTGGACTCCAGGGCGAGGCCAATATTTTAATTTTTGAGTTTATTTTTATGATTTCTTTCAAAACTGGTATCAAATCCTTCTCGTCTTCTTTCAGAGAAAAATTTCTTAAGCTCAAATCTTTGCTTTCAGAATAACTGTAGGCGTGGTCACTCAGGTCAGATGCCCCCAGGCTTACGCGAATATAATTTACCCCGATGCTTTTTTCCTCTTTGCCGAAAAGTTCGTCAAGCAATTTATTTTTGTTGTGGAGTTGGTTTATTAAAGTTGCACTTCCGCTGGTGAGGGTATAGCCAAAGCCATCCATGGACTGAAAACTTTTAGAATCATACACAAAAATGGTGGGCAGGTTTTGGTCGTTTTTTGTGAAAGACAAGGTTTGTTTTTGTTTTTCCAAGAGTTTACTTTTATCTAATTTCGTCACCCATTTTTCAATATTTTGGGCATAAGAAACTCCAGAACATAACGTTATTAATATGATAACCAAGGCGGTTAATGTCTTGATTTTGATAGAAATAGTAATCTTAGAGGACATATAATTCTTAAGAAATGAAAATTTGAAAATATAACTTTAGGACAAATTAATAGAAATTTTGTCAGAAATCTATTTTCCGTAAAATCAAATCCATGTTGAGCTTGGCCCAAATTTTTTTTATTAGTCAATAATGGCGTAATTTGCAGTATAATATATAACAGACCATAATTTAGAATGAACATTCTTGGAATTTCGGCGTTCTACCACGACTCAGCAGCTTCTATAATTCAAGATGGTAAAATAATTGCTGCCGCACAAGAGGAGAGGTTTACCAGAAAAAAACACGATCCTGGTTTTCCTTCAAACGCTATCAAATTTTGTCTAGAATACAGCGGTTTAGAGTTGAAAGACCTAGACGCGATCGTTTTCTATGATAAGCCTTTGTTGAAATTTGAAAGATTATTGGAAACTTACTATGCCTTTGCTCCAAAAGGTTTGAGGTCATTTATTACTTCTATTCCGGTTTGGATCAAAGAAAAAATGTTTCTAAAAAGACTCATTCATGAGGAATTGGAGCAAATAGGAACTTACGAAAAAAAGAAAACAAAACTTCTTTTTCCAGAGCACCACCTTTCACATGCAGCAAGTGCTTATTACCCTTCTCCTTATGAAGAATCTGCAATTCTTACCGTGGATGGAGTAGGAGAGTGGGCTACGGTTTCTATTTGTCATGGGCAAAAAGGCCAAATCAAGATATTAAAGGAGATGCGTTTTCCGCATTCTTTGGGACTATTATATTCGGCATTTACCAACTTTTTGGGTTTTAGGGTTAATTCTGGTGAGTACAAACTTATGGGTTTGGCTCCTTACGGAAATCCGCTTTCGCCT
>JAIPAJ010000198.1 GCA_021740125.1 Leadbetterella sp. | reverse complement strand
AGCCAGCGGCAAGGTTTTTCCATAATTGATGGTATTTGTTTGGCGACGCATGTAGGCTTTCCAGGCATCTGAGCCACTTTCTCGGCCACCGCCAGTTTCTTTTTCACCACCAAAGGCACCGCCAATTTCAGCTCCTGAGGTACCTATATTTACATTAGCAATTCCGCAATCCGAGCCAGAATTCGACAAAAACCACTCCGACTCTTGCATATTATTGGTAAAAATAGCCGAAGAAAGTCCTTGAGGTACAGCATTTTGGAGAGCGATGGCTTCTTCTAGTGTTTCATAACCTATAACATACAAAATTGGTGCAAAGGTCTCATTACAAACCACTTCTATCTGTTCTTTTACTTCAATAATGGTAGGTTCCACATAACATTTGCCCAAATCAGTCAATAGATTTCCACCATATTTCAATACCCCTCCATTGTTCAATGCACTTGTAATCGCATTCAAATACATTTCAACGGCCGCCTCATCTATCAATGGTCCTATATGATTTTCCTTATTCAACGGATCACCGATTTTCATTTGTCCATAAGCCGAAACCAAACTTTCTACCAACTTATTTTTCAACGAATTATGTACAATCAATCGCCTGGTAGAAGTGCATCTTTGGCCAGCAGTTCCTACCGCACCAAAAACTATGGCTGGTACGGCCAATTTTAAATCAGCATTTGCGGTAACGATAATGGCATTGTTCCCGCCCAATTCCAACAAACTTTTGCCCAATCTTGCCGCTACATTTTGTGCAACTGCTTTTCCCATTCTCGTACTCCCTGTGGCCGAAACCAATGCAACTCTGGGGTCTTTCGACATCAATTCGCCAACGCTCCTATCCCCCACTATCAAGCAGGAAACGCCTTCAGGTACTTGATTATTCTTCAGAACAGCAGCAATAATATTTTGACAGCCTATGGCCGAAAGTGGTGCCTTTTCTGATGGTTTCCAAACACAAACGTCACCACATACCCAAGCCAACATGGCATTCCACGACCAAACCGCCACTGGGAAGTTGAATGCTGAAATGATGCCAACAACACCTATCGGATGCCATTGCTCATACATGCGGTGTTGCGGTCGCTCAGAATGCATGGTGAGTCCGTACAATTGACGAGATAATCCTACTGCAAAATCACAAATATCAATAATCTCTTGTACTTCGCCCAACCCTTCCTGAAGACTTTTGCCCATTTCATAACTCACCAAATGCCCCAAATCATCCTTGTGTTTGCGAAAAGCATCACCCATTTGCCTTACGATTTCTCCTCTTTTGGGAGCTGGAAAAGTTTTCCAAACTAAAAAAGCCTCCTTTGCTTTACCCAAAACCATTTCAAAATCTTCCTCACTTCCCAGATTTGTACTGGCTATCAGGGAATCATTGGTAGGAGAAACTGAATCAATCTGCTCACCTTTACCTTCCCAAAAATTTAAGCCTGTGGAAATACCTTTGTTTAATTGACCGATGCCTAAGCGGAGCAATACTTCTTTCATTTGTTGACTGATGTTAATTCACAAATTTATTAATTATTCTTTTATTTTGCTCTTTATAATTATTAGGTTTGAAAAACTAAATTCTTTTACAATGATAATAACCTATATCCTTGCACTTTATTCGATTTTTCACCCTGTCAAAAACATCTCCGACCCACCATTATGGGGTTTTTATGCCCACAGCCTTATCAACAGACTTGCAGTTTATAGTTTGCCAAATGAAATGTTGGGATTCTTTAAGCAAAACATTGATTATGTGACAGATAACGCCGTTAATCCCGATCAAAGACGTTATGCAATGGTGGGTGAGGCACCTAGGCATTTTATTGATTTAGACGATTATTCAGATTCGTTAAAAGCCCTTTTACCCAAATTGAATTGGAAACAAGCGGTTGAAAAATTCACAGAAGACTCACTTCTTGCACATGGAATTGTGCCTTGGCAAATCCAAAGAATGAAGTTTCAACTTACACAAGCTTTTATACAAAGAAATCAAAAGGATATTCTAAGAATTGCCACGGACCTTGGATATTATATTGCGGATTCAAACGTACCTTTGCACACCACCAGAAACTATAACGGACAATTAACCAACCAGTTAGGCATCCATGGATTTTGGGAATCTAGACTTCCCGAACTCTACAGCAAAGATTATGATCTGTTTATTGGTAAAGCTGAATATGAGCATAATATACAAGAAAGGTCTTGGTCGTCGGTTTTGAATGCCAATGCCGCTTTGGATTCGGTCTTGCGTTTCGAAAAAATGTTGAGCATAAAAATGGATGAAGATAAAAAATTTACCATTGAGGAAAGAAACGGCCAGACGATTAAAACGTATTCGCGAAATTTCTCTAAAGAATTTCCCAATATGCTTGATAATCAAGTAGAAAGACAAATGAAAGCCTCGGTAAAAATGATATCCGATATTTGGTTTACGGCTTGGGTAGATGCTGGTCAACCAGATTTAAGTACATTTCCCAAACTAGAAATTGACCCAAAAGAAGAACAAGAAATAATGAAATCGTGGTTGCAGCGTTTACTGAATGTACGAAAAGAAGCCGATAATTGATTTTGAAAACTATATACATTTTTTTTATTCTATTTTTTGTTCAAAATTCACTTTTGGGTCAGTATAATTTTGCATTAGACAAAAAAAACTCTTCCATAAAAAATACTGATTTTGAGGTGGTTAGTGTCAGAAATTCTACAAAAAACAGTTCAAAGTATTTTGGCGATTTGTATGTAAACCAAAGACAAAAACAAAAAGTGGGTTTTGAAAGTAGTATCGATAAAAGCATTGAAAACTATTATAAATCGTATAATTTAGGTTTTAAAAAAGTTAAAGTGCTGGTAAATATTACCCACCTCCATATTTCGGAGGAATTGAACAACAACAAACAAATTTCGGGAAATATAAAATATGACATAGAATGCTTTTTAATTCAAAACAACGACACCACAAAATTTTGCAACTCCCGTAACTCTGCAAAATATACCCGCACTTTGCAGTCATCGATGCTGCCGAATGTTGAAAAACAAATTATTGAAGTTATTGATAGTGGTCTCAAATTCATGATTGGTTATGTAAAAAATTCGAAATCCAATTTGGAGGCATTTGCTACAGATTCTAGGGTAATTATTCGTCCATTTTACTCAAAACCAAATGCAGATACGGTTTATTATCAACAAAGAAAAGTAAATTGGTCAGATTTTGAGGGGCAAATAAGAAACAATAATCACTACGGAGCCGCCATTTTTACGAGTTTTGCTTTTGATAGCAAAGTGACCGTAGAAAATAATATCATCATAGCTGAAATTACACCAAAAGTATATACCGACAAAAATATGTCTTGGGCCAAACCTGGAATTAAAACGCCCTATGCTTTGTCACATGAGCAACTTCATTTTGACATTTGCTATTTGAATACCTTGAAATTTCTAGAAAAAATTAAGACACTAAAAGAAGATACCAGAGACGATTTAATAAGTAGAATTCAATATGAGTACCTCGAATTCTATAAAAAAACACACAAAATGCAGACTGAATATGACGAAGAAACCAACCACAGTCTCGTAAAACACAAACAAAATGAATGGGAGGAAAAAATCAGATCGGCCATCAGAGAATTTGATTTGCCCAAAATCTTCAATTAATCGTTATTTTTGGGAAAAAATATTTTTATGCTCCAAATAGCGGTTGCTGTTTTATATTTTATCAATAAAGTTTTGCTTAGTCTTGAGAAAAAATCAGGTTGGCAAATAGGCATTTTAGCATCTTGCCTGGCAATTTTCTATTTTTATAGTTTGGATTTATACCTTTTGGTGGGCCTAGAAGTCGGATTTATGGCGATATTGATATTTGGTTTAATAAACCATAACCAAGAAATCAAGTATGAGAATATGTTATATTTAGTAATGATAATCTTGCTTATTTTTCTCTATTTTGTTTTAAAAAACAGCACGCTATTAGAATTCTTAATCTCTCTAGATTTTATTTTGGCAATCTTTTTTCTAGCAAAAAAGAAGAGTTTAATAGGTTGGATTTTTATGCTTTTGGGACATTTTATGATGGGATATTTCACTTATACCAACCATCAGACATTTTTTGCCATGATGCAGTTTTTCTCTGTTTTTGTTTCAATATTTGCGATTTACAGAAACCGCCCATTTACAGCTCAATAACTTCAAATTTATACCCTTTTTTTGAAAAATGTTCTAAGTATTTTGGCAAAACATACCTCAGGTTTTTTTGGGCTTTTAAACTGTCGTGGAATAAAACTATCGAGCCATTCCTAGTTTTTTTTATAGCATTTTCAAAACATTGAACTTCATTAAAGCTGCCATCATAGTCTTTGGTTAAAACACTCCACATCAATATTTTATGTGTTCTCAATATTTCATCGGCTTGCTTCTTTTTCAACTGTCCATAAGGTGGTCTGAATAAATTAGACTTTTCTTTTTTTATGGATTCTATGCTTTTTTCACATAAATGAAAATTATTCAAATATAGCTCATTTTCAGTTTTCCAACCTTTCAGATGATTTTGGGTATGGTTAGCTACTAAATGGCCATCATTTATTGTTTTTTTTAAAATTTCGGGGTGTTTTAAGATGTTTTCTCCCACACAAAAAAAAGTGCCTTTTGCATTTAATAGAGCCAATTGTCCCAATACCCATTCTGTAACCTCAGGAATTGGACCATCATCAAAGGTTAGATAAATCTTCTTTTCGGTGGTTTTGATCCGCCAAATGTATCTAGGAAACAGTATTTCAAATAATCTTGTCATTTTAACTTTCTTCCTTTCCAATCATACGTCTTACTCATAAAAACCGCATTCAATCCAAAAAACACCACATAAAATGGATATATAATTTGAACCAAAGGTATAAAAATAATAGACCCTTTTTTCTTTAAAAAGCTTAATACCATTCCTAAAAAAATAATTTCTAAAGCCAGCTTCAACGATAGAGATTCCCAGGGTCCACAAAAAGCCAAATAAATAGAAAATGCATTTAATAGAAATACAAAAACTGCCAATAGTTTTGGGATAACCGATTCATAATAAGTCCATTTACTTGCCCAACGTTTTCTTTGACTGTAAAATGCCCACAAATCGGAACAAGTTTGGGTCTGCACAATAGCTTCTGACGACTTTGCAAAAACTATCGCATCTTTGAATTTTGTATTTATTTTGTGCATTAAAAACTCATCATCACCTGAAGCTAATTCTGTGTTTCCTTCATAACCTTTAACTTCAAAAAAAACACTTTTTCTGTAAGCCATGTTGGCCCCACTACACATATTAGGCTTTTTCAAAAAAACAGAAACTGCGGCACTTCCCACCAAAGAAGCAAATTCTATTATTTGAACTTTCTCCCACAATCTTTCCCAAAAGCCAGATTTCTCCTCCATAAAAGTGACAGGTCCGGAAATAAATTTTACTTTTTCATGTTCAAAAATACCTTTGTATTCTTTCAATAAATTTTGAGATAAAATACAATCTCCATCAGTGCAAAATATTAAATCATACTTTACAAGGGCCAAAGCTTTGGAAATCGCGTTTTTTTTGGGAGAAACTCCTCTTTCTGAGTTAGACAGACTGAGAATCCTCAAATCCAATCGACTCAAAAAAGATTGGGCTACCTCAATAGTATTATCTTCAGAAGAATCGTCAATTAATATGACCTCGAAATACTTAAATTGTTGTTCAACCAAACTTTGTAGCAACCTGCCTATGTTATTTCCTTCATTTCTAACAGGAATTATGACGGAAAAACCTTTCTTTTGAATATTTGAATCTGCTTTGGAATCATATTTATTCATGATCCACGCCATGATAAAAATGATCATCAGAAGACAGTAAGACAGTACAAATGTTTCAGCCAACAAATTCATATTTTAGGTTTTATAAAAAATCCAATTAAAACAGGCAAAAAGATATTGATAAACCAAACCACAAATGTTACCACTAAAATTATTTTTATATCTACTTGATACATCCGAAAGAAATTAATACTCACAAATTCTCGAATGGTTAAATCTCCAAAAACATTGAGTCCGCCGCCTATAGTTTTTATCAATAACGTCAAATTTACACCTATAAAAATTATCAAAAAGGGCAATTGAATACCAAAACTGATATAAAACAACAAAAACTGAATATTAAAAACCATTGTGCGTGCCAAAGACAGTAATAAGATGGTCATTCTAAACTTATTATCAAAGCCCAGTATAGTTTTCGAAGAATTGATATAAGGTTTAAAAAAGTTCAATTTCCATAAAAAACTCCATGAAATTCGAAATTTAAAGACAAAAAACAGACCTAAAACAGTAGAAATTCCAAAAATCAAAACAGGAATAAAAAGTAAATCTTTGAGTTTGTTATCTGAAATTAACCACCATAATAAGATAGATAAAAATCCAAAAAACAAAGTTGAGTAAGTTTGACAAATACTGTTAAATAGATTGGAGCCCATAGCCGCGGTTTTATTTTCCTTTTTAAAACTCAAACTTCTGCCTAAAAAATCGCCAATCATTAAAGGTGTTAAAAGGCCTATTCTTAAACCTTTCAGTACATCAATAGTTGATTCTCTGAAGTTTTTTGCTTCCAGGTGATTAGCCAATAAAAACCATTTAAATACCTCAAAAAAATAATTAAGAAATAGAAAAGCAACAGCTCCCAAAAAATAAACTAAATTGCTCCGTAAAGAATTTAATAAGGCGGAGAATAGTGCCTTTTCGATTTTCAAATCGGAAATTTGCCAAAACAAAAATATCAATACGGCCACCAAGAGTAGAAATTTCAACACTTGGTTGGGTTTTAATCGAAATATAAAGGACTTTTTACTTTTTATATCAAAAATCAATATTAAGGAAATTTGGAAACAAAATTAACTGAAAAAATCATACTTGGTGTTGATCCAGGAACAAGGATAATGGGCTATGGGATCATTTCAGTCAAAGGCTCTCAACTTTCTATTATTCAATATGGCGTTCTGCGATTAGAAAAATTGGGCTCTCATGAATTGAAACTCAAGCGGATTTTCGAACGCATCACACAGCTCATTGTTGAATATTTACCTGATGAAATGGCCATAGAGGCTCCCTTTTATGGAGAAAATGTACAGTCGATGCTCAAGCTTGGTCGAGCACAAGGTGTTGCAATGGCTGCCGCATTGGCCAAAGACATTAATATAGTGGAGTATTTGCCAAAAAAAGTAAAACAGAGTGT
>JAIPAJ010000197.1 GCA_021740125.1 Leadbetterella sp. | reverse complement strand
GGCTCCGGCGGGTTCGTGGGAAGCCATGATGGCCGCCATAAAAGCAGGTGCTGACTCGGTATATTTTGGTCTAGAGCAGTTGAACATGCGTGCTCGTCAAACCAATAATTTTTTAGTGGATGAGTTGCCTGAAGTAGCTCGTGTGTGTGGCGAAGCTGGTGTGAAAAGTTACATCACGATGAACACCATCATTTACGATCATGATATATCGTTGATGAGGAGAATCATAGACAAAGCCAAGGAAGCGGGTATAACTGCAGTAATAGCCTCAGACCTTGCTGTGATGAACTATTGCCGCAAAAAAGGTATGGAAGTGCATATTTCGACACAATCCAACGTAACCAACCTAGAGACCGTTGAGCTTTTTTCTGACTATGCAGACGTAATCGTGATGGCCCGCGAACTTACACTCAAACAAGTGGGCGACATGGTAAAAGCCATCAAAAAGAACAATATCACTGGTCCTTCGGGCAATTTGGTTCAAATAGAAATCTTCGCTCATGGAGCACTATGTATGGCGGTTTCTGGTAAGTGTTATTTGAGTCTGCACTCGCACAATGCTTCGGCCAATCGTGGGGCTTGTATTCAAAACTGCCGTAGAGAATATACCGTAACAGACGAGGAAGGCATAGAACTAAAGATTGATAATGAGTACATTATGTCGGCAAAAGACCTTTGTACGATAGATTTCTTGGACAAAATACTCGAAGCGGGCGTGCAGGTATTGAAAATAGAAGGTCGCGGACGTGCTGCCGACTATGTTTACACCACCACACAATGTTACCGTGAGGCCGTAGATGCTTTTGAAGAAGGCACTTATACACAAGAGAAAATAGAAGTTTGGAGAGAGAAATTGAGCTCAGTTTATAACCGTGGATTCTGGGATGGCTACTATTTGGGACGTAAAATGGGCGAGTGGAGCAATGTACACGGTTCTGTAGCTACTACCAAGAAAATATACATTGGCAAAGGCGTAAAATACTTTGAAAAAATAGGTGTGGGTGAGTTTTTGATGGAAAGTCACGACATCAACATTGGCGACAAACTGATTGTCACGGGTCCAACTACAGGATTAATAGAAACTACGGTGGAAGAAATAAGATTGGGTTCTGGTGATTCGGTACAACAAGCAGTAAAAGGAAATACGATTTCACTACAAATAGGTGAGAAAATCCGTGCCTCCGACAAACTATACAAGATAGTTGCCGCCGATGCCTAAGATGTTTCATTACCGCCAACGCTGCATAGGTTGCAATGCTTGTGTAGAAATAGCCTACAACCGCTGGCGGATGTCAAAAAAAGATGGCAAAGCAGTTCTGCTTGGTGGAAAAGACAAAAAAGGCATCTATCAGGTAGAACTTGATTACGATGAACTTGAGGAAAATAAACGAGCTGCAGAGGCTTGTCCGGTGAAGGTTATTCAGGTTTTGGAGTAGAGAGGGAATTAGCAAAATGGAGTAAAAATCCACTTGGGCTAAATTTTTAAAACTTCATTTTTAAACTTCAAAAATTTACTATTTTTTTCTTTTAAATTGAAGTAATAGAAGACTTCCTTCAAATCCTTAGATTCTTTTAAAAAAATAAAATCATCAGGTTCAATAAAAGCGGAAAGACCATGAAATGCCAGTGACTTAAGTTTTTTTATTTCGCATAAACTCGAAACATCAATCAAGTTTTTCAATTGAAATAATTCTACAATTCTCAACTCTTTATTATTTCCAAAATTAGGTAGACTTGTAATTTGAGCCTGATTATTCAAATTCAATGTTATAATTTTGGGCAAATCAGAAATAAACGAAACATCCCTTAAGTTTTTTATCCTACCTAATTCCAATTTCTCCAACTCTTTAAATTTTGATAAAAAATTCAACTCATTAACATTACCATTAATGATTGTGAGCGATTTTAGATGTTTTAAAGTTCCTAAAGTTTCTTTATTCTTAAATTTCACCTGATTCAAATACAAAATTCTAACATTTGACATTTTGGCCAAGACATTAAAATCCGACTTAAAAGTATCAGCCCAAATATGAAACACTACTTCTGGCCTATCTTTAAAAATTCTCTCATTCAAATCTAACCAAACTGATTCTTGAGCCAAATATTTCCATGGTTGAATTACCCTAATTACTTTAATATTTGCTATTTCAATAATATCCCTATCGGAAAGGTCACCAGTGATGTTAACACAATCACCATTTAAAGACCAATTCTCATTTTCTATTACTATCATTATTTGTCTTTTAAAATAAATGACAATTTAAATAAAACATAAGTCACCCAAACAACTCCCTAACCGTCTTCATTGCCAAAAACATCTTTCCACTATCAGGAAGCTTTACAAATCCATATTTCGAATAAAGTTGCTCTGCTAAATCGTCTAAGGGATCAACTATAATGGCAAAAGGACCTACAAAGCCTTAAATATCATTTAGATATAAAATTATCAAATTTTATTTTTGCGGCTTTTAGCATATCATTCGGACTTGGAGGATTCATTAAGGCTTCAAAAAACACTTTTATATCTTTTTCCGGAACCAACATCATTTCGCCAACTTCAATAACCTGATTGGCTTTTGACTGTAACGGGTTTACTTCAAAATCTGATAGATTTCTATAACCTCCATGTTTCTCGGTCTTTTCAAATTGAATCTTATTTTCTAACGAATTTTTCATATCAAATCGGGCATTTTCATTTCATACATTCAAAATATCATCTTGAAATGAACGGATACAATCAAAATAAATATGGATAAATTTCTGAATCAAAAGGTATCGACCTACACCCCAAACTGCCCCAAATGATGGTCTAAATGTTTATAGAACATATTGTTCCATTCGGTGCTTGTGAGGGTCCCAAAAGAATGAGATTCCTTTCCTTCAAAATATTCAGCACCGTGTTCTTGAGTTTTGATGATATAGGCTTTCAATCTAGCTTTTTCAGCCTCAAAATTTTTCTCGTCTTTGATAACAAATGCTGGAGCGGTTGATGAGTTTTTCTTGTATGGGACTTTGTTTACAACAGTATTTTTGACCATCATTTTCAGGATAAAACGCATAAGTGCATTGGGCTTTTGATGAATGTTTTCGAAGGCCATTTCATAGGAAACATTGCAGTGAGCCAACATTTTGTCTACTGACATTTTGCCCCAAAGTGGTTGGGTAGAGGGTGTTAGCTTGTCAATTCTGTTTAAAATTTCGTCAGTAACGGTTTTGTCAAAGATGTTTTTTAGCATTGGAGTTTATTTTTTTTATAAAGTTAATGAAAAATGTTTTAAACTCTCCACCGAAAAGACTTATTATCAATGGCCCTCATGGTGCAAAGAATACCTTCCAAATGATCAAATTCGTGTTGAAAAAGTTCTGATAGTTCATTTTCAAAAAGAGCGGTTTGCTTTTCCCATTTTTCATCTAAATACTCAATCTCTATGGATTTATGCCGCATTACTTTCACAAAAAGATTCGGAAAACACATGCAATCGTCCCAAACTTCAAACATTTCCGTGCTCCTGGTGGTGATTTTTGGATTAATGAAAACCGATGGTTTATCAATATTCATATAGATTAATCGCTTCATAATACCCAATTGTGGGGCCGCTATAGCCCTGCCAAAATTGTACTTGGCCCTGATGTCCTCCATCACCTCATGCAAATCCTGAACCCAATTTTTCACCAAAGGCAATTCTTCTGACATCACCTCATCAGAAATTTCGTAAAGTATTGGATTTCCTAAAACCAATAAATCGTTAACGGTTTTCATTTTTTATAGCTAAATTTAAACTTTCGCAATCTATAAATAAGCCGCAATATGTTTTCTCAAAAAATAAAATTTCTCATTCTATTTTTCTTTCTTTTGGTTTTCGGGAATGCAAATTCACAAAACAAGTCGGTTTTGATATTTAATGCGAATGTTGTTGATGTAAAATCTGGAAAAATCTCCAAAAATCAAGCCATTTTAATTGAAAATCAGACCATAAAAAACATTGGCTCGTTCAAAAAACTCAATAATCTAGCGGCCGAAAAAATAGATGCCAAAGGTAAATATGTGATCCCTGGTCTTTGGGATATGCATATTCACATTGAAGGACAAGATTTGATAGAAGACAATAAAGCACTATTTCCAGTTTTTATTGCCCACGGAATCACAACGGTCAGAGATGCTGCGAGCGACTTGGGTTTACAAGTTTTGAAATGGAGAGAGGAGATTAATGAAGGCAAAATTTTAGGACCAACGATTTTCACAGCTGGGAGAAAGCTTGAAGGCTTAAATTCGATTTGGAAAGGCGATTTGGAGATTGAAAACGAGGTTCAGCTTACCGAAATGCTCAATTATTTGGATAGTTTGAAAGTTGATTTTGTAAAAATTACCGAAAACACACTCAAAGGCGATTTATTCCTCAAAAGTGTAATTGAGGCAAAAAAACGAGGATATTTGGTAACAGGCCATGTACCTTATGATTTAACAATAAACGATTTGGCTAATGAAGGTTTTTCAGCGATCGAGCATGCGAGCTATTTATTAAGGTTAGGAAGCGATGAAGATCTAAATAAAAAAGGAATTCTAGATGGTAAATTAACCAAAGCCCAAGCAGAAAAAGACATTCTACTGAATTTTAAGCAAGAAAAAGCTATCAAAGCATACAGTAATTTAGCAAAAAAAAATATGGCTATTTGCCCAACTCTGATTGGTGGAAAACAATTGGCTTATTTGGATGAGAACAACCACAAAAATGATGATTTTCAGAAATATTTGACCAAACGATTTATGTCAAATTATCAATGGCGAATAGATAGAATGGCCAACGAAACAGCTGAACAAAAACAACAAAGAAAAGATCGTTACCAATTGATAGCAAAGCAATTGCCCCATGTACAAAACGCAGGTATGTTGATAATTGCTGGCAGTGACTGTGCAGCTTTGAATACATTTGTGTATCCTGCGGTTAGTTTAATTGAAGAATTGGGGTTGTTTCAAAAAAGTGGAATGAAGCCTTTGAATATACTTCAATCAGCTACCATGAACGGAGCAAAGTTTATGGGAAAATTCGATAAAATGGGAAGTCTAGATGTTGGTAAAGTGGCAGATTTAGTCATTCTAGATGAAAACCCTTTGTTTGACATAAACGCCATTAGCAAAACTGCTGGTGTTTTTACCAAAGGAAAATATTTTGATAAAACAGCATTGAATCAAATGTTAGAAGATGCTGCCAAAAAGAAAGCTGAATTGGATAAAAGTAGAGAATAAATTTATCCTAATTTTGTGCAAATGATTGACGAATATAAAACCTTAAAATCCAACTCAGAAGGGCTTTTCAAAGACAAAGGAAGCAAGTTTTTTGCTTATGCCTTTCCAATCCAAAGTGAAGAGGATGCACGTTTTTATTTAGAAACTGTAAAGGCCGAACATCCCAAAGCACGACATGCCTGCTATGCTTACAAACTTGGAATTGACGAGACAAATTTCAGAGCGAACGACGACGGTGAGCCATCAGGTTCTGCTGGAAAACCAATTCTGAATACCATTACTTCTTTTGAACTTACAGATACCTTCGTGGTAGTTATCCGATATTTTGGCGGAACACTTCTGGGCGTTCCTGGCTTAATAAATGCTTACAAAGAAGCCACTAAAGAGGCACTGTCTGTTGCCGAAATAGAAACAAAAACTATCAATAGCTTAGTAAAAATCAGCTACGATTTTGATCAGACCAATGCCGTAATGCAGATGGTAAGAAAACTTGATCTCGCTGTTAAAGAACAAACCTACGAAAACCGCTGCGGAATCATTTTAGACGTAAGAAACAGCTACATTGAAAAAATCAGAGAAGAATTGAAAGATTATTGGAGTTTGGAGATTGAGGTACTTTGATTTTTTAACAATCCTCCCAACATAATTTGCCAAGCAATTTAATTTTTGCACTTTTTCGTACGAAAAAATGTAGTCTACAACACTTTTTCATAGGAATAAATGTGACTCACAACACTTTTTCGAATGAATAAATGTAACACACAACACTTTTCCTTACGAAAAAGTGTTAGACTGCCTAATTTTTAAATACTATGATTTACAAAAAAAGCTTTAAATATTAAAAGGAACGACAAAAAAACATGAAAAATCACCACGAACGCACAAAAAAACTTCATGAATTCGTGGCAATTTTAAACTTCTAAGCCAAAGATTTCCTCGCTTCTCCATCAGGATTATTGGCTAACACTGAATTATCATCTAAAATCATCGTTTCGCCATTTTGGGTAGTATATGGCTTCCATGTTGGTAATCCGCCACCATTTGGATTAGATGTTTTTATAAAACTTAAAAGTGATTTTGACATTTTTTCTGACAAAGCTCGTGGTCGCTTGCCCCCACCCGTATGCGTAAGCATCAAATCGGTATTATAAAACCAAAAACAAATATCGTCGCAATGGAAGGCACGCATGCGACCATCAAAAAGCGGTGGCTGCCAACCAAACCAAGCCAAATAAACTGGTGCTTTCTTCTGCGAAACTTTTGCATCAGCTACGGCTACTGCATTTTTCCGATTTGATAAAATCATTGACCAAATCTCAACTGGACGGGCTTTGGGAAAATTTTTGGCGTAAGCCTCTACAATCTCACTCGACTTTTGACCAAATCTAGGCTTAATTTTTTCTTCTACTTCAGCCAAAGTGATTCCCTCTAATTTGGCATCTGTCCTACTTGGACTTTGCTCATTAAAAGTGGAACAAATAATCATTGGTACATCAGCTGAAAAATGATTTGAATCTGGAAAGAATGCTCCTCCATTCATATATTCGCCATCAGCAACAGGTGAAAAACCTCCTCTGGCAATGTTTAAACGTTTAGCTTCATCGGCCATTTTTACGACTGATCTGTCCGCAATATCAATGTATTCTCTCCACGGAATCTGTTGCAATTTTTCTATTTCACCATATTTCAAACCGGCCTCTTCCATAACTTTTTGGCCCAATTTCTCTGCATATTCCTTATTAACGCCAGTCAATGAACCTCCACTAAGTACCACAGCTTTGTGAAAAAGTCCTTTAGCTGAAGGCATATTCATCAATGTGGTCACTTTCGAACCTCCTCCCGACTGACCCATGATGGTCACATTGTTGGGATCACCACCGAAATTTGCGATGTTGTTTTTTACCCATTCAAGAGCCAAAACCATATCAAGATTTCCAACATTGCCCGAGGCCGGATGACCACCAGCGGCTTTCAAATGGCTATAACC
>JAIPAJ010000196.1 GCA_021740125.1 Leadbetterella sp. | reverse complement strand
CTGTTATGGGAAGTCCTTTGGTTGTGCTATTTTTATTGTAACCGTTTTCGGAGTTTACTCTACCACCCCAGCCAGCCAAATAAATATTGCCACAATCATTTACCATAAAGGCAGTTGGTACTAAATCCACCGTTCCGAATCCACGACCTGTCCCAAAGATAGACGAGAATTTAGAGCTATTTAGGTTGTTGGATAAAACTTGTACGAACTGCCCACTTTTAGCATTTTGATACACTCCATTGCTTACAGAATATTCCCCAAGTGTAGAGCCCAAGACGTAGACATTACCTTCAAGGTCGAGGTCAATTAGGTGCGTTAAGTCGCCTTTTGAAGTACCAATATAAGTTGAGGAAACAAGTTTTTGATTTTCTATTTTTAGGATGAATCCTTCGGTATCGCCGCCCATAGTTTTCCTAAATGCCTGATTAGAAATTGGAAAATCTTTGCTCAAAGTTACTCCACAAACATAGATTGCGTTGGATTTGTCTACTCTGATGCCGTAGGCAGCATCGTAATTGTTGCCACCAATAAAAGTGCTGAACAACAGTTGATTACAATATTTATTGAGTTTGAAAACCACTGCATCATAAGTCGATTTTTTAGTTTGAATGGCCGCTTGGACTGGGAAGTTTGCTGATGTACTTACGCTTGCAACGTAGATGTTGTCTAATGCATCTACATACACCTCTCCCCTAAACTCATCACCATAGTTTTGAATTTCTAAGGCTCTAAAATCATGAATACCGTCATTTTCACTTCCACCAACGAATGTGGAACCTAACAACCGATCACCATTTTCAGAAAGTACAGTTACAAAAATATCCGTTCCTGAGAAAAACGCAATGTTGGTTGTGACGGGTGGTCCGTTCAAAAATGTACCACCATTGAAAGTGTGATCGAAGGAAGTATTGGTGGTTGGAAAAGTTTCTGAGGATGTTGTTCCAAAAATCACCAATTCATCTTTTGAATTAACGATCAAACTATGCGGAACTTCAGATTCATTTCCACCTAAAAAAGTAGAGTATAAAATTTTGCTTCCATCTTCCGAATATTTTACAATTACTACGTCGGTCCTGTAACCCACATCGTTTTGGGTGGTTGTTCCACCTGATTTTGGCTGATATGCGTTTATTGATACGGGGAAGTTTACCCCAAAAACCGTTCCTGCGGCATATGTATTTCCTTTAGAATCAAATGTGGCTGTATGGGACCAATTGTCTGACAATGAACCAGAATATGTACTAAATACCAGTTCTGGATCTATGATTAGGTCTTGATTGTGGTTGTATTCAGCTATTTGAAATGAGATATAGTCATCTGAGATTTTGAATGCTGACTTGACAGGCTTTTTTTGCTGGTTGAGGTTTTGATAGGTAAATGGCTGAAATTCTTTAATTAGGCCAAAGTTGGTTATTAATACCAGTTCATTTTTTTTTAAAAAAGTTTCATTGGCTCCATCGTATTTGAATTTGATTTGGCTAGCATCCGCCCCTGGTTTTACAATGTATTCATATTTAAGCGATTGGTCAGTACTGTACATTCTGAAGTCAATCCCATCAAATACATTTTCTAAGTAAATTTCTTCAAATGCTGGGACATTTGTTTTCCATTCTGTTTGGTTTTGACCTATAAAAAAATTGAAAGTTTGTTTTGCATTTGCTTCTTTTTTTGAAAAACGGCAACTATTTTTAAATTCTAAACTAATATTCTGCGATGAAAATGATTTTCTGCCTTGGCTGCTAGAAGTGTAATGGGGTGAATTTTCTTGCTCAAAAAGTTGATAAACCAGCCCTTTCTGAGTTACCCAAAGTTGGCCCGAAGGAATAGATGTACGATAGAGTACTTCTGATGGCCATTGCCCTTGGTTTTTTATAAAAATATAAGAAAATGCAGGTGATTGACCAGCAAGCCAAAATACAAAAAATAAGAGGAAGCGTCTCTTGAGAGCCATTTCAAAAGCTTTATTTTTTGAAATTTAGTATATTTAGGTGGTTTTTACAAAAAGTATATTCCTTAGGTTCGTTAGAAGAAACGATTATAATTTTGTTTTCTAGAACTTTCTCTACGTTTTCTAAATACCATTCGAATCCTTTTTGGTCAAGGTTAGAGGTCGGCTCGTCCAATAATATTATGTCATTTAAACTGTAAAAAGCCAATCCAAGCTTGAGTTTTTGACGCATGCCAGATGAAAAATTCTTTACAGATTTGTCTTTATGTTTTTCCAATTCAAGTATTTTCAAGAAATCAGATGTATTGATATCATCTTGAAATGGCTTGAACTTCGTATGAAAATTTACAGATTCGGCAAGTGTAAACTCCTCAATGAGCTCAAGATATGGTGCGGAAAACGAAAGTAATTCATGCCATTTTTCTTCAGGAATTACTTGCTTATTGTCTTCAAAAGTAACTTTTCCTTCATTTATAGGAATTGCACCTGCTAGAGATTGCATTAAAGTTGATTTCCCAGAACCATTTGGTCCTATAATTGCAACTGGATTGTTTTTGTAAAATTCAAAACTTAAATTTCGAAAAATCCATTCGTTTTTAAACTTCTTGCCAATATTTTCTAGGGAAATTTTCAACAAATTCAGTCAATATTTTTTGATGTTCCTGACTTAATAATACCTCTTTCAGAATTTCTAATGAAATTTATAATCTCATCTCTTTCAGCTGTTGCGGCATATTCAAGCTCAACTTTGTCTATTGCTGAGGTATTGTTAAGCCCAGATAAATAAAGAATTCTGTAAATGTCTTGAATTTCTTCAATTTTATCACTTGTAAAACCTCTTCTTCTTAAGCCAATAGAGTTTACACCGGCATAAGATAAAGGCTCTCTGGCTGCTTTTACAAATGGTGGAACATCCTTTCTTACCAAGGATCCTCCTGCTACCATTGCATGTGGGCCAATATTTACAAATTGATGCACTGCACTTGTACCTCCTACAAACACATAATCTCCTAAAATAATATGGCCAGCCAGTTGAACACCATTTGCCAAAATTACATTATTGCCTACCAAACAGTCGTGGGCAATGTGGACATAAGCCATAATCAAGCAATTACTACCAACCACCGTTTTGTTTTTGTCGGTAGTACCTCTATTGATGGTTACACATTCACGAATAACGGTGTTATCTCCGATTTCTACTGTGGTATATTCGCCTTTAAATTTTAAGTCTTGTGGTTCTGCAGCTATCACTGCTCCAGGATATATCTTGCAATTTTTCCCGATTCTTGCACCTGAAAAGATTGTTACATTTGGACCTATCCATGTTCCTTCTCCTATTTCTACATCATTTTGAATGGTAACAAAAGGCTCAATCACTACGTTTTGAGCAATATTAGCACCTGGATGTACGTAAGCCAACGGCTGATTCATATATTATTAATTGGATTTCTTAACTAATCTTGCGGTCATGTCTACCGAACAAACCATGTTTTTGCCGACCCAAGCCTCTCCATGCATTTTGGCTACACCCATTCTAATTGGGGCCAAAAGAGAGCATCTAATGACTAACGAATCACCCGGCAAAACATTTTTATAAAACCTACAATTTTCGATTCCTACTAAATACGGCCAGTATTTTTCAGGTTCTCCTGTTGAAGTGAGCACCAAAACTCCGCCTGTTTGTGCGATGGCTTCAACTTGCAAAACGCCTGGCATCACCGGATTATCTGGAAAATGACCCGTAAACTGTGGTTCATTCATGGTGATGTTTTTTATACCTACTACAGTTGTGCCATCCAAAGACATAATCTTGTCTACCAACTGAAACGGATAACGGTGTGGTAAAAGTTTCGCTATATCTAATACGTTGAAAACTGGCTCGGCGTTGGCATCGAAATAAGGAGCAGCACTACTTTTCGCAGCAATTTGCTTTTTGATAAGCTTTGCCAATTCAACATTGGAAGCATGACCTGGTCTGGCAGCCAGTATATGTGCTTTCAATGGGCGTCCAATTAAGGCAAGATCCCCGATTAAATCGAGTAACTTGTGACGAGCTGGTTCGTTATGAAACTTCAGCTTTTCGTCGTTCAATATTCCAGCTTTTCCATCACTATCTAATTTTTTGTCTAATAAAGAGGAGAGCTCATCAATTTGGCCTTTGCTTAGGTCTGTTTCAGCAATCACCACTGCATTGCTCAAGTCCCCGCCTTTAATAAGTCCTTGTTTGGCCAAAAACTCAAGCTCGTGCACAAAAACAAAAGTCCTGCATGGAGCAATTTGTTCTTTGAAAAGACTTATTTCATGCAGTTGAGCATGTTGGCTATGGAGAATTTGAGAGTTGAAATCCACCATTACTGTTAGACGGTAATCATCTAAAGGCAATGCAGCCAATTCTATACTTTTATCTTCGTTTTTGAAGTGTACAGCTTCTGGAACAGAAAAGTAATTTCTTAAGGCATTCTGTTCTGTTGGAGTTGCAGTTTCCACCAATTCTAAAAAAGGTAGGGCTGATCCATCTAATATGGGTAGTTCAGGACCGTCAATTTCTACTAAAACGTTGTCTATCTGTAAACCTGCAAGTGCTGACATTAGATGTTCTATGGTGCCAACACGGCCTCCATCTTTTTCAATGACCGTACTTCTGCTGGTATCCACTACATATTCTACCAAAGCTGGTATTAAGGGTTTGTTTTCCAAATCAACACGCTGGAACACAATTCCGTGATTTATGGAAGCTGGCTTAAGTGTAATATTTACTAACTCACCTGTATGAAGTCCTTTGCCAGCGATGCTTACTGATTCGGCTATGGTGTGTTGTTTTAAATTCATATCGATATTTATTTTTTCAAATTATCATTTAATCTCCTCAAATTTACCAATAGTTTTAGGTGGTCTTTTATTGGTAATAGAGGTCTTCCAGAATAGGCTCCTTTGGGTTCAGTAATGTTTTTTCCCACTCCACTTTGAGCACCTATCTGTGTGCCATCGGCTATTTTTAGGTGTCCAGCAAAACCTACTTGTCCACCTATAACACAAGATTCCCCTATTTTTGTAGAGCCAGCTACGCCAGTTTGAGCTGCAATTACAGTATTTGCTCCGACTTCTACATTATGGCCAATCTGCACCATATTGTCGATCTTTACACCATTGCATATTTTTGTAGAGCCCATAGTCGCTCTGTCTATGGTGGCATTGGCTCCTATGCTTACGTTGTTTTCTATGACTACGTTGCCCAATTGCGGCACGTCTTGATAAACACCATTGGCATCTGGCACAAATCCAAATCCATCTGCCCCAATTACTGCTCCAGCGTGAATTACGCAATTATCGCCTACCTCACAATCTTGATATATTTTTACCCCTGGATGAAGAATGGTGTTCTTTCCGATTTTTACATTTTTACCTAAAAATACCTGTGGAAAGATTTGACTATTATCACCAATTAATACACCAGAAGACACAAAACTGAATGGGCCGATATAAATATTTTGACCAATTTCGACATCCTTGGCTATAGAAGTCATGGCGTCAATTCCTTCAGCTGAATTTTGAGAAAGTTTTTTGTATTCGGCCATGAGCATGCTGATAGCTAAATATGGATCCTCTACGAGTATAAGATTTGTTTGTATTGGTTCACGGGGTACAAAATCTTTAGAGACCAAAACGGCACTGGAGGCTGTTTGATAAATATAATTTTCGTATTTTAAATTGGCTAAAAAAGAAATACAGCCGGGCTTTCCTTCTTCTATTTTGGCAAAGTTATGTATTAGTGTATCTCCGGATCCCTTTACTTCACCTCCTAAAAGATGAGCTATTTGTGTTATCGAAAACTCCATTAATGATAAATGAGATGATGTAAATGGCCTTTAAAACGATGGTAAATATACGTCATTGGCATAACAAATATAATTTTTTTTGACAATATTACTCATAGCCTTGATGGTCGGTAAGTCAGAAGCTTCAGAAACATCCAATATATTCCCATTTTTCATTAGAATCTTTATATTAGCATTTTGCGAAGCGTAACCACTATTGCTTATTTGGCCCTTTTTGTAAAAGTACTTTTGTAGATTTTTAGGTATCTTTTTATCCTCAAAATTTTGTAGAATATTGGCTTCAAATCCTTCAGTTTTTAGAGCAACTTCTAGTTTTATTTTAAACAAATTTCTATTGGTTATATTTTGACTCAAATTTGCCAAAACAACATCATTGTGGTTCTGCCAAGTTTTAATGGCATACCAAATATCTACATCGTCGAGGTTTACAAAATTTTGAATAAGCGTAGTATCCTTCTCGAAATCTTCTCGGCTTATATTTCGATTAAAAAATACTCGTAGGTGTTTTGGAATATCTACAAAAATGTTTTCATTTAAAAGGTCTTTTACCCTTTCAAATATTTTCAAGACCATGGTTTCGGAGCAAATAGACGTCTTGTGAAGATAAACTTGCCAATACATCAACCGCCTTGCTACCAAGAAGTTTTCTACACTTAATAGTCCTTTTTCCTCTACTACCAATTGGTTATCAACCACATGCAGCATTTTTATAATCCGTTCGGCACCAATATTTCCTTCCGCCACCCCCGTATAAAAACTGTCACGATTGAGATAATCCATCCTATCCATATCGAGTTGGCTAGAAATAAGTTGATGGAAAAAACTGCGGTCATAAGTGCCTTTAAACATCTCAATAGCCAAAGTAAGTTTGCCTTCAAACTGGCGATTGAGTTCTTCCATGAGCAATTCTGAAATGGCTTCGTGGTTTACATTTTTAAGAATGGCGTATTCCAAAACATGCGAAAATGGCCCATGACCAATATCATGTAACAAAATGGCCACCAAAGCAGCTTCCCGTTCTACTTCCATAACCAACAGGCCTTTAGATTGAAGGGTGTTTAGGGCTTCATTCATTAAATACATAGCTCCCAAGGCATGCTGAAAACGTGAATGAAAGGCTCCAGGATAAACCAATTCAGCCATACCTAACTGTTTTATTCTTCTAAGACGTTGGAAATAAGGGTGTTGTATAATCTCGAATATAAAATCTGACGGTATGGTTATAAAGCCATAAATAGGGTCGTTGAATATTTTGCGTTTGTTTGTCAAAATGTTTTTGGAATGATTATCTATAGAGGTGAAACAATGCCTTATTACCACAAAGTTCTCAAAAAAAAAGCAAGGGTTCTAATATTTTTGATTTCAATGTTATGCCAGGCGGTTTACTTTTAAATAATCGTTGACTTTGTTTGTTCATTAGAGAATAATAAGAAATTGTATTAAGAGATTTACAATGAAAAATCT
>JAIPAJ010000195.1 GCA_021740125.1 Leadbetterella sp. | reverse complement strand
AGCCCTCAAGGGGTCAAATTATAATTTCAATTGGGAAAAATCACCTCACCACATTCGCCAAATTCTCAAAAATCACCTCCAAATCTTTCTCCGAATTTCCCCAACCAAAGCTAAAACGTAAACTAGCAAATGCATCAGCCTCACTCATGCCCATTGCGGAGAGTACGTGTGATGGAAAAGTGGTGGCGGAGTTACATGCCGAACCATTAGAAATAGCCACTTTGTATAGTTTTCTCATCAAATCTTCACCATCAAAACCATCAAAACAGATATTTGAAATATTAGAAACCCGCAGAGAATTTGAAGCATTTATTTTGGTTTTTGGGTGAATTTTTAGAATTTCAGACTCTAAAAAGGATTTTAGCTTTTGGCAATGAGCATTAAAATCTGAGATTCTTTTGTTTGCCAATTCTAGAGCTTTTCCCATTCCAATAATACCAGGAATGTTCAGTGTTCCACTTCTCCTGTTACGTTGTTGGCCACCACCTATTATCTGCGGATTTATCTTTTGTGAATCATTTATCAATAAGCCACCCATACCTTTAGGCCCATAAATTTTATGAGCTGAAAAACTTAGGAAATCAATATTAGAAAAATCTATCGGAATTTTTCCAACAGCCTGAGTAGCATCAATATGCAGCACAAAGCCATACTTTTCTTTTAGTTTTATGATTTCTGAAATCGGATGAATTAGGCCAGTTTCGTTATTTACCCACATGATAGATACTAAGCTTTTGCCTTTTTGGAGCTCGGTTTCGAGTTCCTCCAAGGAAATTTCTCCCTCTTTATTGACCTCTAAAAATGTAGTTTTTATTGACCTTTTGTCTAAATCAGCAACTACTTCGAGTGTTGCTTTATGTTCTGTTGCACAGCTAATGATTTGGTAGTCTGGATTTAATTCCAAAAAGCCTTTCAATGCCAAATTGATAGACTCTGTCGCTCCACTCGTAAATATGATTTCGTTTTTTTTACAAAAAAAAGCCTTCGCAATTCGCTCTTTGGCTTCCTCCACAGCCTCTTCTGCCAACCAGCCATAGGCATGGTGTCTGCTCCCTGCATTTCCAAAGTTTTCTATGAAATAGGGCATCATTTCATTCAGCACTTCGGGAGCCAAAGGCGTGGTAGCGGCGTAATCGAGATAAATTGGCAGTGCCATAAAATGATTTTCGGTTTTACCCCAAAAATACATTTTTTACACCAAATTAATGATATAGATTTAAAAGCAAAATGGCAGTTAAAAAAATTAAAGTGACTACTTCGGCACCGATTGCGAGTAATAAACAACAATCAGGTAGAAAAATAGAATCAAAAAGCCCCAGTCTTTTATGAAACCAAAGAAGTCTTTATTTTTGAGATTTTGCATTGCCGAAATTTTCTCACAAAATTCCGAATCACATATTTGCTAAATATTAACTCTAAATCAATTTTTTGTTATTAAGAATATATTCATTTAGAATTGTTTTAAATGGAATTAGCTCAAGGTATTGTTTCTTTACAAGCAATTACAAGATTTTGTTTAAACTATTATGATGAAATATTCTTTTACAACTATACTTCTTTGCATGTTTCTAAATTCCAATGCACAAAAAACCGATATCTTTACTAATCCAATACTACAGAATGGTGCCGATCCCTGGGTAGTCAATGATGGCGAAATATTCCATTATTGCTACGTAAGAAAAGACACCGTTTTCCTAAAATCAGTGAAGCGGATTTCGGAGCTCGTAAATGCAAAAGAAAGAATTATTTGGATTCCAAAAAAAGGAACCACTTACTCAAAAGAAGTTTGGGCTCCCGAATTGCATTTTCTAGAAGGCCGATGGTATATATATGTAGCGGCAGATGACGGCAAAAACGTAAATCACCGCATGTATGTGTTGTCTACATCTGGAGCGAATATCAATGAGAAATTTAGCTTCGTTGGCAAAATTAGCGATAAATCAGATAAATGGGCGATTGATGGCTCGCCGTTTAAATACAAAGGAAAACTCTACTTTATTTGGAGTGGCTGGGAAGGTGAGCAAAACGTGCAACAAAATATCTATATTGCCGAAATGTACAGCCCAACAAGCATCATATCAGAACGGGTATTAATATCGCGGCCTGATTATGATTGGGAAAAACGAGGTTCGAGCAAAGACTTACCGACCATCAACGAAGGCCCAGAAATTTTAGAAAAAAATGGAAAGTTATTTCTAATTTATTCAGCAGCAGGTAGTTGGTCGGATTTCTATTGTTTGGGTATGCTGGAGTTTACTGGCAAAAATCCTTTATTAGCTTCTTCTTGGACAAAAAGCCCAAAACCAGTTTTTGAGAGCAATGATGCCGTGACCAGCCCAGGTCATGCTTCTTTTATTCAGATTAAAAATAAAGATTATATCGTTTATCATTCGGCTCGCAAGAAGGGTGCGGGATGGAACCGCCAAGTGAATATTCAGCCGTATGCTTGGAAAAACGGTAAGCCCGATTTCGGAATGCCTTTGCCTTATGGAAAAAGTATAAAGATTGAGTACTAAAGCTGGTTTATTTTGAAGTGTAGAAACTACCACAAACTTTTATCCCAAGAAAACACTTTTCTTAGCTATAACAGGACTTTCATATTTGAAAGTACCGAATTCAATTTCTAAAATGTTTCTTTTAACAGCCTTAACAGTTTTTACTTTTTTCGCTCTTTTGGTTGGGGGGGTAGAAAAACTAAGCATAGGAATAAGCAAAAAGAAAGACAATATAAATAGCCTTTGATTTCTCAATTGGAAAACATTTGAGATAATGGTATATTTTTTAGATTTAGATTTCGAAAAAATTCTAGTTATTTCTTTTCCTGACATTTTTAAAACTGACAATTCCATTTTGCTTTCTTTTATTATGTTTAGATTTGGTAGAGTACTAATTGATATAAATCAATTGCAAAGCTAAAGCATTTTTTTTAATAAACAAGCATTTTTTTATTCATAAATTGATATATATCAATTAGTTATGAATAAACTATCTATTTGTTATTAAATAAGTTAGATTAGTTATATATCCATTGGATAATTTTAGGAAAAAATTACATTTTATTATCTAAAGGATACAAAATAAGAAATTTGAAATGAAATCCGTCTCAATTGATTATTGCCAAATGTGCGTTTTTTGGAAAAAACAGATTCTTGACCTTGATAAGTAAGTACAGTTTCGTCTTTAACTCAACATTGAAATCATCTTAGACAGGTGTTTTTGTGAAATTTGGATTTTTTTTATTTAACTAGTTTTGTTGGATATAACATAGCCCATGGCAATTGATACCCTTAAACCAATACATTATAATCATTTGCCTCCTGCTTTAGCAGGAGGTTCAGTAAATAGGAAGGCAAATTGGGCTTTAGCTTTAAATTTAAAAGCTTTAACATTTCGACTAATTCAAAAAGGAATTTCTATTTCAGTATACACAGGCTAAAGCCTGTGGCAATTGAGACCTTTAGCTAAAAGGGTTTTGTTGAATTCCTTATATCTTTAGATAGGTTTGTAATATTTCGGATGCTATTCGATTTTTTGCCAAACTTTTTTAAAGATACATTTGTGTTTTTAGAGACTTTGTTCAGTTTTGAGGTTTTAGAAGAGTCTCCTTAGAAACTTTGCAATACAAATATTTGGTGAGATAAGTAGTAGTTTGAATTAGAAGAATTTACAAAGGCAGTCTTTTAAAAGGCATTAAAACTTACTAAATTCGTTCAATAATCTTTAAAAAAAGGAGATTTCTCATTTTACTATTCAAATACAAGTCAAAAAATGGATTTTACTTATTTAAAAAATTTAAAGGAGACAATTAGAAACTTAGACTCTTGCGATGATGATAATGATTTAAAAATGGAATAATTTGAAATCGTAATTTATATATATGCCAAAATAGATTCTGAAAATGCTTAAATTGAATTTCTGGAAATTTTAGGAGACCAAAAAGTTTATTTGGAAGATAATATACTTTTTTATGTCTACTCAAACTATGAAGGGAGTTTACGATATTTAGTTACATATTTTGCCAAAGAAATAGGAATTGAAAAATTTACAGAACTTTTTATAAAATTGATTGTAAAAAACATCTCATTTACAAAACCAAAAATTAGAAATTTGATATTTATTTCTCTTCCAGATGATAAAAATTCATTTTTAGAAAATTTTATTCAAAAAAAAAGTCAATTTGAAGAAGTCAAATTGGAGGTGATAGGATTATTTGAAAGTTATAAAATTTTTTATGTTGAAGATGAGTTTTTGAATGAACAAGAAGCGGAATATAATAGAAGAAACTACACCTTTTTAAATGGTTTAATTTTAAAACTAAAGTAAAGTCCATTAATTAGGACTTTACTTATTTTTTTCCCCTACAAATTCTTCTTCTTCATCTCCTTCACTGCATAATCAACAGCTCTGGCTGAAAACGCCATATAGGTCAGCGATGGGTTTTGGGTAGAGGTGGAGGTCATGCAGGCACCGTCGGTTACGATAACGTTTTTGCAGGCGTGTAGCTGGTTAAAGCCGTTCAGCATGGAGGTCTTTGGGTCTTTGCCCATTCTTACGCCGCCCATTTCGTGTATGTCTAGGCCAGCAGGCTGTTTGCTATCGTTGGCTCTGATGTTCGTAAAGCCCGCCATCGTAAACATCTCCGTCATCTGATCTATGTAGTCTTTCACCATTTTTTCGTCGTTGTTGTCGTAGTCTACCGATATGCGTAGCTGTGGCATGCCAAATGGGTCCTTGAGGGTTTTGTCCAAAGCCACAAAGTTGCTTTCTCTCGGTATGGTTTCGCCCATCATGTGAGAGCCTACGCTCCAGTTGCCATATTCTCTCTTGGCTAAATTGTCCTTCAGCGTTTCGCCCAAGCCTTCGTTTTTGTTCCACGACATACGGTTGGCTCCAAAACCCGCCGCATAGCCTCTCAAAAAGTCGGTTTCTTGTTTCAGTACGTTTCTGAACCTTGGTATGTAGGGGCTATTTGGGCGTTTCCCTTCGGTTGTTTTGTCCAAAAATCCTTCATATTCACCCGATACTCTGGCTCTATAATTATGAAAAGCCACGTATTTGCCCAACACACCCGAGTCATTGCCCAGGCCGTTAGGGAAGCGTGCCGAGGTGGAGTTCAACAATATCAGGTTGGTATTGATGGCTGCCGCATTTACAAATATTATCTTGGCATAATACTCCGTCATTTCTTTGGTGTTGGCGTCTATTACCCTTACGCCAGTGGCTTTGCCCAGTTTGTCGTCAAAAATGATCGAATGCACTACACTGTCTGGTCTGAGCGTCATTTTGCCGGTTTTCATGGCCCATGGAATGGTGGAGGCATTGCTGCTGAAATATCCACCATAAGGGCAGCCTCGCTCGCAAATAGTCCTGTTTTGGCATTGGGCACGTCCTTGGTCAAAGTGTATCTGGTTCGGCTTGGTCAGGTGAGCAGCTCGGCCAATGATTACATGGCGGTCTTTGCCATATTTTTGGGCTACTTTTTGGCTGAAATAATCTTCTACGCAGTTCATTTCGTGCGGTGGCAAAAACTCACCGTCGGGCAGGGTATCCAGACCATCTTTGTTGCCCGATATTCCAGCAAATTTCTCCACGTGGCTATACCAAGGGGCCATTTCGTCATACGTCACTGGCCATTCTACAGCAAAACCATCGCGAGCTGGTCCTTCAAAATCAAACTTGCTCCAGCGTTGCGTCTGACGAGCCCACAGCAGCGATTTTCCGCCAACTTGGTAGCCTCTGATCCAGTCGAAGGGCTTTTCTTGTACATAGGGATGCTCTTTGTCTTTCACAAAAAATTGCGTAGTGCCTTCATAAAAAGCATAGCATTTGCTGATGATGGGGTTCTCTTTCTTGAAGTCGTGGTTCAACTGGCCACGATGCTCAAACTCCCATGGCTGGGTCATGGTAGTCGGATAATCCACAATGTGTTTTACATCACGGCCACGTTCCAACACCAAGGTTTTTAGGCCTTTTTCGCATAATTCTTTGGCAGACCATCCGCCGCTTATTCCTGAGCCAACTACTATGGCGTCAAAAGTTCTTTTCTTTTTATCTGGTACAAACATGGTTATTGCGTTACGGGTACACAACCAAGGTATCTGCCTGGGGCAAACTCAAACTTGGCGATGTTGGTTAAAAAATATTCTGAAGAGGTATAGGCTTGCACAGATAGCCTTTTGGTGGTATTAAAAAACCACTTTTGGTCTTTGTCGGAGCTCATGTCGAGGCCTTGAAGCAAGTGTATTTTTTGCGGTTTTGAGCATTCATTGTATGTTTTGCCATACAGAAGTTTCGAAATATCTTCCACTTTGCTCACCGCAACTTTAAACCTTTCCTTGTCTTCGGGAGAGTAAATGTCGGCCACCATGGTTTTGATAAACTTGGCTATTTCTAAAGTTTTAGCACCAGGGGTATTGGTTTCTGGAATGATTGTTTCGGCTAAATCTTCCAGCAGGCTATTTTGGTCTAAACTCAAGCCTAAATTGTCTTTTTTGATATTGGCCCCTGACCAAGCATTTGCCCAAGCAGGCAGAGTAATTACGCCCAAAGCACCTAATCCGAGATTTGAAAAAACCTCTCTTCGTTTCATAAATAAATTAATTTGGTTGAATTCACAAATAAGTTTAAAATTATCAATATTTTTTCAAAAAGCTCATTAAATGATTGAATAATTATATTTTCGGCTAAATTTGAGTCTCTTATTTATCATTCATTTTCAGCCAACCCTATGAAAAAAATACTTTTAGCACTTATTCTATTCTCCAACATGGCGTTTGCCCAAATCACCGCCCCAAAAAAAGAATGGAGACAGTTATTTAATGGCAAAAACCTTAAAGGTTGGGATGTAAAAATCAGAAATTTTGAACTCAACGATAACTTTGCCAATACATTTAGTGTAAAAGATAAAAAGATTGTGGTCAACTATGACGGCTATGACAAGTTTAGCCAGCGATATGGACATATTTTTTACAAAGAGAATTTCTCGTATTATAAAATTGCTGCCGAATACCGTTTTGTGGGAAAGCAAGCCAACGAAGGCGAAGGCTGGGCAGTGAGAAACTCGGGCATTATGGTACATGGCCAGCCTGCTGCAAGTATGCTAAAAGACCAGGATTTCCCTATATCGATAGAAGTGCAGCTGCTCGGCGGTAACAGTGACGGCAAACCAAGAACAACTTGTAACCTTTGCACCCCAGGAACGAACGTGGTGTATGAGGGGAAATTTGATACTCGCCACTGTATCAATTCGAAATCAAAGACTTTCGACGGCGACCAGTG
>JAIPAJ010000194.1 GCA_021740125.1 Leadbetterella sp. | reverse complement strand
CTAAAAACTGAGCTAAAAACAGACATATTATTGGCTGGCCAAGCATCAGATTATTATTGGACAGAGCTTTGGAACGACGCTCAGCTAAAGCCCAATAACAATAATATCAATATGGTTACCTCAAGACTGAAAAGCCTCTTGAGTTATTTTCTTGCACTTCCAGAATACCAACTAAGCTGAGCTATGATAAGAAGAAATTTTATAAAGAATTCAGTTTTGGGTGCCATGGTACCCACTTTTCTGAATAACCAGAGCCTGTGGGCAATGGGGAATATTGACCAAAAACTTATAGAAAACGAAAATGTTTTGGTTGTAATTCAGCTTAATGGGGGCAATGACGGGTTAAACACGGTAATCCCTATAAATCAATATAGCAATTACAAAAATGCCCGATCAAATATTGCTTTGGTAGAAAATAAAATCCTAAAAATACCTCAAAGTGAACTAATTGGCCTACATCCTTCCCTCAAGAACTTTGCTACTTTGATGAATGATGGAAAAGGAAATATTGTTCAAGATGTCGGATACCCAAATCCTAACTTTTCGCATTTCAGAGCCACCGACATTTGGCATACTGCCTCTAGTTCAACTGAGGTATTAGAAAGTGGTTGGGCTGGCAGATTTTTAGCAATTGATCACCCCAATTTCCCAGAAGGTTATCCTTCAGCCAAATACCCTGACCCACTTTCTATCCAAATAGGCTCTGTGGTTTCCACAGCCCTTCAAGGACCTTTATATAGTATGGGGATGTCAATTTCGGACACTACAAATTTCTATAATTTGATAGAAAATTCTGATGACCCTGTTCCCAACACGCTCGCTGGAAAGGAATTGGATTATTTAAGGCAGGTTTCGAAGCAAACCAATAAATATTCAGAAACCATCAAAGCGGCTGCTCTGAAGGTAAGTCAGCAAAAAGAATATCCAAATCTTAGTTTGGCATCACAGCTCAAAATAGTGGCTAGGTTGATTGCAGGAGGGTTAAAGACCAAGATTTATTATGTGAGGTTAGGTGGTTTTGATACACACAGCGGCCAAACAGCCGCAGATACCAGCACGGGTACTCACGCCAATCTTATGGCCAATTTGGGAGATTCAATTAAGGCGTTTCAAGATGACCTGAAGTTTCTTGGCGTGGCAGATAAGGTGCTGGGAATGACATACTCGGAGTTTGGTCGCAGAATAAAATCTAACGCTAGCTTAGGCACAGATCATGGAGCAGCCGCACCGATGTTTTTCTTTGGCGAAAAAGTTAATCCAAACTACTTTGGGAAACCTACAACTATTTCGGCTAGCGTTGCTAACAATGATAACATACCTATGCAACATGATTTCAGATCAATTTATGCTTCGATTATGAAATATTGGTTTTGTAGCGATTCTGTGGAAATGAAAAGTGTTTTATTCCAAAATTTTGATACCATTCCTCTCGTATCGGGTAGTGTTTGTGGGTATGTTACAGCAACCGAACCCGAGTTAACAGGCACACGTCTCAAAGCATTCCCGAATCCATTTCAAGAAACAATTAACTTGAATTTCGTGGCTAATGGAGGCCAGAGTTCCATTCAAATTTTGAATATGAATGGTCAAGAAGTTGCACCAGAAATCAGTGAAGAATTTGAAGCTGGAAATCAACAAATTTCACTCAATCTGAATCATTTAAAATCCGGAATTTATTTGGCAAGGTATCGAAACGAAGAATATCAAGAAGTGGTTAGAATAATGAAAAAGTAAACTATTTTAAAAAATAAATGGTTCTTTTTGGTCATTTGAGAGAATACTCCAATTAAGAAATTTGCTCTACTTTTTTGTGATGATAATCGTTGTGATAGATTCTTGGGTTAAAATCAAGATTTTAGAATCTACTTTTTTACTTTTCAAATTATCATCTTTTGAGGTTACAAAAGCTGCTAATTTTTGTTTCTTCCAAATTTTTGGGATTTCAATTATTTGATTGTTAGCACTGTTTACTAGAACTAAAACTACCATACTTTTTTCTTTATAGGCTGAAGCCATAACGTTTTTATTCTCCAAATCCACTTTGATTCTTTGCATATATGGCCTGACAAACCTGGAATAATTACCCAAAGTCCACATCAGTTTTGAATCCAATATTTCTCCATCAAACTTATTATTATCGTTTTCACCCATTTTCCCATTGTTAGAAACATAAATGAGACCGTCTTTGTAATCATTGGCACTTACCGAAAGCCACCAATGCCATGCTGAAGCATTGCTCAACGTTAAATCGGCATGAATTACCTTGGCCACATATAGGGCCGTTTTCATACCTAAATCCATCCCGCTTCCATTGATTTCGCCAGCATTATCACCCAAAACACAATATTCCGATTGCCAATAATCGATGTTATGTTGTTGAATTTTTTGACCCAGCTCCATCCTTTTTTTTACTAATTCTTCATTGGGTGAAGTCGTAAAATAACTGTGGCCACAAATCAAATTATCTACTGATTTAAGGTTCCCAATATAATCAGGACTTTTTTCATCAAAAAAACTCCGAACTTGGTCATCTTGATTTACTTCTGTGCGGTTGGTCTTAGATTTATACAAATAGTCTATTTGGGCAGTTTCTGCCAAAGTCAGTCGAGTTTTTAAGTTTTTTTGAGCAAATTTCTCATCTATTTTTCTTGTAGCCCAAGCCAAATCAACATTGTTTATCGGCGTTCCTTCTTGTGAGCCATATCCAGATTTTGATTTTGGGCCCCAGTCCCACTGCGGTTCGTTGAAAGGACTCAAATAATCAAACTTTAACTTTTCGGAAACTTCAGCAAGGAAGGCAGTAAACTCGTCAATTTTAGATTTGTCAAAATTCCATTCGCCCAATTTACCACTACCAATCGCGATTCCATTTTTTGTCATGGAAACTGGAGCCGAGTTTAGAAAACCCAAAGTAAAATCTATTTTATGACGTTTCGCTGCTTCCAAAAACCATTGTTGACCAGCTTGTTTTGTCCAGTCATATTTCCCATTCTCTAAGAAACTTTCAGCCCTTCGCCACTCATTGGTAATCATACTTTTTGAGCCTTGCTCTGTGCTGCCTGCTCCAATATTAAACCGCCACATTGATAATCCTATACCTTTCGGATTTCCAGATTTATCCAACCCTTGACTAAACAAAAGCTCTGCGATTTTTTCCCGCTTTGCCAAAGGATAATATTTGCCCACCATCTGCATCGACCAGCAATCCGATGCTCCAAAACTGTGCATAGTTTGGTAAACCACAGACGTATCAATCTTCAGCTTTTGAGCAAAGACACCCTCGCAAACAACTAATATTAAGACAATTAATTTCTTCATTTATCTATTGTTCTAAATCTTGACTGGGCTTTTTGGAACAAATTTCTCAAATCAATTTATACTTTGAAAATACAAATTTCATAGCAATAGTAAGTACAATATCTACCAGAATACCCATAATGAAAGCCATGGTAATTCCATAAGTCGGCATAAGCACAGCTTGTAAAAACAAGAAAAATGCAAAACCCAATGAACCCGTAAAAAGCCCCATGTATATCTTTCGAACTTGATAAATGCCCTGTGTATAATGGGTAAAAATGGCCAAAACTGTAGTCATGACCGGAAATGGTGTAAGAATTCCGCTCCAAGTAGGGCCCAAACGCTCAGCCAAAAATGTGATGGTAATTACAAAAAGTGTTATGATAATCATCCGTAAAGGAATTTCGAATCTAAGAATTTTTACTGAAAAAGACTTATGCTCGGCTACTTTCGGAAAAAAGAATAAACCCAGAAAAAGCACCAAAAGACTTAATGCAAACCACTGATAAACATTTAGATAAGGAATAACCGGATTTAAAGATACTCCAACCAAAGTATAAGCCACATAACCCGCCAACACACTCATCAACGCATTGCTTTTACGACCCACCAGCACATATACCACACAAAAGAATGACCAGCCAATGATACCCACCATCACGCCCGAGATGGAATTTACGGCAAAATCAAGCCCTTGCTCCAATGCTATAAACAAAATAATAGGCCCAGCCACCCAAGGCAAACCAGCCAAAATACCGCCAATGCTATTTCCCCATTTTTTGCTTACAACCGTAACCAAAGCCACCACCGTGGGCATTATGAGGAGTTTTATATAGAATGAATTCATACTCAAGTGGAGCGATTTTACAAATCGCTCAAAGAAATATATGTAATTTTTTATGACCACGATTAAAAAATCGGGTTACGTTTAAATACCAAATGAATCAACCAAAAAATCTGTGCCAATCTGTTAAATCTGAGTCATCCGCGTTCCAAAAAAGAACTACCTCCTCCTACTCCGCTTCCCATCAGCCCTACCACTCTTAGAACGATTAGATTTTTTGCCTTTTGGAAAAGGAATAGTATTCCCTGAGTCTTTTATTTTGAAACTGCTGCCTTCTACCGAAATCAGTTCCAAGTCCATTGAGCGTTTTTCGAGGTCAGTGGCTTTTATTTTTACCCTTACGGTGTTTCCAAAACCTATTATTTTACCTTTTCTGCGGCCAACCACTCTGAAATTGTCGGCATCGTATTCGTAAAAATCGTCTGTAAGGTCGGCCAAACGCACCATGCCCTCGCAGCCTGTATTTTCTATTTCCACAAAAATCCCGAACTCGGCCACACCTGTTACTACGCCATTAAAAATATCGGAGCGAGACTGGTAGCTCATATATTCTACTTGCTTGTATTTGATAGATGCACGCTCAGCTTCGGCCGCCAATTTTTCTTGATCTGACGAATGTTTACATTTTACTTCATAATCATCGGCAGGCAGTGATTTGCCTCCATCCAAATAATGCTGCAACATGCGGTGAGCCATCACATCCGGGTATCTCCTGATCGGCGAAGTAAAGTGGCTGTAATGGTCGAATGCCAAACCAAAATGCCCCAAGTTTTGCGTTGAATAGCGGGCCTTACTCATGGTTCTTACGGCCAAAGATTCCAACACGTTTTGAACGGGCGAACCTTCTATTTCGGTCATTAAGCCATTCAATGATTTCGAAAGTGCCGCCGTAGAACCCGTTTTCACCACAAAACCCAGTTTGTTGGCAAACTTAGCAAACGTCTCCATTTTGGTAGGATTGGGTGGTTCGTGCACACGATACACCATGGTATAGGCTTCAGCTTCTTTGTCTTTTTTCTTGGCGATATTGTACACAAACTGGGCTACGTGTTTGTTGGCCAAAAGCATAAATTCTTCTATAAGTTTATGGGCATCTTTCCGCACTTTCTGGAAAACACCAA
The DNA here is from genome assembly GCA_021740125.1 of Leadbetterella sp. Lineage (GTDB taxonomy): Bacteria > Bacteroidota > Bacteroidia > Cytophagales > Spirosomataceae > Leadbetterella. The sequence goes on along the minus strand of JAIPAJ010000194.1, from coordinate 2,026 downwards.
TCGGACGGCCTTTTTCGTCCAGATTAAACTTCGTTTCGTTAGTTTCGAAATTAAAAGCTCCTTTATTGAATCGTTCTTTCCTCAAAATCAGAGCCATACGATTCAAATTCTTCAAAATCGGATCGTAAATCGGTTCTTTATTTTCAGTGTCTTCTATTACTTCCTGTGCTTCTTCATAAGCAAATCGTCTATCAGAATGTATAATGGCTCTGCCAAACCATTCGCTCACTACTTGGGCAGCATAATTCATCTCAAAAACCGCAGAAAACACTAACTTGTCTTCGTTTGGACGGAGTGAGCACAAATTGTTCGAGAGCTTTTCAGGCAACATCGGAATGGTTCTGTCTACCAAATACACCGAAGTAGCTCTTCTAAAGGCCTCCTCTTCAAGCTTGGTATTAGGCTGCAAGTAATGCGAAACATCCGCTATGTGCACGCCAATTTCGTAATTTCCGTTCTCCAAAACTTTATAGCTAATGGCATCGTCAAAATCTTTGGCATCGGCTGGGTCAATCGTGAATGTGAGTGTTTGACGAAAATCTTTGCGTTTTTTTAACTCATGTTCAGTGATAATTTCACTAATTGCTTCCGCTTCATTATGCACATCGTCCGGAAATTTGATGGGTAAACCAAACTCTGCCATGATGGCGTGCATTTCTGCATCGTTGTCGCCGGCTTTTCCCAAAATATCGATAACTTCACCCGAAGCCTGTACATGATTTTCGGGAAATTTCAATATTTTTACAATTACCAAATCGTTGGTTTCGGCACCGTTTATATGGTCTTTGGCGACAAAAACATTTTCATGAAAACCCTTATTATCAGGACTTACCAGAGCATAGTTGGCAAACACTTTTATTTTGCCCACTACTTCATCTCTTCCTCTCGAAAGCACTTCTACTACCCTACCCTCTGGGTTTTTGCCGTTTTTACGTTGTCCAATAATTTTTACCGAAACCGTATCCCCATCCAATGCTCCATTGAGGTCGTCTGAATTTACAAAAATATCTGACTCGTTTTCATCAAATCTTATAAAAGCAAACTTCGGATTTACGAAATCTACTTTGCCGGTCACATGTTCTTTTTTCTCCGTATTCTCAAGTTCATATCTTGCTCTACCTACAGTTTTAAGTTTGCCTTCATCTACTAAATCTTCCACCATCAATTTTACAAACAACTTTTCATCATCATCGAACAAATCAAAATGATTGTACAGGTCATTGAGCGTGTATGGCCTATCGGTGTTTATCTTAAAAAATGTGTGTATTTCTTCTTTTTGCGTCAAAATCGCTGACTTTTTTTTCCTTTTTGCCATTTATCACTAATCTTTTTCATATAAAAATATAAATCTACCATATTTGTAGAAAATTTCATTATTCAAACCTATAAATTGTGCTTTATGCGTTCAACGCTAGTCCTGATTTTTTGTGTTCTTTTTTTAAATATTTCTGAAGTCTTTTCACAAAATAATGATAAAGAAATCCATGTCAAAAAAACCCCCATTCCTTTAAAACTAGACGGAAATTTAGATGATGAAGCCTGGAAAATGGCGGATTTGGCGACTAGTTTTTTTCAGAATGCCCCGTTTGATACCTCATTTGCTAAGAACCAAACTGAGGTAAAGCTTACTTTTGATGACAAGTTTTTATATGTAGGTATGAAAGCATATCAACCCAAAAGTGCTTATACGGTTAGCTCTCTCAAAAGAGACTTTGAGAGTGGATCTAGTGATGTTTTTTCAGTTACCATTGATGCCTTTAAAGACAAACTCAATGGCATGCAGTTTTCGGTGTCGCCACTCAATGTACAGCGAGAAGGATTAATTTCCTTAGGTACACAATCAGATTATTCTTGGGACAACAAATGGTATTCGAAAGTCAAAAACTATGACGAATACTGGACAGCGGAGTTTGCGATTCCTTTCACTACGCTTCGATATAAGGTGTCTGAAAACTCTAATTCTTGGCGAATAAACTTCGGGAGATTCTTTATGCAAACCAACGAATCGGCCACTTGGTCGCCCGTA
>JAIPAJ010000015.1 GCA_021740125.1 Leadbetterella sp. | reverse complement strand
CCAAGCTATGGCCATTTGGGCTAGGCTTTGGCCTCGTTTTTCGGCTATTTCGTGTAGGGCTTTTACTTTGCTGATGGTCTCGGTGGTCACTTGGTCTTTTTGCAAAAATCCCGTTAATTTTCCGGCTCTGGAGTCCTCAGGAATGCCGTGGAGGTATTTGTTGGTTAAGATACCTTGTGCCAATGGCGAGAAAGGGATACAACCCACGCCATTTTCACCCAAAACATCCAATAGTCCGTTTTCTGGGTCACGCACGAGCATCGAGTATTTCGGCTGGTGTATGAGGCATGGCGTACCGAGTTGCTTCAGTATCGCCAAGGCTTCTTTGGTTTGGTCGGCGTCGTAGTTAGATAAACCCACATACAGTGCTTTTCCTTGTCTAACGAGCGTGTCCAATGCACCCATGGTTTCCTCCATCGGGGTGTCGGGGTCTGGGCGGTGCGAGTAAAATATGTCCACATAATCAAGACCCATGCGTTTGAGGCTTTGGTCGCAGCTGGCTATGATGTACTTTCTTGAACCCCATTCACCATACGGGCCAGGCCACATCAGGTAGCCTGCTTTTGACGATATGATGAGTTCGTCGCGGTAAGCGGCAAAGTCTTTTTTCATCAAAAGGCCAAAATTCTCTTCGGCCGAGCCTGGAGGTGTACCGTAGTTATTGGCGAGGTCAAAGTGCGTCAGGCCTTTGTCGAATGCCGTTCTGAGTATAGCTCGGTAGTTTTCGAAGGTATCCACACCCCCGAAATTGTGCCATAAGCCCAACGAAATTTCTGGCAACCTGATGCCGCTTTTGCCACAACGTCTGTAGCTTATTTGTTCGTATCTTTTTTCGTCTGCTATGTACATAAGAATGTTAGGTTTTGTTAAGAATAGTGTATAAAATAATAAACTTTGCGTGCCTTGCCAGGCGGGCATTCTTTTTTGCGAGTCGTCGCACCGTTTGAAAAAAAGAACCAAAAAAAACATTTCCTGAACAATGATCCTCTGTAAAATTTTGATAAACATTAGAAATTTATGGAAACATTTGAAACAATCAAAATTTTCCAACGGACTGTTCAGGAATTATTAAGAACAATTAGTATTTATTGACTGATCATACAAATACAATTTAAGCCTAAAATTATGGTATAAGTGACTATTTTTTAAGTGCTTTAAAAAACAGCTTGAAGCTTTAGATTACCACCACTGGTGTATTGTATTTTTGAAATATTTAAGGTAAATCTCTTTTACTTGGTTCATTTGTAGGTCGCTCAATGCTTGCTGTTGTAAGCATTTGAGGTTTTCTGTTACTTGCTCAGGTCTGGACGCTCCTGGAATAACCGTACTCACATTCTCGAACATCAAAATCCATCTCAAAGCTATTTCTGCCAAATTCAATTGGCCAGAGAATAATTCTTTGAGCTCTGCAACTGCTTCTAAACCAGTGTTATAATCTATGCCTGAGAAAGTCTCGCCTTTGTCGAACATTTCGCCATTTCGATTGAAAAAGCGATGGTCTCCCGCTTCGAAACTGGTATCTTTGGTGTATTTTCCTGTCAAAAGTCCACTAGCCAACGGCACTCTGACGATAACGCCAACATCTCTCTTTTTCGCTTGTTCGAAAAACAATTCGGATGGCCGCTGACGAAACATGTTGAAGATGATTTGAACAGAAACCACATTGTCAAATTCAATTCCTTTCAGTGCCTCTTCTACTTTTTCAACACTTATGCCCAGATTTTGTACTTTTCCTTCGGTTTTGAGGTCCTCGAAAAGACCGAAAATCTCTGGTCTATAAAACACTTGGGTAGGAGGGCAGTGAAGCTGAACCAAGTCTAGTGTTTCTAATTGTAGTCTTTTTAGGCTGTCTTCCACATATTTTCGCAAAACTGCAGGTGTGTAGCCTTCGTTGGTGTGTGGGTTAATTTGGCGGCCGCATTTTGTAGCCACAAAAAACTTCTCAGAGCGTGTTTTTAAGAAATTACCGATGGCTTTTTCGCTTTCACCATCGCTGTATACATCAGCGGTGTCTATAAAGTTTATGCCATTATCTGCTGCTGTATTGAGGATGTTTTCGGCTAATTTGTGGTCGAATGCCGAACCCCATTTGCCGCCCACTTGCCATGTGCCTAGGCCTATTTCTGAGATATTTTGATTGGTTTTACCGAATCTTCTAAAATTCATTTATTTGTTTTGGTTGAGTTTTCAAAATTAGTAAAAATTGGGGGTTTTAGGTGAAATATGTAAAGTTTCGAATTTTAAAACTTGTAAAAATTATATGCTTTGTGTGCCTTGCCAGGCGGGCATTCTTTTTTGCGAGTCGTCGCACCGTTTGAAAAAAAGAACCAAAAAAACACTTCCTGAACAATGATCCTCTGTGAAATTTTGATAAAGATTAGAAAGTTATGGAAACATTAGAATTAATCAAAATTTCACAACGGACTGTTCAGGAATTATATGGAACAATAAGAATATAAAATTAGGATTTTGCAAATGAACAATTTCATATGTTGTTTGCCGGTACTTTATTTTTTACAAATAATAGATTTGCGTTATACTCAAACATTAGTTATGTGAACCTTTTTCATTTTAATTGATATTTCACAATCTTCAAAATGAACTCGTTCTAAGAAAAGTCAATAAAAGCACTTAACAGAATGCTAAGAAATATATAAATTTTGAATCAGATGGAATATCCATTGGCAATTCTGCTTTTATTTTGGAATTTTACGTATAAATAAAAACAATACTTGGAACCCTGTGCACCATTGGCCGAAAGACTTAGGCCTCGAAATCTGGACGAATACATTGGCCAAGAGCATATTTTGGGTAAAAATAAGCCTCTCAGACGTACGCTAGAGTCGGGCTTGGTGCCTTCTATGATTCTTTGGGGACCTCCGGGTGTGGGCAAAACTACATTGGCTTTGATGATGGCTGAGATTACCAAACGTCAGTTTCACAGCTTGAGTGCTATCAGTGCTGGTGTTAAAGACTTGCGTGAGGTTTTGTCAAAACCATCTGGTTTATTTCCACCGATTTTATTCATTGATGAGATTCACCGATTCAATAAGTCTCAACAAGATTCGCTTTTAGGGGCGGTAGAAAAAGGCCAAGTGACGCTGATTGGAGCCACTACGGAAAATCCTTCGTTTGAGGTAAATTCAGCTTTACTTTCTCGCTGTCAGGTATATATCTTAGAAGCTTTTGGAAAAAAAGAATTAGAATCATTGCTCGAAAGGGCTTTGAAATCAGATGCTTGGCTCAGAGAAAAAAAGATTAAAGTTGAAACTTCTGATTCGCTTTTTAGAATATCTGGGGGAGATGGTCGCAAACTTTTGAATCTTTTAGAGTTGGTAGTGAATGCACAAGTAGGTCAACCAGAGATTGTCATCAGCAACGATTTGGTAGAAGAAGTGGTGCAGAAAAATTTGGCTAGATATGACAAATCTGGGGAGCAACATTACGACATTATTTCGGCTTTTATAAAATCTATTCGTGGTTCTGATCCCAATGCAGCATTGTACTGGATGGCCAGGATGATTATTGCGGGTGAAGATCCGAAATTTATAGCCCGAAGAATGCTGATTTTGGCCAGTGAGGACATTGGTTTGGCCAATCCCACAGCCATGATGGTGGCCAACTCTTGTATGGATGCCATCATGAAAATTGGTTATCCTGAGGGCAGAATTATTCTTTCGCAAACCGCTCTTTATTTGGCCACTTCTCCTAAATCCAATGCATCTTACGTCGCCATTGACATGGCTATCGCTTTGGCCGAAAAGACTTCACATTTGCCTGTTCCAGTCGATTTGAGAAATGCTCCAACTAAACTGATGAAAGAGATTGGCTATGGAAAAAACTACAAATATTCGCACAATTATGAAGGTAATTTTGCGAGACAAAATTTTTTACCAGACGAACTTAAAGGTGAAAAACTCTACGAGCCTAGCAACAATGCACGTGAAAATGAAATAAAACGTTCCTTGCAGAATTGGTGGGGGGATTGGTATGGTTATTAACAAATAAAGAGCTTGAAAGCTCTAATTAGATTATATTTATATGCTTAAAAAATTAAGCTTTTTTGAATGTTAGTGTATATTCAAACTCAATCATCTGGCTTAATAATATCTCAAGAAATGCTGCTGTCAAAGCATCTAGGCCTCCAGCAGCTGCTTTTAGGCTGGTTTTGAGTTCGTCAATACCGATAAACAAAACCAGTTGAGAGTCAGAATTGGTTTTAATTTGCATGGTTTGGGTTATTTCTTTTCTTAAATCTCCATCTTGGTAGGTAATATTTAATTTATTTCCGTTTATGGTATATTTTCCTGTTGAGACTGTACCACTTGAGTTAATTTCTCCAATAGACCAACTAGCATTGGTTTTGTAAGTACCGTCTGAATTAAAAGTATAATACATTTTTTGAGCAGATACATTTTCGTTTTCATTTTCTGCAGCTTGATCAGCAACTTTAGATTTGAGCGAGATGTTCTCCAAATTGTAGGTTCCTTCCAAAGTCGATGGTATTACTTCATCTTTTTTCGAGCATGAGCTAATTCCTAATCCCAAAACTGCAAAAAAGATGAAAATCTGTTTTTTCATTAGGTAAATGTTTGTGTTTAATATTTAATTATACTTTTTCTGAAACGAAATAATCGTCTTTAGTAATGCCTTGTTTGACAAATAACTCACCAAGGAATCCAGCCAAAAACAGTTGGGAACCAATAATGATAGCAACAAGAGCTAAATAAAAAAGTGGATTGTCGGTGACGTTGCGATAAGGTTGTCGGTTGTAAATCGAAATTATTTTTTCTGCAATCAAAAATATGGTCATGAACGAACCCAAAAAAAAGGATATCACACCAAATAATCCAAAGAAGTGCATTGGTCTTTTACCAAATTTGTTTACAAAAGTTATTGAAAGTAAATCTAGAAATCCATTCAAGAAACGTTCTAAACCAAATTTTGTAGTTCCATATTTTCGGGGGCGGTGTTGAACCACTTTTTCTCCTATTTTGGTAAATCCATTCCATTTGGCAATTACTGGAATATAGCGGTGCATTTCGCCATAAATCGTGATATTTTTGACTACCTTACTGTCATAGGCTTTTAGTCCACAGTTGAAGTCATGTAGGTAAATATCTGAAATATAGCGAGTAGTAGCATTGAAAAGTTTGGTTGGTAAAGTTTTGGTTATTGGGTCATAACGTTTTTGTTTCCAGCCAGATACGATATCGTATTTTTCCTCTTTTATCATTTTGTAAAGGCTCGGTATTTCATCGGGACTGTCTTGCAGGTCGGCATCCATGGTAATCACTACCTCGCCCATACATTCATTAAATCCAACTTGAAGGGCGGCTGTTTTTCCATGATTTTTGGAGAATTTAAAACCCTTTACTTCTGGATTGGTCTCTTTGAGTTTTTTTACGATGTTCCAGCTGTCGTCTCTGCTACCATCGTCTATCAGAAGAACTTCGTATGAGAAAGCATTTTCATCCATTACTTTTTTTATCCAAGCATGCAGTTCGCTCAAAGACTCGTCTTCATTAAAAAAAGGAATAACAACAGAAATATCCACTTTGCTCATACTTGGGTTTCTTAAAATATCAGATAATAGTCTTTTAAAAGCTCTACAAAAATAGGGCTATATTGGTTGTTTTCATAAATATTTATCAGAGAGATTTCCTCCAAAATTTCTTTGGTTCTTTTTAACTTCACAATTACCCTTAAAATAGGCTTATTTTCATTGTGTCTCACTTCAATTTTTTTCGAAACGTAGAGCTTTTTTTCTTCAACTATGCTTATGAATTCTCGCATTTCAAAAGGCGGCAAAAGTATCCATGCACTTCCTTTTTCTCCAAGCAAAACATCAATAGATTCTGCTAAATCATCGAAAGTCAGTGTTTCTGCATGATGAGCAATGTTTTTATCTATTTTGACAGACTTTAGATTATTCTGAAAAAAAGGTGGATTACAAAAGATAAGGTCAAACTTTTCATTAGATTTTTTTACAAAATCTTGAACAGTATTGTGATGCAGTGTAATTTGGTTTGCAAAGGGACTTTCATGAATATTTTCGGCAGCATCGAAAACTGCGTTTTGGTCAATCTCCAAAGCCGTTATTTGTATCTTGAGGTTTTTTTGTGCAACCATAAGTGACAACAGTCCGGTCCCGCAGCCAATATCTAAAGCATTTTTTATGTTTTCTGAATCGATGAGAGAGCCAAATAAGCAAGAGTCAGTGCAGACTTTCATGGCAGCACGTTCTTGTTTTATGATGAAGTGTTTAAACCGGAACATTATTTTCTACCGAAGTCAGCAGGGTTTTCGCCCCACCATTTGGTTTCCCACTTTAGTATTTTGTTTTTATAATTATTGTCCTTCAACCAGGCTTCCGCTCTTTCTATGAGTTCAAATAACTCGGAGTTTCTGGAGGTTGATTCCAATTTTGTATTCGCTTTTTTTGCTTTTACCCAAGAAATGGCCGTTTTAGAATCTGAAAATACAGGCACATCGGAATTGTGTTTTTTCAACAAAGCCAAAGCATGCACAATAGCCAAAAACTCTCCAATATTGTTGGTCCCATCAAAAAACGGACCTTTTCTAAATATCAAGGTTTTGGTTTGCAGGTCCACTCCTTGATATTCCATGTCGCCAGTTTTGGTGTTCCATGCTGCATCTACTGCCCAAGCAGCAATAGCAGGTGTGGGTTGTTTTATAACAGTTTGGCTAGCGGTAGATTTTTGATTTACTACTGCAAAGTAGTTTCTTTTTAGAGCGTTTTCTGCTTCTGTTTTACTTTCAAAGGATTTGTATTGGGCACCATCAAATCCATCTACTTGTTTTTTGCAATCGTCCCACGAGCTAAAAACACCTTTTTCTCTTCCAGACCAAACTGCATAAAATTTGACTTTTTTTGCCATATTTCAAGACCGGATAAGCTCTTGGTTTTTGCAGTCAAAAACAGCCACATAGTCCTTAACAAAAGCTTCTTCTGATATTTTTGATAGAGAAAAATCTACTTCGCCTATATAAAACTGACGTATGGCTGCCGTACTTTCTATATTTTTTTGAATAAATGGATGTTTCGGTTTCCCAATAGACATACCAAACTCCATAATATCTGGCTTGAACATCAAATTAAGTGGGATTCTGTATTTTCCTCCGTTTAGTGCAGAACAAACCGCAACTGGTTCAAATTCTTCATTACCTCCAAATTGGCCAAATTTAGCTTTTGCGATTTTGAATTCTTCTTCGTTTTCTCCAAATAATACGGCAAGTTTTTTTCGTGGCTTAAGTTTGGCAGTTTCTATCTTACCATCTATGTTTTTAAGGAGATTTCTAAGATTGAAAACGTTTTTTCCACTTCTGATTCTTTCACGGATTGATTGCCTGATCAAGTAGGTGATGGAGTCAGTAATTCCGAAACCGATTTCAGCCATTTGTTTGAAAATAAACGAAGCCGGAGACATACCTGGAATGGTATTGGGATCGTGGAGGATTACCACATCGTCGGCAGTAAGAAAACCGTCAATTCGGCTAATGACGCTCATATTGGTGATTTCAAATGCCTTGAGGATATTTTCATGGATTTTTTCCAAATTTTCATATTTGGTCTCCACCGGGATTCTCTTTTTACTAACTGTAGATTTGTATTTTGATTTAAAATCGAAAGTTTGCACATCGCCATAAACTTCGGCAGGGGGTAGTGCAAATGCTTTTCCAGAATCATCTTGAATAACACCTACAGAAAATTCTTGACCTGAAATAAATTCCTCTATCAACACATAATCTTCCGCATTGGTAGAGCTTATAATTGCACTTTCATGGAAGTTTAGATAAATGTCTAATCGTTTAAGTAAATCTGATGGATGGTATATTACCTCATTTTCTAGCACTACAGGAAAACCTATTCCTTCGTCTAAATTGGAAGTTTTTTCCATAAGATTTTTCTTCTGACGAGAGCTAAGCTTTATCCAATCCTTTTTCTGGATTTGGGTCTCAAAAAAGCACTGACTCATGCTTTTTGAGAATTCTTCTAAGCTACGCTTTTTTACAATTGCTACTCCGATAGAGGAACCTTGGTGAGGAGCTTTAACAACTAAAGGAAAGCCCAATTCGGCAATAAGGCTGGTAAAAAGTTTCGATTTATCAGAAGATTCCCAAGTATCTTTGGAAATAGTCTTGTATTTTTTTGTTTGGCCAGTTGCCAACTCCATAAGTCGGTTTTGTACAGGTTTGTCTATGCCCACCCCTGAACCCAATATACCAGGACCCATGTAGGGTATGTTCAGCCATTCCATCATTCCTTGGATGTTGCCATCCTCAGAGTAAGGTCCGTGCATAACTACAAAAGCAAAATCTAAGTGATCTTTTAGTTCTTCAACTTTTATTTGAGAACCAATTTTATAAATCAATTTGTAGAGTTGGGTATCTCGTAATGGGCCCAAAGATTCTATATAAACTTTGTAACCATTGTTTTGATTTTTGGAAGGATAAAAGCTTCTAATGTCTTCTTCATAGAGTAATTGAGGGTCTATTTTAATGAAGTTTCCGATGCTGTCTACAAAAATTACTACAGGCTCAAAATACCTCCTGTCGATGTGTTCATAGGCAGTTCTTCCACCTAAAAAAGATATTTCTCTTTCACGAGATTGGCCTCCAAAGAATATTCCAACTTTTATTTTCTTATCCATAGTGATTTAGGGACATGCAGCTACAAAATAATTTTGCAAGTTATAAAAAGAATTTGCCAATTGGACAATTTAGAAGTAAGGAATGGATATTTTTTTAAATATCAAGCATTGGAGGCAACCATGTTGATAGCTTCTACTTTTTTGATTTCCGGGACGTTTTTCAGAATGGCTTCTTCTAAGCCTGCTTTAAAAGTCATAGAAGACATTGGACAGGATCCACATGAACCAGTAAACTCCAACTTGACAGTAAAATCGGAGTTGATTTCAACTACCTCAACGTTACCACCATCAGCGATAAGGTAAGGTCTAATATTGTTTAATGCTTGTTCTACTTTTTCTATTAATTCGTCCATCTGGTGGTTGAAACTTCTTACAATACTACAAAAAATGGCTGATATTTGTTCATTTTGAACCAAATAATTGTGTCCAGTGGTTTTGGTATCCTCCAATTCCCATGTCCTTAAAGTTTGGTGTCATAATGTTTGCACAATGTGATGGGCTATTAACCCATTGTATTATTATCTCTTCAGGTGTTGGAGAAAATCCAGCCGCTGCATAAATATTCTCTGCAAATGATTTAAAGAGATAATTTTGAGCCAATATACGGGTAGAGGGCTCAACTCCATTTTTTGAGACATGAGAGAAGTATTTGTTTTCAAACATATCTTTGCTGTGAAGGTAAGCGGCCTTTTCAAGGTTGCTATTCCAACTTACTGGACTAGTCGGAGCAAAATGTTGCGTTCCGCATTTTCGACCTTCAGCCCTGGCTTTGTTTACCAGTTTTAAGAAGTCTTCATTTACTGATTTAGATTTTTCTTCTATTAAAGAATCTGTTTTATTACATGAAAAAAATACAAAAGCTAAGAAAAAATAGAGGTATTTACGCATTAGAATTCAATCAATTAGGAAACTTGATACAAAATTTGTTCCAAAACTTGTGAACTTCTTTAAAACGGAAATACCTCTAGAAAATTCAAAAAAATTTATTAAACTTTGGGCAAAGAATAACCATTTTTATAATGTGAAACCATTAAAGCATTGGCTTCTTTGTCATTTTTAAAGTTTCCGTTCGCCTCATCCCAAAATACTTTTCTGCCCAATTTATAAGAAATATTGCCCATTATAGCATTTATGGCAGCAATACTGCCCGTTTCTATTCCGCATTTGAGCGATTTCGGGTCATTATTTCTGATGGCATTGATGAAGTTTTCAGCATGATTGTATAAATAATCATCTTCAGATTTTTTGGTAAAAATAGGTAATGGTTCTACTTTGGGTTTTTTGATACTATTTTCGGTGTAAGTCTCTGGAATCAACTCAAATCCACCCCTATGAACCACCAGTGTGCCGTTATTTCCTATAAATGCAATGCCTTCAGTTTTTCCATAATTTCCGCCATCAATGCCCGTGGCGTGTTCCCAAAGCATATTGAAGCCATCGTATTGAAAGACGGTTTGTAAAGTATCTGGTGTTTCAGAAGCATCATCAGGATAAGCAAATTTGCCGCCTGAAGCCATCACTGATATCGGTGCTTTGGCTCCCATGGCGTGTAAGGCTATGTCAATTTCATGCACACCCCAGTCGGTCATTAATCCACCCGCATAATCCCAAAACCACCTAAAGTTAAAATGGAAGCGATTTTCGTTAAATGGGTGCCTTTGGGCAGGACCCTGCCACATATCATAATTAACACCCTTTGGTACAGCAGTGTCAGGCAATACATTCACGGGTTTCATCCAACCTTGGTAAGCCCATACCTTTACCAATCGAATTTTGCCCAGCATACCTGACTTCACCATCTTAAAGGCTTCTTCATAATGCGGGCCGCTTCTTTGCCATTGTCCTACTTGTACTATTTTTCCATATTTTTTTGCTGCTTTGACCATCAAATTGCACTCATCCATGTTATGAGCAATCGGTTTTTCAACATAAACATGCTTGCCTGCATCCAGAGCTCCAATCATGTTTAGACAGTGCCAATGGTCAGGTGTACCCACAATCACGTAATCAATTTCCCTGTTATCAAGCATTTGTCTGTAGTCGCCATAGGTTTTGGCTTTGCTTCCCTGCATTTTTTCTAATTGAGCCGAGCGTTCGTCTAAAACGTTTTGGTCTACATCGCACAAGCCAATGCATTCAATGCCTTTGTTTTTTATGTGCCTTTGAAGGTTTGAGAAACCCATTCCTTTACAGCCAATCAAACCAATCTTCATTTTGTCTGATGGTGCTACACTTTTTGGGCGGGAATTGGCCAAGGCAGTTGAAATGCTGGGAAATGCAAGACTTGAAAAAGCTACATTTCTCACGAATTGTCTTCTAGAATTTTTCATTTATTATTCAGGTTGAATTTTCAATCAGAAAGTTATGAAAAAACTGTTACAAATTGATATAATTTATAAACAAAAAAGACCTCCGTAAGGAAGTCTTTTTTGTAAAATATTTTGAAATGTTTTATCTCATTTTCACAGGTTCTGTTTTTGGCAAATTAGCATTTCTGATCGCTATTTGTTGGGCGAGATTTTCAGCAGCTGAGAAAAATGCATCAGAAACTACTTCGCTTTCGTCCATCATAATTGGTCTGCCTGAGTCGCCCCCTTCTCTGATTTTTTGTACCAAAGGAATTTGCCCTAAAACTGGTACGTTGAATTTGTCGGCCAATTGTTGACCACCTCCTTCTCCAAATATAAAGTACTTATTGTCAGGAAGTTCTTCTGGTGTAAAATAAGCCATGTTTTCAATTATTCCCAATATAGGCACATTGATATTGGCTTGGCTAAACATAGAACCGCCTTTGGTGGCATCGGCCAAGGCTACTTTTTGAGGGGTAGTTACTATAACTGCTCCCGTAACTGGTACTGTCTGTACCAAAGTTAAGTGGATATCACCTGTTCCTGGAGGTAAATCTAACAAAAGGTAGTCTAATTCACCCCAGTCCACGTCACCAAAAAATTGCTTTAAGGCTTGGCTAGCCATTGGGCCTCTCCAGACTACGGCACTGTCTTGTGGAGTAAGAAAGCCAATTGAAATCATTTTGATGCCATACTGCATAATAGGAGAGATGAAGTTTTTCCCGTCTTTTACCGAAACCAACGGTTGCATATTTTCAGCTCCAAACATGATTGGAATGGAAGGACCAGAAATATCCGCATCAATAATTCCAACTTTAGCACCTGATTTTTTCAGGGCCATGGCAAGGTTTACAGTCACCGTAGATTTTCCTACGCCACCTTTGCCAGAGGATATGGCTATGATATTTTTTACTTGCGGTAGTAGCAAGTTTTTATTTAAAATAGAGGTGACATTTGAAGTCATGTTGATGTTTATTTCAAAATCATCTCCCAAGTCTCTATGAATAGCATCAACACACCTTTGTTTGATGAGTTCTTTTAGCGGACACGCAGGAGTAGTCAAAATTACAGTGAATGTAACTTGATTTACCCCGATTTCGATATCTGAAATCATGTTAAGAGTCACCAAATCTTTTTTAAGATCAGGCTCTTCTACTGTGCTTAATGCTTGTAATAATTTTTCTTTTGTAACTGTAAATTCTCCCATGAATAGTTTTATACTAAAATAGCAAACATTGGCAAAAGGCTTAAAGTTCGAGCAAATGCTAAACTAGCTGATTTGATTCTTAATAGCAGCTTCTTCTTTTGAAATATCTATTTGATTTTCAAATGTTTGTATTTTGATTAATAGATTTTGTAGAAATTTTTTGTGATTTTTAGATTTGGGGTTAAAAGGCCTATGATCTATCCCAGTTTTTATTTTAATCCAATCATTTATGAAAATTTTTAGCGTATTGTCGAAGTAGGTTTCAGAGAAAATATTTAGAATGTACTTTTCAGCTTGTTCATTTGGATGAATTAAATCAGATTTATAAAATCTATAGTCTCTTAAATCATCTATTACTATTTCGTAGGATGGGAAATAGTAAGTATCATAATATCTGCTGGTTATAGCATAGCATAAAGTTCTAAGAATGGATTTTGATACACTATTCAATTGAATTGTGTCTTTGATATGCCTAACTGGACTAACCGTAAGTATAATTTTCAGATTAGGATTAAATGTTTTAAGCTTTGAATAGATGTTTTCAAAAATATCTAATTGTTCTTTTTCTCCTATAAGCTTTTTATTGAACAAAGCTGCTTTTTGTTTGTGGCAATTCGAAACAATTTTCTGAGTTTGTTTTTGCTCATAAACCCAGCTTGTCCCCAAAGTAATGATTAAAAAATTAGCTGATTTTAAGAATGACCCGATACTGTTGTTTAAAGTTTTTATTTTTTCTACTAGTCCAACTTTAGTGAAATCCCTAATTTCAGAATGATAATTATAATGAAAAAAGACACCATCGTTTTCTACAATGGTGTCTTCATTATTTTCAGACGGTTCTAAGAGTTCATCTAGGAGGTTACTGATAGAACTTAAATTAAAAACATTTCCAAATGGGTTGGCTAAACATTCAATTTTGTTTTCTACCAAATAATTTCCCAAAACATCAGAAAAACATGAGCCTAAAGTCAAGATTTTGGATTTCAAAGAAATCTGAAACTCTGGATTTATTTTTTCAATGACGGTTCGGAATTCTGACATATTAATGTGACTCACGATTTACTTTGCTGCCTGACTTGCCTACCAAATAGTCAAAATCAGCACCCAAATGTGCTTGATTAACAGATTCTATGTACATTTTGGCGTAGCCTCTCACATATCCAAGGTCAATTGGTTTCCAATTCTTTCTACGGGTTTCCATTTCTTCTTCCGAAATATCGAGATTAAGTTTTTTATTCGGAACGTCCACTGTGATCATATCGCCGTTTTGTACAAACGCCAATGGTCCGCCCACGGCAGATTCAGGCGAAACATGTAGGAAAACAGTACCGAAGGCAGTTCCACTCATGCGAGCATCAGAAATTCTTACCAAGTCAGTTATGCCTTTTTCCAATATTTTTTTAGGAAGTGCCATACTTCCTACCTCTGGCATACCTGGATAACCTTTCGGGCCAGAGTTTTTCAGAACCATAATGGAGTTTTCGTCAATATCTAGTTCTGGATCATCAATTCGAGCATGATAATCTTCTATAGTCTCAAAAACTACGGCTTTTCCTCTGTGCGTCAGTAGTTTATCAGTTGCAGCAGAGACTTTAATAACCGATCCGTCTGGGCAAAGATTACCTCTTACAACCGTTATTCCTGCCTCTTCTTTGAGTGGATTGTTGTAAGGGAATATCACTTCTGGATTCCAATTTCTGGCTTTTTCAGAGTTTTCTATGATGCTTTTACCGTTGGCACTGATGGTGTCTTTTCTCAAAATCTCAGACATTTCTTTAATTACCACTGGAAGTCCACCCGCATAATAAAAGTCTTCCATTAGGAATTTTCCGGAAGGCATGAGGTTCACCAAAAGAGGGATTTTACTACCTAAGTCATCGAAATCCTCTAGTTTTAAATCTATACCAATTCGTCCTGCGATAGCAAGTAAGTGTAAAATAAGATTTGTAGATCCACCCACAGCCGCATTTACTTTTATGGCATTTTCAAAAGCACCTTTTGTAAGTATATCCGAAATCTTAAGATTTTCTTTCGCCATTTCTACGATACGCATGCCGCTCATATGTGCAAGCATTTTTTTGCGAGAATCCACGGCCGGAATTGCAGATATACCAGGCAATGTAAGACCCAAGGCTTCTGTCATTACGGCCATTGTAGAGGCTGTACCCATGGTAGAGCAATGTCCAGCCGAACGACTCATGCAAGCCTCTGCTTCTTCAAAATCTTCTGCCGACATCTTTCCTGTTCTGAAATCATCTGCAAATTTCCATACGTCGGTTCCTGAGCCTATATCCTTCCCTTGAAATTTGCCATTGAGCATTGGTCCACCTGGAACAACGATTGTGGGTAAATCTACACTTGCGGCACCCATTACCAAAGAAGGGGTGGTTTTGTCACAACCTGTCAACAACACCACAGCATCAAAAGGATTGCCACGAATGCTTTCTTCGACAGTCATAGCTGCGAGGTTTCTATAAAGCATGGCTGTCGGCCTGATGATAGTTTCGCCCAAGGACATCACAGGGAATTCTAGTGGAAAACCACCCGCCTCATAGATACCGTTTTTTACAAACTGAGCAATTTCTCTAAAATGGCCATTGCAAGGAGTGGTTTCTGACCAGGTATTGCAAATTCCTATAACAGGTTTACCTTTAAATTGGTGAGCTGGATAGCCTTGATTCTTAATCCAAGAACGATAAATAAATCCATCCTTTCCAGTTTTGCCAAACCAGTCCTTACTCCTTAAATCTTCTTTGTTGTCGTTTTCCATGAATGATTGAATAAAATTTGACTGTAAAATTATAAATAGCCCGCATAAATATAGGTAAAACAACGTTTTTTTTGTTTTTTTGCATGCTAATTTTAAACTTTAACATAAAAATGAATCTTTTCGAAAGCTTTGAAGATATTATCAATGAAGATTTTATAACCAAATTAAAATCAATTTCTACTGATAATTTAGGATATGTTGAAGTGGCAGTTAAGGGTGTTTTTTATACTTTGGTGGCAGGGTTAATAAGAAGAACCAACAGCGATATGAGTGCTGGAATGTTGTTCAACCAAATCAAAGAAAAATATAATAAGAGTTCAGTTCCAGAAGATAAATCATTGCTTTTTTCACAAAAAGGTTTGATTGAAAAAGTTGCCGAAGATGGCTCCAAAATCATCAGTCAGATTTTTCCAGCTTACAAAAGTCCTTTGCTTAGCATGATTGGTTCTTATGCCAATACAAGCAAAAACGTTACAGTTATTACATCGGGTCTTACCTCCTCATTGTTAATCGATTTGCTCGGAAAAAGAATTAATTCTGAGAATATGAACAAGGATGATATGATTTATTATCTCAAACAACATCATGAATTGTTGCTTCAGCAAGCTCCAGAATCATTGATGGAAAAGATGATTCCAGCACTAGGATTACAAGAACTGATCAATACAAAAATTGTCGCTCCTAAAAAACCGGAGGTAAAAGCTTCTGAAGAAGAAACGGTTGCACCTACAATAGGCTCTTTTTCAGAAGGTTATAACCACGACTCTAGTTCTGAGACTTTTTTTAATAAAAAAGTACTTCTAGGTTTGTTGGCATTGGTTCTCTTGGGAGGAATTCTTTATTATTTCTGGGTAAAAAGTGGTGATTTTGGTTTTTTTAGTAAGGAAGAAACTCCTGTAGAATCTATTGACGAAGAGTTGATGTTTGCTGACTCACTAGACAGAGTATCCGAGGATTCTGTTAAAATTAATGAATCAGCAGACTCTTCAAAAACGGTACAAACCCCTATTACATCTGAATTTGTTGTTTTGAAACAATATGTCAACGACAAAACTAAAGGACAAGGATCTGAATTTGATTTTAAAAGTATTCAATACTTAGACAAATCGTTTGACCTTAGCAATGAGTCTATACCCGTTATTGACAGTATTGCTAGTTTAATGAACGCAAATGAAAGTTTACAAATTAAGATAACGGCTTTTTCAGAAGGTGGAGACCCAAAGCTAAACAACAAGCGAGCCTTCGCAGTAAAGAAAGTATTGTTGAGAAAAGGTGTTAATACAATAAGAATAGACACTGGTTCGGGTGGAAATGGTGGGAATTATCCCAGAATTAAAGTCGTAACCAAATAAGAACTGATTTCTAAGAAAATATGAAAAAGCTCAGTAGACTTATATAGTTTATTGAGCTTTTTTTATAATATTTTGTCGGGGTTGGTTAAAGAAAGAAAATTGAATGAGGTACTGTGTTGATAATTGACTTTGTTCAAAGTGTAGAAATAGGCCCCTTTTTTTGAAAAACCTTTCTGTTTCTCATCTGTTTTTGAAAGAATGTTGGTACTTAGAAGCTTCCTTGTAAAGTTCCTTTTGTCAAATTTGGTGTCAAAAATAGCCTCGTATAGGTTTTGAAGCTGTGGAAGTGTAAATTTCTCTGGCAAAAGTTCAAATCCAATGGGGTGAAGTGATGCATTTGCTCTGAGACGCTCTACCGCAAGAGCTACCATTTCAGAATGGTCAAATAGTAGTGTTGGGAGTTCTTTTAGAGAAAACCACTTGGCATTTATTTTGTTGGTCAATTTGTGGTCATAATCAGCAATATTCAAAAGTGCTTTGTAGGTAACAGAAACAGTTCGCATAACAGGGTCTCTTTTGGGGTTTCCAAAGGCTGCAAGCTGTTCTAGATAAACGTCTCTCAAGCCAGTATGTTCAAATAAAATTCTATCTGCGGCTTCATTTAGCCCTTCATTTTCTTGAAGCCACCCGCCCATGAGCGACCAAGTTTCAGTTGTTTCTTCTAGACCTCTTTTTACGAGTAATATTTTTAATTCTTCACCGTCAAATCCAAAAATTATAGAGTCAAGTGCAACAAGACACTTGATTTGTTTGTTGTAAAGGTCGAGCATACATAGGTTTTTTTACAAATTAATAAAAAAAAATTGGAGAATACATTTTACTTTTGCTAAATATGATAGAAGCTAGAAAAGTAAATTTCGAATATTCCGATGTATTTTCCTTAAAAAACATAAATCTTAAAGTTGAAAAGGGGACGATTCTGGGAATTATAGGCCAAAGTGGTTCTGGAAAAACGACTTTACTTAAAATGTTAGCTGGTCTAAAAGATCCTAGTTCCGGAGCTATATTTCTCAACAAAGTACCATTAGAACCTCCTTCTAAAAAACTTATAGCTGGCCATAAACAGATTAAGATGGTAACACAGCAAAATACACTTTTTCCCAATATTTCTATTGCTGAAAATATAGCCTATGAGTTGCGATATTTCGAGAAAAAATATCAATCTCAACGTGTAAAAAAACTTTCTAAGGATTTAAATATCAATCATTTATTGACAAAGTTTCCAAGAGAATTGTCAGGTGGAGAAATCCAAAGAGTGATGTTGGCCAAAGCCATTGCTGACGAGCCCTTGGTATTGTTGTTAGACGAGCCATTTGCTAATCTTGACCCAATCATCAAAAAAAAAGTTCTGATCAACTTACAATCGGTGCTTCGTAAGGAATCCATTGCTTGTATTTTTGTGACACACGATATTCATGATGCCTTTGGGTTGGTAGATGAGTTATTTATACTTAAAAATGGCAGGATGGTACAGAAAGGAAGCTCAGAAGTAATTTATAATTCGCCCAAAAATAAATACGTGGCCTTACTAACTGGCGATGGTTTTATGATAAATATTGCGGGGAAAGAATCTTTTGTAAGGGCTGAAAATATTGAAATAAATGATGAAGGGGAGTATGAAGCTACCGTGACCAATAATATTTTTAAAGGAGCTTTTTATGAAATAATCATAGACTTTCAAGCAATAAGTATTTATTGTTTGAGTAAAAAACCTTTTGTGGTTGGGCACACACTTAGGTTTAATCTCACTTCAATCATCTACTTTGATTAATATAGAGCTGCTGTTTCTTCCATATCCATTGTAATCAAGACCATAGCCTACCACAAACTGGTTTTGAATTTCAAATCCAACATAATCAAGCTGTATAGGCACAAGCATTGCCTCGGGTTTGTGGAGTAAGGTAGCAACAGAAATACTGGCAGGATTATGAATTTCTAAGGTTTTCATTAAAAAATCTAAGGTGCGACCCGTATCTACGATATCTTCTAATATTACCACATGTCGACCTTCGATAGGTTGATTTAAACCTATCAGTTCTTTCATTTTACCTGTTGATTCTGTGTTTTGGTAGGAGTGTATCTTTAAAAAACTTACTTCGCATGGTATGGTGAGTTTTTTGAAAATATCCGCAATGAATAGAAAAGAACCATTCAAAATGCCAAGGAATACTGGATTTTTGCCTTGAAAACGATCATTCAGTTTTTTGGAAATATCATTTACTCTTTCTTGTATTTGTTCGCTTGTGATTAATTCTTTGAATTTTAAATCCAGTACCTCTACCATGTTTTAGTTTTTCATGTAAAATAAAATAATATTTTGTTAAGATTACTTTTTTTAGCAAATGAAATTTCAAATTTCTCTAATTTTGTCATGCAATTATTCGTAAGTCTATTTCGTTTTTCACAAAAATATACACATTGAAAAAAAGCCTTTTAATTATTCTTTTTGTTAGTTCACATTTCATTTCAAAAGCCCAACTCTTTTCTTTTTTTAATTCAAAAGAAAAACCTAAAGCTGAAATGTTGTTGCTCGACAGAGGCGTGCAGATTAGCACTACAGCCGCTGTTAACAATATGTACAACTTTAATTTTTCAGAGGCTGAGAAGGAATATAAATGGCTTAAAGTGAAATATCCTGAACATCCACTCGGAGATTTTTTGTTGGGGTTAAATGAATGGTGGAAAATAGTGCCTGACACAAAGCAGGAGCGTTTTGACGAGCAATGCCATAACTACATGGATGCGGCAATAGATAAGGCTGACGACATGTTTGATGAAAATAAAAAGAATAAGGAGGCTGCTTTTTTTCTCTCGGCTGCCTATGCTATCAAAGGAAGACTATATGCAGAGCGAGAAAAATGGGTAAAATCAGCATGGGCTGGGAAGCAGGCCATCAAATACCTAGACTACAGTAGGGGAGAAGAAAATATAAATCCTGAATTGTTATTTGGTGATGGGGTCTACAACTACTATTCAAAATGGATTCATGACAACTATAAATCATTGAAACCATTATTATCTTTTTTTAGGAAAGGAGATAAGAATTTGGGAATTAAGCAGTTAGAAAATGTAGCCAACAATGCATTCTATTCTAGAATGGAAGCCAGGTATTTTCTCATTCAAATATACGCTGCGGAGAATCAATCTGCAAAATCTTTGACGATGGCTCGCCAAATGCACGCCCTCTATCCCAATAATTCATTTTTTCATAGATTTGTAGCTCGCAATAGTTTTGCTCTTGGAAGATTAGACGAAGCAGAGATTTACGCCAACGAATTAATGGCCAGGTTGGATGAAAAAAGGTATGGATATGGTGACAATGACGGCAGATATGCAGCTTATATTTTGGGTTACATAAACCAAAATTATAAGAATAACGATACGCAAGCCAAGTTCTTCTACCAAAAATGTATCAATTATTCTTTGAGCAATAATACCAAAGAATCAGGCTACTATGTTGCTTCTAATATGGCTTTGGGCAATATTGCTTTGAAAGAAAATGAAAATAAGGCAGCGGTTGAATACTTTGCCGAAGTTTTGAAGAATTCAGAGAAAAATTCTAATTCGTATAAGCAAGCAAAAAAAGCATTGGAAGATCTAACCAAGAGGTTAAAGGCACAAAAAAAAGGGAAAAAGTGATTTTTCCCCTTTGGTATATCAAAATCTTCTAATTTCAAGGAATAGGAAGAACTTTCGTATTTTTGAAAGTTGACAATATGACCATAGTTTGCGTGCTAGCCACTACTTCAATTTCATTTATTGTTTCCATTATTAATGTCTGATAGGATGCTATGTCTCTCGCTATTACTTTCAGTAAGAAATCGCAAGATCCTGTAACGTGATGACATTCAATGATTTCGGGTACAGCTTCTATCGTTTTTACGAAAGACTCCGTAATAGATTTTCGGTGACCAGACAATGTAACTTGAACAAAAGTCATCACACCTAAGCCCACTTTTTCTCTATCTATTTGAGCATGATAGCTTTCAATAATACCTGTGTTTTCAAGTTTTTTTACCCTTTCCAAAGTTGGTGCAGGAGAAAGTCCAATTTCTTTGGAAAGTTGAGCGTTTGTTATTTTTCCGTTGCTCTGGAGTATTTCTAAAAGTTTGTGATCAATTTGATCTAATTTACCGACAGCCATTGATTTGTTTGATTGATGATTTCAGAATTTTATTCTGTGTAAAGATACTATTTTATCTTAAAATTTTAAATTATTTAAATAAACTTCTTTTTTGATGGTATGAAGGATATAGCATTTGTGTAAATAATAATATTTTAAATAAAAATATTACAAAAACTCTATCTAAAGTGAGAGTTCAATTTGGGGATCCCAATAGATTTTGGAGAAATTTTGAATCTTGTCAGCAATTATTTCTATTCCTTCTATTTCTAAAAGTTCTTGCATCCGTGTTGGGCTTTCAAAGTGGAGTTTTCCTGTTAGTAAACCGTTGCGATTTACTACCCGATGAGCGGGAACATCTTGAAGGCCATGGGCAGCATTCATAGCCCATCCCACTAGCCTTGCACCGGTATTTAAATATTTGGCAATGGCTCCATAACTGGTCACTTTGCCTTTTGGTATTAGTTTTACAACCTCATATACCTCCTCAAAGCTTTGCATCTTCGATTTCTTTGACCAGTTGATGGTACCACTTTTCACCGTAGGCCCTTATAAGGGGCTCTTTCAAAAATTTATAAACTTCAACCCCTAGTTTATCGCCCAAAGCACAGGCGTCAGAGCAGATGCTCCACCGGTCATAGTTTATTGCATGGTAGCTTTCGTACTTTGTGATTCTGATGGGGTATAAATGGCAAGAAATTGGTTTTTTGAAATCCACAACTCCGTCGTTATAAGCTTGTTCAATGCCACATTGCAAGATTCCTTTTTTGTCATAAACGGCATAAGCACACTCTTTTTCATCAATTGTCGTGGTAGAATAGTCACCTTCCCAATCCTTAATGTATTTACCCTGTTCTTCGATTGCTTTTATGCCTTCTGGAGATAAATAGGGTTTTATTTTTTCGTAAATTTCCTCGAGAATGGGTAACTCAACATCCTCTAGCGGAGCCCCAAGATCTCCTTCAACACAACAAGCACCTTTGCATTTTTCTATGTCACATACAAAAAACTTTTCAGCAACGTCATCACTTATGCAGGTGTCTTCTATTAAGATCATTTCTTTATAATAATTTTTGAACCAACCATGATTTCGCTATCTGCCATGTTGTTCCATTTCTTTATGTCATTTACGCTAACATCATATTTTTTAGAAATACTATATAATGTTTCTCCTCTAGTCACTGTATGAGATGTACTACCTGAATTACTTGCTGGTTTTTTGGCCTCCTTAACAGACTCTTTGCCAATTACTGCACTAGATGTTTTTTTGTTCGAAACCACCAAGCTCTGACCTGAATTTATACTATTTCCAGTTATGTTGTTCCATTCTTTAATTTGAGAAACTGAAACGTCATATTTTTTAGAAATACTGAAAAGCGTCTCACCAAAACTCACCACGTGGGTTTGAGGCTTTGTGGCAACTGGATCTTTTACAATTGGCTTAGGTTTTACCAATTCCTCCTCACCAATCGGTTCATCAGAAATTGGCTTTTTTGCTGGTGTTTTAGCTATTCCCTCGTCTTTTGTAACAATCGTGGATGTGCCAATAGTCAATAATTGATTGGCTTTTAATGTAGCTGTGCTGCTCATATTGTTCATTTTGCGTAGCTCATCTACTGATAAATTGTAACGTTTGGCAATCGAAAACATCGTTTCACTAGGTTTTACCATGTGTTTTGTATTGACAACTTTTGTAGTAGATTTAGTCTCACTTGTTGTCACTATTGGAGGTTTGGTGACCGATGTATTCTTTGGTACAAATAAGTCGTCATTGACTTTAAGACCATCAGATTTAGTGTCAACAATTGGTTTTTCAGTTTTAACAATTTCTGATTTCTTTGATACTTCAGTTTTTGGACTATCTACAACGGTTTCAGTTTTAATTTCCTTCGGTGTTTCTTTTATTATTTCTTTCGGTTTTTCTATAACTTCGGTTTTCTCTTTAATCACAGGAGGTACATTGAATACCACTTCTTCTTTTTTTGTGTAATCTTCTCTAATAGGCAATTTATCTTCCTCTTCTATTGCCTCTTTAATAACTTCAATTGGCTCATTTTTTGGTCTAGTTTTTTGTAACCAAATAACTCTTCCCGGTTGTAATCTTTCCGATTTTTTCATTCGGTTGTACTTCAGAAGATATTTTAATCCCACACCATATATTTGAGAGACATCCCAGAGTGTTTGTTCTCCGTGCACAGTATGGAATTGTGTGGCCGCTTTCTTGCTTTTCTTCTGTAAATAGTAAATACTGCCTTCTTTGGTTAAGTCTTTGTCTGTCATGTCATTATATGACAAAAATTTCCCGATTTTCATTTTAGCTTTTGTAGACAACTGTGCTACTTCTTCGCCAGATTGAGCCAAAATTCCCTTTTTTCCATTTATTTCATAATATACAGGGTCATCTGGCGAGGTTGAAACCATGGTGATTCTTTTAAGTTGGGGAAAACCCACATCAATTTTATTGGCATCAACTCTTTTTTGTATCTTATTGGTTATTTCTTCAACATCTTCAATTCGTGAAAGAACGAGTACTTTGTAGGGTTTGTCTTCAGGAATGTTTGGGGCATATAACCATGGATTATATTTACGAAGTTCGGTAATATCTATCGTAAGCTCAACAGCTATTTCGGCCAGAGATTTGCCTTTCGTTGCATATTCTACGAATTTTTTTGGAGAATCTTTGAGTCTATTTAAACGATGTTCGAAAGCTATTCTGTGAGCGAGGGCTTTAATTAAATAGGGATCGGTGTTTTCATCAAATTTGACTTCACTTGCAAATGACCATTCTGGATTTATTTTATCCGAAGCACCTTCAACACCCATGTTGTAAGCCATCATACATGAAAGCCAGTTTTTGAAAATGAGATTGTGACGTTTAAGGTATAAAGCAGCAGCTTTCGTTGAAAGAAATACGTTTTTCCTATCATCTTGCTTGTTATCTACTTTTAGGCCAACTTCTTTCGCTGTGGCTTCTTTGAACTGCCAAAATCCGACGGCATTTGAACTAGAAATAGCCTCAGGAAGTAAAGAACTTTCCAAAACAGCTATATACTTCATGTCCTCGGGAATATCTTCTTCTTCTAATATTTTCTCAATGATTGGGAAATACCATTGCATTCTTTCCAGTTTTTGTTCAAGAAACTTGTTTTGAGGAGTTAGCAAGGAGGTGATTTCGGCATTTAAAGCTTTTAAAGCCTCTGGGTTCAGCTCAATGAGAATGTTTGCAAATTCCACTTTTTTAGGAGCTTCTGGAATACTCACTTGTGTTTGGGCAATAGCCAAGAAAAAGATAGGGTAGATCAATAAGAAAGCTAAAATTTTTTTCATTTTCATTTTATTTTTCTGGAGACAAATAATCCGTCTCTTATGGGTAATAGCACTTTATTAGTTCTGTTATCATTTTGGACATGTACATTGAATGCTCTTAGTAACTTGGTAGTCGCATCGTTTTTGGATATGTCCAATACTTTACCATCCCAAAGTACATTGTCACTTATTATTAAGCCTCCAATGTTAAGTTTTTCAATTACTAAATCATAATAGTTGATATAGTTTAACTTATCTGCATCAATAAAAACTAAATCAAACTTAAGATCCAATTTTGGTATCACTTCCAAAGCATTGCCAATTTTTAGGTCTATTTTATCATTTAGACCCGCCAAGTTTATATTACTTTTTATCCTTGTTTCAAATTCCTCATTTGCTTCAATGGTAATTAATCGACCATTTTCCGCTAAACCTTCTGCCAAGCAAATGGCCGAGTAACCAACAAAAGTTCCAATCTCAAGAACACTTTTAGGTTGGAGAATTTGCGAAATCATTGAAAGTAACCTTCCTTGCAAATGACCAGATAGCATCCTGGGTTTTAGTAAATTGGCATGAGTATCTCTACTTATTTGCCTTAAAACCTCGGGTTCATTGCTGCTGTGATTTTCACAATATTCGTACAACGTCTCATCTGCTGCATTCATCTATATGCAAAAATAAAAATATTATTTTGTAAATTCCAAATTTATTATTTATATTATATTTTCAGAAAATAATGAAAATAATTTTATATTAAAAAAGCCCCGAAAGGCTTTCTCAATTTTATTTACAAGGTTCTTTTAAGTTCTCTTATTTCAAAACTTTCAATGATGTCATCCATCATGATATCATTAAAGTTTTTGATACTCAATCCACATTCATAGCCATTTTTCACTTCAGCTACATCGTCTTTGAAACGTTTCAACTGGGCGATCTCACCTTCATGAACCACTATACCTTCACGGATTATTCTCACTTTATTGTTACGTTTCACATAACCGTCAGTTACATAACATCCCGCAATTGTACCTACCTTGCTGATTTTGAATACTTCTCTGACTTGAATATTTCCTGTCACTACCTCTTCTTCTTTCGGAGCCAACATACCTTCCATGGCCGCTTTTATTTCATTGATGGCGTCATAGATGATAGAATATAGTCTGATTTCGATTTGCTCGGAGTCGGCTATTTTTCTTGCATTGTTTGAAGGTCTCACCTGGAAACCGATAACGATAGCATCAGCTGCAGAAGCTAGTGTAACGTCAGACTCAGATATTTGACCTACCGCTTTATGTACAATATTTACTTGAACTTCATCTGTTGATAGTTTCAATAATGAATCAGACAAGGCCTCAACTGAACCATCCACGTCACCTTTAACAATAACGTTAAGTTCTTTAAATGTTCCAATTGCTTTTCTTCTACCAATTTCATCCAATGTGATGTGTTTCTTGGCTCTGATGCTCATCTCACGGTTAAGTTGCTCACGTTTGTTGGCAATTTCACGAGCCTCTCTATCTGACTCCATGATATTGAACTTGTCGCCCGCTTGTGGTGCACCTGGTAGGCCCAATATCTGTACAGGTTGTGAAGGTCCAGCTTCTTTTACTCTCTCACCTAAGGAGTTTACTAAGGCTTTAACTCTGCCAAAGTATTGTCCGGCCAACATGATATCTCCAATTTTTAGTGTTCCGTTTTCTACCAATATCGTAGATACATAACCTCGACCTTTGTCAAGTGAGGCTTCTATGACCGTTCCAAATGAGTTTCTGTTCGGATTTGCTTTAAGTTCAAGCAATTCAGCTTCCAATAAAACTTTATCCAATAATTCATCTATACCGATTCCAGATTTTGCAGATACTTCTTGCTCTTGGTATTTACCACCCCAGCTTTCCACCAAAATATTTTCCTTGGCCAAATCTTCTCTGATTTTAGCAGGATTGGCATTTGGTTTATCTATTTTATTGAATGCAAATACGATAGGAACTCCAGCGTTTTGAGCATGGTTGATGGCCTCTTTGGTCTGAGGCATCACACTATCGTCGGCAGATATTACAATGATTACAACGTCAGTGACTTTGGCTCCTCTGGCTCTCATGGCTGTAAATGCCTCGTGACCAGGCGTATCAAGGAAGGTTATAGATTTCCCTTTATTTTCTCCTTCTTTTATAGTTACAGAATAAGCTCCGATGTGCTGCGTGATTCCTCCGGCTTCACCAGAGGCTACTTTAGATCTTCTGATATAGTCAAGTAATGAAGTTTTACCGTGGTCAACGTGTCCCATTATAGTTACGATTGGAGCACGGTGAATCAAGTCTTCTTCTTTATCAACCATTATTTCGGTATCAAAAGAAACTTCTTCTTCTGCAGAAATAAATTCTACGTCAAAATTAAATTCAAGAGCAATCATTTGAATGGTTTCTGCATCCAATCTTTGGTTGATTGAAGCGAAAATACCCATTTTCATACAGCTTGCAATTACTTCTGTTACAGTAACATTCATCAATGAGGCCAACTCTGAAGCCGAAATGAATTCAGTTACTTTCAGGGTACCGCTTTCCTCCAATTCTTGTTGATCTAATGCGTCCTGAGCCTCGGCACGGTTTCTACGTTTTTCTTTACGATACTTAGAGCCAAACTCGTTGCCTTTATTTTGCAATTTAGACATGGTAGTCTTGATGTTGTCCTTTACATCATCTTGAGACACCGTTTCTTTTCTATTTCCGCCTTTTTTGAAGTCTTTCTTACCTCCAGTGTTTCCGCCGCCACCTTGGTTTTGGTTAGGAGCTGTAGTAGACGGTTTGTTATCTGTATTAGCTCCAACTCCACTAAATGGTGGTTTAGGTGCACCTGTATTAGGAGTATTAGGAGTATTTGGCGTATGCGGTCTATTGGGTCCAACTGCCTTTGGATCTTTTCTGAAGTTTTCAAAATTCGACTTCGTAGTATCACCTACTTTTTCACCACCAACTATTACTCTTTTTCTTTTACGTTTTTGCTTGAGCTCCTCTTTGGTGAGCGGCTTACGCTCAACAGGAAGTTCAATTTTGCCTAAAACCTTCAATCCTTGAAGCTTATCTCCTTGGGCTTTAATGAGCTTTGGAGGTAGGATTTCATCGATTTTATCTTCTTCTACAACTATTTTAGGTTTTGGGGTTTCTTCTATTTCCTCAAATACCTCATCAATTATTTCAGCTAAAACCGGTGCTTTTGGTTTTTCTTCTTTAATCTCAACTTTCTGTTCCTCTACCTTAGGTTCTACTTTTGGCTCCTCTTTTACAATAACAACCTCAGGTACAACCTCAGGTACAACTTCAACAGGTTTAACAACTTCGATTGGTTTAAATTCAACCACTGGTGCTGGTTTTTCTTCAATTATAATTGGAACAACCTCGACAGGCTTATCTACCACAATTGGTATAACTGGCTCTGGTTTTATTTCAACTTTCGGTTCTTCTTTTATTGCCTCAGGTTCAAAATCGATAGGAACAATTTTGGCAGGTCCTTTGCTGTTTAGGTCTATTTTTCCCAGAACTTTAGGTCCTTGGAGGTTGTGTTCTATTTTGATTATTTCAGGCTCTTCAGGTTCTTCTCTGAAATACAAGATTTCTTCACTAGATTTGGCTGGTGACGATGATTCAGATGGTGAAACTGAAGTAGAACCGCCACCCATTTCACTTAGAAGCTCGGGGGCATGTAGCTCTTTTGATAAAACCTCAAGTAAGTCAAATGAAAGTTTGGCGTTGGGATTATTATCAATACGATGCCCTTTTGAGCTGAGAATCTCAATAATGGTAATTGTACCTACGTTAAGTTTCTTGGCCGCTTGGCTAAGTCGCATCATTTTTTCTTCTGCCATAAATATTTCTTAAATTTTATAAAACAATTGTAATTTGGTGTGGCTTAGTGTTTTACGTATCAATCAAATTCTTTCCTTAGGATATCCAATACTTCGTCAACAGTTTCTTCTTCAAGCTCTGTTCTTCTTACTAAATCAGCCTTACCAATAGTCAATACAGATTTTGCAGTGTCTAAGCCAATTTTTCTGAACTCTAACAATATCCACTCGTCTATTTCATCAGTGAACTCCATCAAGTCTACGTCTTCTTCTTCCACGACACCTTCGATGTCTCTGAAAACATCTATTTCTAAACCAATAAGTTTTGAAGCCAATTTGATATTAAGACCACCTTTACCAATTGCTAAAGAAACTTGATCAGGTTTTAGAAAAACTGAAACTCTTTCATTGTTTTCGTTAATTCTGATGTTGCTGATTTTTGCGGGACTTAGTGATCTTGAAATCAGTAAGTTGGTATTGTCAGTCCATTGGATAACGTCGATATTTTCATTTTCAAGCTCTCTCACGATGGAGTGAATTCTCGAACCTTTCATACCCACACAAGCTCCTACTGGGTCTATTCTGTCGTCGAAGGATTCTACTGCTACTTTAGCTCTTTCACCTGGTTCTCTTACTATTTTACGAATAGATATTACGCCGTCTTGAATCTCTGGTATTTCAAGTTCAAACAAACGCTCTAAGAAAACTGGGGAAGTTCTTGAAAGTGTAAGTTTTGGATTACCATTGTTTATTTCAACCTTGTGAATTATTGCTCTTATGCTGGTTCCTTTACGGAATCTATCTTTTGGAATTTGCTCACCTTTTGGGAGAGATAGCTCATTGCCTTCTTCATCCATACATATTACCTCCTTGCCCAAAATCTGATAAACATCTACAGTTACTAATTCTCCAACTTGATCTTTGTATTGGTCAAAGAGCATTTCTTTTTCAAGATCTTTAACTTTTTGAATCAATGTTTGGCGTGCAGTTTGAACAATTCTTCTACCAAAATCTTCGATTTTTACTTCTTCTGCAACTTCTTCACCTATCTCGAAGTCAGGCTCTATTTTCTTAGCTTCAGACAAAGGGATTTTATCTGTATCCCAAATGTCTTCGGAGTTATCGTCAACAATTTCTCTGGTTCTCCACATCTCTAAGTCACCACTTTCGGCGTTTAGGATGATGTCAAAATTATGATCATCGCCGTAAGCTTTACGAATCATGGTTCTTAGCACATCCTCAAGGATGGCTATCATGGTTGGCCTATCGATGTTTTTTTCTCTGGCAAACTCAGCAAACGATTCAATTAAATCACCACTATGCATACGTGTCTATGTTTTATTTAAATGAAATGATAACTTTAGCTTCTTTGATATTTTCAATCAATAAAGTCATCGCTTCAGGTTTTATTTTCTTTTTTGCTTCAGGTTCTAAGGTTATTTTCCCTTCGGAAACTTGTGTGAGTGTACCTTTTACTTCACTCAAATCTTCCAACGTCACTTTTAAGGTTCTTCCTATATTTTTGGTATATTGTCTTTCAAACTTTAGCGGACTATCTGCACCTGGAGATGAAACTTCCAAAACAAATGCTACGTCAATTATTTCTTCTAGTTCTATGCCCAGTTTTCGACTAACTTCACCACATTCGTCTATGGAAATGCCTTCATCAGAATCAATAAATACAGTTATTTTTTTTCTGATTTTGGAGTCGGAAACAACTATGTCAACCAAATAATAATCCGTGGTGGATATTATTTCGTCTAAAAATTTCACTACTGCTTCTTTAAGAGCCATCAAAAAACTACAAAACTAAGATGATTACCAACAAAAAAGGAGGTTTTAGACCCCCTCATTCTTCTTTTCGATGCAAAATTAGTCTATTTTTTGGTAAATTCCATATTATTTTAAAAAAAACTATATAAAATCTTATTGCAAATGGCGTCCTTAATTTTCATAAATTAATTGGTCAAAACAGTGTTTTTGTCATAAATCAGAGCTTCCCTTACTTATGGTCTTTCGGTATTATTATTGGAATTTTAAAATTATATTTCTTATCAAAATGACGCTTCTAATGGATAATATTTTAAAGACCAGATATCTATTTTAGCGTTATTAATTGCTTTGCTTTTTTATATTTTGGAGCAGATTGGCTATTATTGCATTTCTATAAACTAATTTATTTATTGGGCATACTCAATTTTATAAAAAAATTCTTCTTTTTGATCAATATTGCATTTGGTCTGTATTCCCTTTTGGTCTATCAATTGGTTCTTTCGGCAGATATTAGGCATTGGTTAGGTGGTTTTTTGATGTTGACTTTTCCTTTGGTTTTGCTTGGTCATTTGTTGTTTTTCTTGGTTTGGGTTATAGGTGCATCACCCAAGGCTCTACTTTCACTGTTTATGTTACTCATTACCTATTCCATTTTTGACAGAACACTGAAAATCAACCCACCTGATATTAATCCAAATCCACCGTTTACTTTTTCGCTACTTAGCTATAACCTTATGTATGGCGACTATCATCAGTTTGTGGACAAAAAAAATATAAAATCTGCTATTGGCCTTTCCAATGTTTTAGATACCTTATCTGCTGATATTAAGTGTTTTCAGGAAATGTATAACACTGAAAAATACCATGAATTTGATTTGCTTAGACGTATTTCGAAAAGAAATGCCTACTATGTTTACATGCATTCGAATACCAATAACAACAAAGGACAAGGGGCTATCGGCCTAGCTATTTTTAGTAGATTTCCGATAATATCAAAGAAAGAACTTTATTGGCCGCCAAACAATAATGGAATGTTATCGGCTGATATTGTTGTAGATAAGGATACGATAAGGATTATCAATGCACAATTGAAATCTATGGGAATAAGGGTTCAAAATATTATTAGAGGGGATAATAAAATAGATCGAACGGAAACCAAGAACGTTTTGTCAAAATTGAAAGGAGGTTTTGAGGATAGGGGATTACAAGTGAATTTGCTGGAGAATTGGATAGAGGAAAGTCCTTATCCCGTAATTTTGGCTGGAGATTTTAACGAACTTCCCTACGGCTATGCTTATGGAAGAATTAGAAAAAAACTCAACAACGCATTTGAAGAAACTGGTTTCGGTTTTGGATTTACCTACCACAAGGTTTTGACTTTTTTAAGGATTGATAATCAGTTTTTTGATGATAGGCATATAAAGAATATCGATTTTTTGACTATTTCCAATGTGCCGTTTTCTGATCATTATCCTGTAAAGGCTTGGTATTTAATGAAATAAAAATGTTATTGTTATGAAAAGAATTCAAAGTATAGATTTTGCTCGTGGATTAGTGATGGTTATTATGGCTCTCGATCATGTTAGAGATTTGATGCATACCGATGCCTTTACACAAGATCCAACAGATTTGAATACCACCACACCCATTCTATTTTTTACGAGGTGGATTACCCATCTTTGTGCACCTACTTTTGTCTTTTTATCGGGAGTTTCAGTGTTCGTGTCTATGGAATCAGGTAAAAGCTTAGCTGAATTAAGAAGGTTTCTATTTAAAAGAGGCTTATGGCTTTTTTTTTTGGAAGTTACAGTTGTCAATTTTGGAATCTGGTTTGATATTCATTTTCAGACCATCATGTTTCAGGTAATTGGTACCATTGGTTTTGGTTTTATTATCTTGAGTTTATTGTTGAAGTTAACTACTAGGTATGTTGGTAAAATAGGTTTTTTAATATTGATTCTATATCCCTTATTGGCTTTTATCCCATTTTCTGACAGCATTAAGAATTCAGCTGGTATCTTATTTTTCCCTGGTTTGATACCAATCGGCACTAGTTTTACATTTTTTATGTCCTATCCTCCAATTCCTTGGTTGGCTATCATGTTGCTGGGTTTTGGTTTTGGTCGTTTGTTTTTGGACAAAAATAATAAGGCTCTATTCTTTAAATACGGCCTGATTTTTTTAGTAATTTTTGTGATATTAAGGTTTATTGATCTTTATGGAGATCCAGCACATTGGTCTTTGCAAAAAAGCCCAGTTTATACATTATTGTCGTTTTTTAATGTTTCAAAATATCCGCCATCACCTTTGTATGTGTTTGTTACTTTGGGAATTATATTCTTGAAAATGTGGTGGGCTGAGGGAAGAACCAACAAGTTTATTGACATTATGAAAGTGTATGGCAAAGTGCCGCTTTTTTATTATTTGATACACTGGTATATAGTTCATCTCACTATGTTTGCAATCGTTTTTGCGAAGGGTTACAAGGCTTCTGATTTGATCTTTGGGCCATTTAAATTTGGTCGACCAGAGACGGGTGGAGGAGTTTCGCTGCCTTATATATATCTTATTTGGCTAGCTATTGTGGTTTTTATGTATCCTTTGTGTAAATGGTATGGTGCTTATAAAGAGGCCAATAAGTCTAAAACTTGGTTGAGGTATTTATAAAAAATACATCCTTAATTTTAAGGATGTATTTTTTTTGATAAAAGCTAATGGTTAATCAACTCATTACAATTTTTACTTCTTTTCCAGTAATCGCTGCCTTTTTGATAGCATCAATGATTATCATGTCCTTCAGTCCTTCCTCACCGGGAGTTAAAATTGGTTTATTATTCAAAATGGCATCTGCGAATCCATCCATTTGATAAGCCTGGTGATGAACTATCGGAAAATCCATCGGGCCTTTGGAAGTTGTACCTTTTAGCGGGCCATAGTCATAGGCTGGGGACATACTCAGGCTGCCTTTTTCGTAATGTATCGATAATTCATGGGCATTTGTAGCATACGAACTCATTCCACTAGCTATAGCACCACTGGGGAATTTCAACTGCCATAAAATGGTTTCTTCAATGTCTCTGTAAACTTCAGGTTCTGTTTTAATAGCTTGAGCGGTCACAGAAATGGGCTCCTCGCCTGTGGCATATCGGCTGGCATTGATGCAGTAAATACCTACATCCATCAATGCACCACCACCCGACCATTTGTTATTCATTCGCCAAGCATTGAGGTCACGGTTTCTCCAGGCAAATTTGGTCTCAATAAACTTAGGCTTGCCAAAGTCTTTGTCTCTTGAAAGACGCATGACTTCATTGGTAAATGGCTCATAATGAAGTCTGTATCCTACACCAAGTATTACCTTCTGGCTTTTACAGTATGCTATCATTTCGCGAGCTTGCTTGGCATCCATCGACATCGGTTTCTCGGTAATCACATGTTTGCCCGCTTTGGCGGTTTTCATTACATATTCGGCATGCATAGAATTCGGCAAAACTACATACACCACATCTACATCAGGATTATTTGCAATTGTTTCAAAATTCTGATAATTGTAAATATTTTTATCAGCCAAATTGTATTTTTCCTTCCATTTTGCCGCTTTTTCTGGCGAACCTGTCACGATGCCCACCAACTCGCAGTTTTTTGATTGAGAAAGACCTGGAGCCAACTGGTTGGTGGCATAACTACCCAATCCACAAAGAACTACACGCAATTTTCGGTCGGTAGCAATAGGGTAGGCCATCAAGTTTTGAGCAGCCAAAGGCACCAATACTCCTGATGCGGCTATGTTTCTTAAAAAATCACGTCTAGAGTTTTTCATTTTCTCGTTTAAGGTTGAATTGAAAGTTCAAGTTAGAATATTTTTTTTACAAAATTTTATTTTTGATTTCTATAATCATCAATTGGATTGTTTATTCTCCCCAAGTTTCATTTACATTTTTAGACCAAATGTTTTTTGCAAAGTTTCTATATATACTTGGGCCATTTATAAAGGCATTGTCAAATTTATATTCTCCACCAAGGGTTTCTGTTTCTGATAGATTAACTTTGGTTTTACCACGCATAGCATATTTTTTTTGACCTTCATACATGATAATCTTTAACTCAGATGGGCTGACGTCGCTCCGGCAGGATAATTTGTAAACAAGCCATATTTCTGCTATTCCGTTTTGGTCTAAATCTGTAACCTGCAAAGTTTTCTTTAAGAAACCTACCTCCAAGTCGAATGGGCAGGGTTCTTCAAAATCAAATACCATCCATTTTTGGGCATAAGATTGCTGATTTTTTTGAAAACAATAAGCATGAAGTTCAGCTTGTCTTTCTTCAGATTTCGGTACTTCAATATTTCCAGATTCGGTTAATATAACCAAAAACTCTCCATTTTTTTCTTTCCATGTAATGGCTGATTGAATGTTTCCTTTCACCTTGATATTTTTTGGTATCTCACTTTTTGAAAGAATTCTGCCATTTATTTGAGCTACTGAACTTACGCAACAAATAAATAAAATGCTGAAAAATAGATATTTGATCTTCATTTTTTTAATTTTAAGATAATTAGAATCCTATTTTTTTTCTACCTCCACTACTTTTACCTTCGTAATGCTCTTTCAACTTTTCTAACTCAAATACATAACCTCCACTGAGGATAGGAAAGCGGGTCCAGCTTCTTGGATCGAGGTTGTGAGTATCGAGGTGAAAGCCTGGGGCGTAACGTTCACGTTTCCATTGGTTTCTGCTCCAAAGTTTGAAGAATCGGTTTGTCCAATTGTAAAGATCTTCTCTGCTATATTGGTTTTCGTAGAATTTCTCTAAGTTTCTAAAACATTCCACTGGTGATTTTTTGTCCCTAATGGCCAGCTGCTCTATGTGGTTTAGCACTTTATATGGCATCAGGTCTTTTTCATCTGTTTGTTTGTTGTCTTTTGGTCGTAGTTCAGCGGTTGGTTGTAAAGCGTTTACGTATTTCAGACCTTCTATTTTTATGTGTTTGCCTTTTACTTCACAACCTATTTTTTCAAGCCAAATCAGCCAAGTTCTTAACCAGTCTTTGTCAATTCCAGCTATTGGGCTTATGCTTCCTGCAGTGTCGCCATCCATAGTACAATAGCCTACAGCCACTTCCGAGCGGTTAGAAGTGGCCAAAAGTAAATGATTATGGAGGTTGGCAAGCATCCATACACCAGGAGCACGAACACGAGCTTGTATGTTTTGCATCGGAATGTCGTCTGTTGCCCAGCTTAGCTTTCTGCCAATTTGTTCTTCTATCAGGTTGGTGTAGCTATCCACCAAGCCATTGATGTTGATTTTCATAAACTTTGCTCCGATAGATTCAGCAAGGTTTTTAGCCGAGTTCAGGGTGTCATCTGAGCTATTTTCCGTGCCTTGGTAAATAGTCAGAATCAGTTTTTCAGTCAGTTCTTCTAAAGTTTTGGCATTTTTTACTTCTGGTATATAATTGAGTTTTTCTTTAAATGCTTCAAAACCAATGCTTTCGTCTCCTAATCTTACCATCAATCCGCATAGTGCAGTGCAAGCACAAGAATCAGCACCTCCAGAAAGGGAAATAGTAAATCCAAACGAACGAGACTTTCGGAGATAGTCAAAAAGTGCTAAACTTACTGATCTCGAAAATTCCTCTTCTTTTAATGAGCCACCTTTTTCAAAAGGCTCCATTTCGGCAAAAATAGTGTTCGGAATATCAGAATAGATCAACTCAAAATTGGATTGAATCAATTTCATATCTGGTAGTAGAGTAGACTTTATTTTGGCTTGTTCTATTTTGTTTTTGCCGATATCTATCACCGCTGAGGTAAGTGTATAGTCAGCATAGCTGAATCTTTGGCTAGAGGCCAAAACATCCCCTCCTGAGCAAACCATAGCATCGCCATCAAATATTAGCCTTCCAGATTCATTTCCTAGTAAATTGGTGTACACATAAGCACAGCAAAATGCCCTAGAGGCATCAGTTACCAGTTGTTCTCTAATTTTGAACTTATGAAATCCAAATGGACTAGCACTCGGGTTGAGTATTATATCAACGCCTTTGTCGAAATGTCTTGTGGCGGGCCTGTTGGCCACCCATGCATCTTCACAAATTTCAAGTCCAATGCGTATGTTTTCAAAATTGAATACCAAATCTCCTACGGGGTATTTTATTCCTTTTATGCTAATTTCAGAGGTTTGTCCGGGTTTCCATCTGTGAAACCATCGGTCTTCGTAGAAAAGTCCGTAGTTGGGCAAATGTTGTTTGCATACAAAGCCCAAAATTTGTCTATTGGCAATTACACAAGCTGAATTGTATATTTTGTTGTTAACCCAAATTGGTAAACCCACACAG
>JAIPAJ010000193.1 GCA_021740125.1 Leadbetterella sp. | reverse complement strand
GTTGCCCGTCTTCCCGTTGCATCACCTAAGTTTAAAATGGCAGTATCACAAAGTGATAAAACATAATCCCATGTTTCCTGCTCAGTATTTCTTGGCACTTTTAAACTTTCCGCATCGCCTGAGTACACTTGTGAATTTTTTATAAGTGGAACACCCCCATATCTTTTAGCAAGACCAAAATAAGCGAATGCTTTTATAAACGAACTTTCCCCAATCAGGCTCCTTCTTTCCTGATCACTAATTTTTAGTGTGGGTATTACATCTACCAGAATATTGACATCACGTATTAATTTATATCCGTCAGCCCACCATTGAAAATCACCATCACCCACGCCTGATCCACTTTCGCTATGTGTAGCCTCATCTGTTACCATTGATGCACATTGACCGCCATTATTAGGACCGCTCTGGTTGTAATTAAAGCCTTGTTTCATATAGGTAAAATCTTCTATAGGTAACTGACTGTAAAGGTTTGCCATATATATTTCAACTCCTTTAGGATCTCCAAAAATAGCATTTGCCGAAAGACGGTCGGTTGGTTCCAAATCCAACACTTTATCACAACCAAGCAGAAACACACTTGCTAGTAATATGCAAATTTTTATGTTATTCGTATTCATGATTAAGAAATTTAAAAATTAATATTTAAACCAAAATTGAAATTTTTGGTAAGGGGATAATTGAAACCAGAATTAAAAAGACCTTCAAGTTTTTCAGGATCAAAAGGTTTTACAAATGGATCTGTCCATGTTACCAAGTTAAACCCATTGGCATAGATCCTTATACTTTTAATTCCAGTAGCTTTGTAATTTTTAGAACTAATTGTATATCCTACCTCCAGACTTTTTAATCTTACATAAGAAGCGTCTTTCCTCCATACAGAACTTTCTTTATACATACTGCCTACATCACCAACAAACCGGGACACCGGCCATTTACCGGGAACCCATGCACTTTCTGAATTGTAAGGATCTGTTTTATGCCACCTGTCAAAGAAATAGGCGGGCGTATTTCCTCTAAAGGCCAATACTTGTGCATACACTTCACTAAAACGAACAGTGTAAATCCCGGCGCCCTGAAATAACATATTTATATCAAACCCTTTGTAAGAAGCATTAAATGATAATCCGAAATTTATTCTGGGATTTTTTCTTCCACCAGCATTCTGATCATCATTAGTTCCATTAGCACCAATAAATAACGGCAATTCATCCAAACTATTTATTACTCCATCACCATTAATATCCGCATACTTGAAGTCACCGGGTAATTCACGAATATTTGCCTGATTTCCATTTTGAATAGGGTAATTTGAGATTTCATTTTGGTCTTTAAACTGACCAATATAGGTATATCCCCAGACAACATCGTTGTACCTGTTGCCTCTTCCATTTCTCCACCGATCATAACTATTGGTAAATGCTCCCTGCTCAACATACCTATTCTGTGTGCGGGCATAATTGAAGTTTCCGGAAACACCATAGGTAAAAGCGGCTGCCTTATCATTAAAACTGACTGTAAAGTCTGTGCCATCTGTGCGGTTACTGTTTAAATTTTCCTGAGGCAGACTCGCACCAAATGTATTCGGCAGTGAGAGAGCCCTTGTGGCTGGAAGTCCTTCCTGGTTTCTCCTGTATATATCAAATTCAATGGTTAATTTATTCTTCCAAAGGCCAATGTCAATGCCAATGTCGGAAGTTTTTGCAACAGCCCATGTAAGCGTGGGGTTTACAATTGCAGGTGATTGTGCACCTGCAACAAGACTGCCATTGTTGAACTCATAAGAACCACCTCCAGATAAACTAAATCCAGGTATCCACTGAAACGCAGTAAATCCTTGATTGGATGCCACTTCCCCATAAGACCCCCTAAGTTTTAAATTTGAGATTATAGGTAAATGTTGCTTCATGAAACTTTCTTCTGAAATCCTCCAGCCTGCAGAAGCAATAGGGAAAAAGCCCCACCTGCTTTCAGAAGGATAAGCATGAGTTCCCATATACCTGAAAGCCACTTCAACAAGGTATTTATTCTTGAAACCATAGTTAAGGCGGCCTAATAGTGATTGATTGGCCGTTTGTGACTCACTTCCGTCATTTGTTTGCAAGTTGGTACTCGCTCTGTTTATTTGATCAATGGTATAAAAATCATATATCCTTTTTAAAGATGAGGTTCTTGCCCACTCCTGCCTTTGTTCAAATACCGCTGTGGCTCCAATACTATGTTTTGTTGCAAATACCATATTGTAATTGGCTTGAGCCTGAACAGTTAGCCTGTTAAAGTTTGTGAAACTATTAGAAATGAATGCCGTACCTACCCTCTGTTGTGAGGAAACATAATCATTATTTATATAAGTATATTCTTTAAATGGCTTATATAAGTCCTTAGCCTGGTAACTATTCCTATCAAAGGCCGCTAAACCTTTTATGGAGAGCCCTTTTATAAAAGGTATATCATAGGTCAATGCCATCGTCGTTTGAAGATTATTATTGTCATCGTCGCTATAACCTGTAATATCCCTGTTTGACAGCGTCAAAGGATTTTGGTTGCTAGGGGCTGCCACTGCAGGGTAATCAGGGTTATTGTTTGCAAAAGGCCCTTGGTTTGGCAGAGTAACGCGGGTTCCTTTAAATATATTATGGAAATTTTCCCCTGGAGTGGTTCTGTTGTCATAAAGACCACTTATTAATAATTCTCCTTTTAGGTTTTTTGCTAACTCGGTGGTTATATTAGATCTCAAATTAAAACGTTTATACTCAATGTCATCACTTTTCAACAATCCCTTTTCGTTAAAATAGCCGAGTCCGAAATAATATTGTGTTTTTTCATTTCCTCCAGTAGCTGAAATATTATGCTGTTCCTGAATAGCGGCGTTTTTCATGGTTACGTCATACCAGTCGGTACTTTCATATCCAGGAGTTCCATCGATATATTTTTGCATTTCTTCCTTTGTTAAAAAGGGAGCTCCTGTTCCAAATATGGCTGCGTCGTTCCGCATCTGAATCCACTCGCTGGCCGTAGCCATTCTTGGTATATCTGTAGGTTTCATAAAGCCAACAACACTGCTAAAATTAAATGACGTTTTTTCGTTACTGCCTTTTTTAGTTGTAACAATAATTACACCATTAGCCGCACCAAAACCATAAATAGCTGCTGATGCATCTTTTAAAAAAGATATACTCTCAATGTCATCCGGGTTAAGACGTTGAAATTCTGATGAGCCACCTCGAATTACACCATCAATTACGTATAATGGTGTTCCAAAGCCCCTGATATTGATCATGTTATTGAAAGTACCAGGTTCACCACCTAATTGACGTATTTGTAGGCCAGCAACTTTTCCCTGTAATTTTTGTGCAATACTGACATTCGTAGTTGTTTGAATTTCTCTATTGGATATGCTAGTAACCGAACCGGTTAAGGTTTCTTTACGTTTTGAACCATAACCAATTACTACCACTTCTTCAATGGTCTCACTATCTACAACTAATAATACGTTAATTAACAATTTATTACCAACTACTATTTCTTGAGATATGTATCCTATATAACTAAATATTAAAACAGCATTGGCATCTGGCAATTCGATTGAATACTCTCCATTAATATCTGTTGCAACTCCATTAGTTGTTCCTTTGATTAATACATTTACGCCAGGTAATGTTTCTCCTTTTTCATCGGTAACTTTTCCTTTTATGGTAATACCAATGTTAGGTTCGTCTAATTTTTTCTCTATTATGGGCTCTTTCAACTTATTTTCTACCTTACCCAAATTTTCATTTTTTGTAAGGACAATCTGGTTATTTCGCATTACTTGAAAGGAAATATTGTATGGTGTCAATACCGTTTCCAAAATTTCAATTACTGTTTCATTGTTTATCTCAATATTGATTTTTTCAGTCGTATTAAGAACCTCTTTTTTGTATGAAAAATCAATATCAATCTGTTTTTCAATTGCTTGAAGTACAGATTTTAAGCTACCATTTTTAATAGAAATGGTAGCTCGCTCATTTAATTTTTCTTGCCCATAAATGCTATTTGCATAACTTATACTTACCATAAGGGTAATTATGATAAGTTGAATTAGAGAAATTTTCATAATTCTGAAAATCATTTGTTTTAATAGAAAATTTGCCATTTTTTTTTTGTTAGTTACTGCTAAATCAATCTTTTGTTGAAAAGCAGAGATTTAAAACTATCGTAGGTTAATGAAGCCGCATCATTTTTTTTTTATTGGGTTGTGCTGTGTATTTAATTTTTCATGATTGTGTGGCTTTAAGTTTTGAAAAATTTGTTAATTACAGCCTTTTGATTCCAGGATAATTTGAGCATCTACTTTTTTATAAGTTCCGCCTATGATTCTGCAAATCAAGTCTAATTGGTGGTATATTGATTCATTTCTAAGTTTGGTAGTGATAAAGCAGTTTGATAAAAGCTCGATGTTGAAAATTATTTTAACACCATACCGTTTTTCAAGCACTTCTAAAATTTGACTAATCGCTACTTCATCAAATTCAGTTGGCAACTTTTCATTATATTTATCGATAATTGGCATGGGCACTTCCACTAAATGTTTACTCAAGTCTTCAGTTGGGCGATTATAAATTGCTTGTTGGTTTGGCAACAAGATAACTGCCTCAGTTTCTGGGTCGTTAATATTTATTTCGTTTTGGTTGTATACCGAAACTCTGCCTGTTTTTACTTTTACAATTACTCTTTTACCATTGTCAGATGCTTGAATGCTGAAACTTGTACCCAAAACTTTTGTGACAACTTCATTGGCATAGACATAAAAAGGTTTAATTGGATTTGTGGCAATTTCAAAAAACGCATTTCCACTCAATATTACCATGCGTTTATTGCTTTCGAAATGGTTTGGATAACTGAGTTTACTATCTTTTTCTAAGGTAACGGTGCTGCCATCTTCTAATTTAACTTGCAGCGGGGTTTTACCATTGTTTACCTGCTCAATTAAGGTATGTTTGTCTTCGGTTGCTACAACTAAGGCTTTATAAGAAAGAGTTCCATTCGAATGGGTACTCCAAAAAAGCCAAGTAATGCCTATCAAAAAGATTATACCGGCAGTCAACTGAAATACAGGTTGTTGCCAAAGTTTTAACTCAGTTTTTCTGGCATTTTCATTTTCACCAATACTTGTCATCAGTTTAGCCCAAACGTTTTTTTGGCTTAGTTCTTCGGTTCTTTTTTCCTCAATGGTATTGACTTCTTTTATTAATAGTCTGGCTTCATTTACTAAAGATTGTTTGTTGGGATTTGCGAGTAAAAAATTTTTCCACTCCTTTTCATCTTCATCAAAAAGTACCCATTGGACAAATGAATCGTCATTTAGAAAATCCAGTATTTCACTATAAGTATGTTTCATTTTGCTGAACGATTAATTGCCTCTTTATTATAGAGGGAATGATTTGAATAAAAAGTAACTATTAATTTGTAATTATTTTTCAAAAAAATGTCTAAAACATTTTTTTGAACTTTTAGCCAATAGAAAAGAATGATTCTTAACAATTAAAAAGG
This sequence comes from Leadbetterella sp., assembly GCA_021740125.1. GTDB lineage: Bacteria > Bacteroidota > Bacteroidia > Cytophagales > Spirosomataceae > Leadbetterella. The sequence continues at coordinate 1,838 of JAIPAJ010000193.1, read as the reverse complement.
CAAAAGATTAAAACAGAAATATGGTTTTTGAGAGAAATCCTTAATATTGCGTAAGCCTTGGATAGTAGGTTTTTAATTACTTGCTTGGGTAACTGCATGATTTGAGAAGTTTCATCAAGACTCAATCCCTGATAGAAACGAAAATGAACAGCCTCACCTTGGCGATTACTTAAATTCTTCATCGCTTTATGAATTAATAAATTTCGGCGATGGACAGTTTCATTATCTATGTATTCTTGTTCGGAAGATAAAGTGGATAGAAAATCTAAAAATGTATTAATATCTTCTGTCTCTTCAAAAATATCCTTTTTATGATTTCTTATATTTTGATTGCGTACGGCAGAAAATAGGTAAAACTTTACATTTTCTATATCTCCCAAAAACTCTTTTCTTCTCCACAGTTCAATAAATACATCGTGGATTACATCTTCAACTAAATTTTTATCACTATTTAGCCGAAGTCCGTAAGCTCCTAAAATTCTAAAATATTTTTTATAAAGCAACTCAAAGGCTTCTATGTCGCCTCTTTTAAAAGCTTGCCAAAGATGAAAATCATCAAAATCTTTCATATTTACTTTTCTCTTCATCCCAAAACTATAAATATTTTCTGCTATTAAATCAAATATAGTATTATGTTCTAAAGAAATTTGATAATATATCAAAAAGTTTAGAAAATCAATATAATTAAATAATTACTGTTTAAAAGAATTAAATAACGCCATAACGTTGATTAACCAATTTTCGTTTCATTTTAGGATAAATAACCTTCAATGATAAGTGATTTTTATCATTTAAAAGATACAGCTTTTTATTTTCTCACTGTCCTAAATTAGCTTTCCTTTCTCTCTTCATTTTTACCCTTTTTGTTTCTAAATATTTTAGGATAATTGAACTTGAATATAATTTTTAGTTAAAATTCGAACTTTTTATTCTTTTATGAGATAAGGTGAAATACCTTCAATTACTTTCACCAACTGGTCTGCAATCGTTTCACCAAAATAAGCACGCAGGGTGTAATCCCCCGATGCTATAAATTTGTCGTAGTGAACAAAATAAGGTGCATCACTTTTTCTTTTCTCTAGGGTAAGATCCCAACGAAATTGATTGAATCCTTTTTTACCGTTTAAATTGATTTGCCAAATTTCATTGTTCATTTTATTAAATAAGGCAAGTTTGATTGTTTTTGCTTCTTTTAACCAGAATGAAAAATCAGCTTTTTCAAAACTTCTATAATCAGCTTCTCCTCCATTTGAATTGAACCATGGTCTTTGAATGGTTCCTGGTTCAAATAAATGATCTTCTTTATTTTCTAATGTATTAGTTGTTAAGGTATGAATTGGTTTTAAGTTGAGTTTAAATATTCCCCTTCCATGAGTAGCCACTACAAGGTCCATGGTCACTTCATTAATTTTTATATCGGCTACCGCCGTTTGGGGCAGCTCACTACCCAGATAGGACCAATTTTTACCTCTATCGATGGAAATATATACACCACGAATGCTTCCAGCATATAGGATGTTTTCATTCTTAGGATCTTCTTTTATGACATTTACAGGTTCATCAGGTAGTCCGTTTGAAATATTTTTCCAAGTCAAGCGATAATTTTCTGAAAGATACGGAAATTTATGCAGGTCATCGTTATTAATGCCTGTCATTGCAATATAAACCCTTGATTCTTTAAACCTGGAGGGACAAATACTTCTGATATAATGATTAGGCAAATTTTTATCATGTTCTTCCCAGGAAGCTCCATCATTGTTAGATACCCAAAATGCCCCTTTGTCTGTTCCCACATAAAGAAGTCCCTTTTTAATTTGTGATTTCACCAATGCACCACA
>JAIPAJ010000192.1 GCA_021740125.1 Leadbetterella sp. | reverse complement strand
AGTAGAATATTTATCTGAAATATCGGAGATTCTTTTCCACTGTTTAAAAGTCATCTTACCATAAGGCAGCTTGATCCTTACCATTTGGACACCTTGTTGGCGTTGGCCATAAACACCTCTAGCCAAACGCAAACTTCTAAATTTATCCTCATGGATTGTTCCTTCACGAAACATCCTGATTTTCTTTTCTAAATCTATGATATCTTGCTCCACTACGGGGTTCTCTAACTCTGTTCTGAAACTTTGCATGCTACGATTCCAATTAATTTTCTCAAAGTTATTTATTATCCTACTAAACTCATAGGGTTTGTATGTTAAAAACTGTAGAAATTAAATAATAGATTAAAAATATTATATCATTTAATTAAATAATGAAATTTTCGCCCTCCTGAGCAAGAAAAGAATCCTCAAATACTGTTTTTGCCTCTACTAAAAACTGCTCGGAGGTTTTGTAACGAGAAGAAAAATGTCCAATCACCAAACGTTTGGTATTGGAGTTTTTGGCAATGGTGGCTGCTTGAATTGCCGTGGAGTGAAACGTGAACTTGGCTCTTTCTGCTTGTTCCTCCAAAAAAGTGGATTCATGGTAGATTAAGTCTGCATTTTTAATGTAATCAACTATAGATTCATCAAAAATCGTATCAGAGCAATAAGCCAAACGTTTCTCATGATTGCCTTCTAAAGTAAAATCTACGTTTTTATAGGTTTTGCCTGAAAATTCATCGTAAATATCCATACCCTCTTTGAGCATTTTAAAAAATGTCACTGGGAAATTATCAGGGAGTTTTTCAGCAAGTATTTTGCGTTTACTAGACTTCTTTGTTAACAAAAAACCCGTACAATCTATCCTATGTTTTAGTGGGAATGTATTGATTTTCAAACAATCATTATCCAAAATCTGATCAAAACTATTCGGATTTGTAGCATGAAATTCCAGCTTGAAGTTAAGAATTGATCCAGAATATTTGAGCTGCTGATAGATAATTTCATCTAATCCTTGAGGACCGAAAATATCCAATTGTTCAGTTCTTCGTTGCATATTAAGAGAACTCAACAAACCAATCAGTCCAAAATAATGATCACCGTGGAGGTGGCTTATAAGGATATACCTGAGTCTTGAAATCTTGATCCTGTACTGTAAAAGTCGAAACTGAGTACCTTCTCCACAATCTATGAGGATTAGGAAATTATCAACAGTAACCAAAAAAGCTGAAGGGTTACGTTGCAATTGCGGCGTTGCAGACCCTGTACCAAGTATTCTAAATTCCAATATTAGGTGGTTTATTAATAGTCGATTTCGCCTTCAGAACCAAACTCTTCGTCCTGCTCATCTTTAAAATCATTTTCAAGTTCGTTCATAAAAACCGCATCGATGGCCTCTTCTTCACTTGGCAAGATCAACAAAAAATCTTCTGTGGCACCTGAAATGTAATCAATAACATCATTGTTAGTAGAAACCAAAACCAACAATCCCGATTCGTTTTTGCAGATTTTTTGCACTTTGTTCAATAAGGTAATACTTGCAGGACTAATGGCATCTACTTTTAACAAATTCAATATAAAATTGATTTTACCTTCAGCAGAATACATTACTGCAATACTTTTTTCAATTGCGGAGGATACGGTTTCATCAAAACTTGCACCCAATGGTTTAAATACAGCGTATTGTTCGTTTTTCGTAATTTCCATTTCTTTCGATATTTTCAGTCCACAAAAATACTTTAATTCATTTATTTCTACTAAAAGAATATTTAAAAGTATTTGGCTTTGATTAATTTTTCAAAAAAACACAATAAATGCTTCTAAAAAACCAGTATCTTTCCTTTTTAAAAAAACTTTGAAATTAGTTTTTGAAAAACAAGATATATTTTAAAATATTGTAAGAAAATACATTTAACCTTTATGAGCAAAAAGAAACAACAAAGCCCAGAAAAAGTCGAATTTAAGAATGTAGAACCGTTTTCGCTACTAACGGACTTTGACATCGGCCTTTTCAAGTCTGGCCGCCATTTTAGACTTTATGAAAAATTAGGGTCGCATGTTCGCGAAAATGAGGGAGCTATAGGGACTTATTTTGCTGTTTGGGCACCAAATGCCCAATCAGTTTCAGTTATAGGCGATTTTAATGGATGGAACAAAGAGAGTCATCAGTTATTACCTCGTTGGGATGGATCTGGTATTTGGGAGGGATGGGTTTTTAATATTGGCAATGGAACTGTCTACAAATATTTTATTGATTCAAACATCGGTGGTCAAAAACTAGAAAAAGGGGACCCTTTTGCTTTGAGATGGGAAGAATCACCCAAAACGGCCTCAATCGTATGGGATACATGGTACGAATGGCAGGACGATGAATGGATGAAAACCAGAAAAAATGCAAATGCTCTATCAGCCCCTTGTTCAGTATATGAAGTTCACATAGGTTCATGGAAAAGAGACCCCGAAGATAATGACCGAAGACTTACTTACAGAGAGATAGCTGATACTTTAGTGCCTTATGTAAAAGAAATGGGCTTTACTCACGTGGAGTTTATGCCCATCATGCAGCACCCTTACGAACCATCTTGGGGGTATCAAATAACTGGATATTTTGCTGCAAGTAGTAGATTTGGAACGCCACAAGACTTCATGTATTTGGTGGAGCAATTGCATAAAAATGGAATTGGGGTTATTCTCGACTGGGTGCCATCCCATTATCCAAATGATGCACATGGCATTTACAGATTTGATGGCTCAGCTCTTTATGAACATGAAGATCCACGTCAAGGATATCATCCAGACTGGAAATCCTATATATTCAACTATGGCAGATACGAAGTCCGATCTTTTTTGATTAGTAATGCTTTGTTTTGGCTGGATAGATTCCATGCCGATGGTCTTAGGGTTGACGCTGTAGCGTCGATGCTTTACAGAGATTACTCAAGAAACGACGGAGAATGGATACCAAACGTATTTGGAGGTAGAGAAAACTTAGAGGTAATCTCACTATTTAAAGAATTAAATGAAGAGATATATAAATCTTTTCCTGATGTACAAACCATAGCAGAAGAATCAACAGCATTTCCGGGCGTTTCCCGACCAACTTTCTTAGGCGGCTTAGGTTTTGGCATGAAATGGATGATGGGTTGGATGAACGATACCCTAAGGTATTTTGCAAAAGACCCCATGTACAGAAAATGGCACCAAAATGACCTTACATTTAGTACTGTTTATGCCTTCTCTGAAAATTTCATGTTGCCACTTTCCCATGATGAAGTAGTTTATGGAAAAAACTCACTTCTGAATAAAATGCCTGGTGACGAATGGCAAAAATTCGCAAACTTAAGGATTCTATTTTCTTATATGTTCACTCATCCGGGTTCTAAATTATTATTTATGGGCGGAGAATTTGGACAATCGGAAGAGTGGAATTTCTTAAAAAGTCTTGACTGGCATTTATTAAACTACAATAGCCACAAGGGTATAAATTTATTGGTACAGGACCTAAACAAAGTTTACAGAAGCGAACCAGCTTTATTTGACAAACAATTTAGCTCTGAAGGTTTCGATTGGTTAGATACATCTGATACTGAAAATTGCGTAGTTTATTATAGAAGAAAGGGATTAAATGAGGAAGTGTTGGTATTGCTGAATTTAAACCCACTTCCAAAGACCAAATACAGGATTGGTGTTCCAAAAAACAAACAGTACAATGAAATATTAAACTCGGACGATAGTAAATATTGGGGATCAGGAATTACAAACGGAGAAATAACAACTGAAGCAATAAAGGCCCACGGTTTTGATCAATCCATTGAGATTTCATTGCCTCCATTGGGAGCAGTAATATTAAAATAAAAATTAAAGGTGGTAGAGAAATTCTTTACCACCTTATATCAAATTCTTTTTCAAATAACTTTTAAAATCTTCAAAATCATTGGCCAAAGAAACCGCAACTTTGGTTTTCTCTAATAAAATCGACAATCTTTCTGGAATTTCTGGAGAAAAACCAAGGGTAGCTTCCATCTCCGGCAAAAACTTAGCAAAGTGTGCTGTAGACAAGAAAACTCCAATAGATTCTTTGTCTGATGATTCATTGAAATAATCTTTGAGGGCCAAGTATCCAATCGCCGAATGCGGGCAAGTCAAATAATTGTATTCATTAAACAACTCCTTAATTCCAATTCTCGTTTGGTCGTCGTTGTAAAAACAACCCACAATATTTTCTTTCATAGCATCCAAATTGTCGCCAAAAAGAGCCTTCATTCTCGGAAAATTACTTGGATTTCCAACATCCATTGCATTGGATATAGTTGATATAGACGGAGAAATTGGCATATAAATTCCGTTTTTTAGATACTCAGGCACAACCTTATTGACGTTTGTGGCTGCAATAAAAGTATCAACAGGCATGCCCATTTTCATAGCCAAAAGACCAGCAGTCAGATTTCCAAAATTCCCAGAAGGAATGGAGAATATAACTTTCTTACCGAGTTTCTTTAAAGCAGCATAAGCTGAAACATAATAAAAGGACTGGGGAATCAGCCTAGCAATGTTTATTGAATTTGCAGAAGCCAAATTAAACCTTTCTTTGAGCTCGATATCCAGAAAAGCCTTTTTAACCAAAGCCTGACAATCGTCGAAGGTTCCATCTATTTCTAGTGCCTTCACATTTTTGCCAAGTGTAGTCAATTGCTTTTCTTGAATATCACTCACCTTTCCTTTTGGGTAAAGTATGGTTACAGATATATTTTCTTTTTCAAAAAAACCTTGTGCAACAGCTCCTCCAGTATCACCAGAAGTTGCAACCAAAATATTTATATTCTGTTGTGATTTTCTCAAAAAATAAGACATTATAGAGGCCATAAACCTTGCTCCGAAGTCTTTAAAAGCCATCGAAGTTCCATGAAATAATTCTAGACAATAAATATTGTCAGTAACTTGAACCACAGGAGCCTCAAAGTCTATAGCTTGATTTATAATCTTCCTTAGATCATCTGCTGGTACATCCTCACCTATCAAGCAATTACAAATTTCAAAAGCAATTTCTTGGAGAGAAAGTTTGTCTACATTTTCCCAAAATCCTATGGACAATTGTGGAATAAAAGAAGGCATATAAAGGCCGTTGTCAGGTGGTAATCCACGAAAGATTGCTTCTTCAAAACCTACATTTTCACTAATATGATTGGTACTATACAGTTGCATCAAAATCTAGATTAGTTCATCATACTGACAAACTGGTCAAATAAATAATTGGAATCATGCGGCCCTGGTGCAGCTTCTGGGTGATATTGCACCGAAAAAGCAGGCTTATTCTTTAATCTAATGCCTTCAATGGTATTATCATTTAGATTAAGGTGAGTTACTTCAACCTCTTCGCTTTTAAAAGCCTCCTCAGGAATAACCGCAAAACCGTGGTTTTGAGAAGTCACCTCACATTTACCTGAAATTAGGTTCTTCACTGGGTGATTTAGTCCTCTGTGACCATTGTGCATTTTGTAAGTTCCTATACCTACAGATCTGCTCAATAATTGATGTCCCAAACATATTCCAAAAAGTGGCTTCTCAGACTTTAGAAGTTCAGTGATAGTTTCCACAGCATAGTCCATTGCTCCTGGATCTCCAGGACCATTTGATATAAAATATCCGTCGGCTTCCCAGTCCAATATTTCTGCTATATTCGCTTTTGCATTAAATACTTTCACGTAACAATCTCTTTGAACAAAATTCCTAAGGATGTTTCTTTTACAACCGTAATCCATTACAGCCAATTTGTATTTAGCATCTGGATTACCCAAGAAATATGACTCAGGCGTACTTACCAAAGAACTGAGTTCTAGACCGTCCATCGAAGGACAATCGTCCAAAATCTTTTTCAGCTCGATTTCATCTGAAATTTCAGAGGAGATAATACAATTCATTACCCCTGCATTTCTGATATATCGCACAATTTGTCTTGTATCAATATCACAAATTCCTACAATTCCATTTATCTCAAAATATTCTTGGAGAGAATAATCTGCAGTTGAACGGGAATAATAATGATCTGCATAAGAATTACAAATCATTCCTTTAATTTTAATACTATCGGATTCTTCTTCAGTATCCAATTTTACGCCATAATTACCAATATGAGCGGTAGTATTGACTATAATTTGACCAAAATAAGATGGATCGGTATAGATTTCCTGGTAGCCTGTCATACCGGTGTTAAAACAGATCTCACCTGTTGTTGTACCTATTTTACCTAAAGCTTTGCCTTTGAAAACAGTGCCATCTTGAAGCATTAAGATGGCGTCTTGGGGAATGAAACTCATTGAAATTTTATTTTCCGATTAGATAAGATTATCGGAGTACAAAGTTATGTCAAATTTTTAACTTATCTAACAAATATTTCTTTAACCATATATATTATAAATATATTTTCATTTTATAAACCTATCAAATATCATTTATTTATTTGAAAGAAAAGAATAACTTTGGAATAGCTTAAAAATAAATCATAAGCAGAACATAAAATTCAAAACTAGATAAAATACAATTATGAACACTATCGCGGTAGCATTCGACTTTTCAAATGGATCCATTAATGCCTTGAGTCATGCCAAAAAAATGGCCAAAATGATGGATCATAAAGTAGTAATAGTTCATTCTTATTCCCCTCCTATTCTAGACCCAAACGTTCCGGTGGGACTAATAGAGGAAACATTTCGTGACTCTGTAAAAATATTGGAAGAAAAGTTAGACAAAGAGGTAAATTTAGCAAAAAAAGAAGGATTAGATGCCGAATATAAATTGGCATTCAGTGATTTGAGCTCAATTTTAAACGATATTAATAAGTCTGAAGCCGTCAGTTTCGTAGTAGTTGGCAAAACAGGTGAACAGGGATTTTTTGAAACGCTTATAGGAAGTACCGCGTCCCATTTAGTTGATAATTTGGAAGCACCGCTTTTAGTTATACCTGAAAACTATGACAGTACCATCTTTGCAAAAATAGGCTATGCTAGCCAACTGGAATATGATGAGGAAGATTATATAAAAAAAGCCTTGGACTTCTCAAAATTCTCTCCACTTAATTTAGAATTGGTTCACATTCAAGAATCTGAAGATTTGAATATTTACCCTGATGAACAATTTTTAGATTCAATTTTGAAAAAATTCGAAGAGGAAAAATTGGATATTATTCAAAAAGAAAGTAAAAGTTTTAAAAAAGGAATAAATGAATTTATAGAAGCGGAAAGAATTTCACTCCTCATATTGACTACACATAAGCGAGGATTATTTCAAGGGATACTGAATCCGAGTAAAACAAAGCAAGTTATAAAACATACCAAAATTCCAATTCTTGTATATACATTTAACGAATAATGAAAAAAGGAGCCAATTAGCTCCTTTTTTA
>JAIPAJ010000001.1 GCA_021740125.1 Leadbetterella sp. | reverse complement strand
GAAAGCAACATGTTTTGGTTTTATTAAGCATTTAGGCTATAGAATTATTTTCTATAGCCTTTCTCAAATTTAAAATGATTGAAATTGAAAACTTGACTATTTCTTTAGCTAATAAAGAAATAATCTCCAATTTAAATGTGTCTTTGGAGACGGCCACCATAACGCTTATTTCAGGAAGAAATGGAGTGGGGAAATCCACCTTATTGAGAGCAATTGCGGGAGTCAATAAGAAGTATTCTGGAATTTTAAAGTTTCAAAATATCGAGATCAAGGAATACAAGCGTTTGGAAAAGAAAAATGAAATATCGAGTTATTTTGGACAAAATTTCTTTGATAATTTAACGGTATTTGATAACCTAACACTTAGCACGTTTTATATGTCTAAAAACAGGAAAACTATTGATGATGTTATCGGTCTCTTCGAGTTAGAATCAATTTTGAATTTATATCCTGTGTCTTTATCAAGTGGTCAGCGGCAAAAATTAGCTTTATCTATCGCGTTCTTAAATAACTGTAAGCTCCTTTTGTTAGACGAACCGTTTAATTTTTTGGATAGTGTTTCTATTGAAAAACTATTAAAAACCATAAAGAACCTTAGAGATACTTTTAAGATAACGGTGCTTATCAGCAGCCATATTGATAACAAGTTGGGGGATTTTTTTGACAATGTAGTTCTATTAAAATCGTCAAATAGTGCTATAAAATTGGATAGAAAATCAATGAATGATTTATTTTGTTTTGAAATGTCAGATTCTAGTGCTTCTACATTAAACAAAAATATTTTGGGCTTTTGGGGAGAAAAGAAAATTTCTGATTCTACGTATAAACTATTCCTTTCATCTAATTATCAGCAATTTGATTTAATATTAAAACAATCACTAAGTCATAAAAAGATTAGTATTTCTGAGTTTATATCCTATGAAACTATTTAACAAAGAGTTTTTATTTACCCTAAAAGGAGAACTCTTTAAGGTTTGGAAAGGTAGATATTTATTGACTACAATTTTAGCTTCCTTAATTCCAACGCTTATTTACAAGTTCATAAAACTTTCAAAACTTAATCAAATATATTATTTATCAAATTATGCCGAGAGGGATGTAACCTTTATTGAATTTGCCACAGATTATGATATTCAATCTATGTTTGTTCAATTATATATATTATTGGTTTGTCTCATTTTAATTTTATTTGAGAATGACAAAAAGGCCAATTTTTTTCAAAATTTAAGTATTTTTTCGATTGGTAAATTGAATTTCTATCTCGGAAAACAGATTGTAATTTTTATAATATTAAATGTACTGTTAGCATTATTATATTTTCCCAATTTATATATCAGTAATTACTACTATGAGGTAAAAGAATATCCAAGCTATTTTACCAAGCCACTTTTTTATTTTTCAACATTTACACTTATTATGTTTACCAGTAATGTTTATCTCATTTTAAAGAGTCGAGTGTATCTATTTCTACTTTTTACTGTGATTTTCTTATATTTTCCAACTAAACTTAATCCAATTCAGATGATGAAATATATTATTACAGAGCATCAGCATATACCTATAAAGGAGCTAATAATTATAGCTATTATACTTTTGATTTCATTTATAGTAAACAGAAAAAATATTTATGGTTAAGAATTATATTAATATACTAAGAGCTGAATTGTTTAAACTTCGTAGAAATGTTTCATTTATTAGGGTAGTTGCGTTGTTGTTTATCCTAGTTATTCTTTTTTCTTCTTTTTTGGCTTATTTTATAGATATTGATTCACCATTTAATGATGCTTTTGAACAAATGATTATAAATTTGTTTGTCAAGGGATATTTCTTCTTTATTCTACCTATCTATCTAATTTTAATATATTTTTTATTTACGTTTGAGTCACTTAATGGGATCAAAGATTCCTGTTTATTAGCCCCTATTGGGTCAATTTTTATTGGAAAAGTAACATTGTTTATTTCAATTTTTGTAATACTCACTATATTAAACTTATTTCTTGGGTTTCTTATTTTGTACGCTATTGTGCATTTTAGATTTGGAATTTCAGTTACATCCGAGATTTATTTACTTTCCTATTTAAAATATACTTCAATTTTCCTGTCTTATTATTTTATACAGATTTCAACATGCTTGGTTTTTGTGAAAAGGACAAAAAATATTGGGGTTTTCGTCACATTAATTTTAATAATACATCTTTTGTCTTTGTTAAACATTCGTAATATATACAACCCCCTCAATTATTTGGATTTAAATTTATTAATAGCAGGTAGCAAATTAAAATTCCCAAATTTTCAAGTTTTTGAACCGAATTATACTGTCTTGTTGTTAATCTCATTCATTTTTAGTTTTATTCTTTTTACTACATCTTACTATCTAAATATCCATTCAAATGAACAAGAAAATTGAAGCATCTTTAGTTATTTGTGCAATTTTATCGGTGTACTCTTTGTTTTTTAAATTCTTAGGTTTGTTTCCTAAAATGGATTTCATGTTTTCGAACATTGTGGGTATTATTTCATTCGTTTTTAATTTAATTTTAATTTATTTTACCTTCAAATATGCAACCAGTGGAGCATTTAAAAATGTGTATAGTGTCCTGAAAATTATTTTTTTAGCTCTTACTTTTACAAGTTTGGTTGGTGTACCAATTAATCTTTTATTGCATGAAATTATAGATCCGAACTACAAAGAAAGGATAGCGGATTATAAACTTGAACGCGAATTAAATGAATTAGAGAAATATGGGGATTCAAAAAAGATTTCTTATACTTTTGATGAGGAAAAATTTCGACAAGATGTGTTGAAAAACTATACAAGGACATTTTTTTTAACAAACCCAATTAGAACAATTTTAATTAACTTAGTTTTTTCTTTAATTTTTAGTGCCATTATTTCTAAATTTGGAACAGAAGAAGATTTAATTATAGCACATGAGTCTCCGTAAAAACGCAAAAAAGTTTACCTCAATACCTCTTATATTTTGACTTATTTATTAACAAATCTATTAGGTTTTTACCTTATTAGATAATATAATGAAGGTCATAGGGTTAAAAAATTGCATTATGCTGGAATCATCTCTGCAAAAGGACAAACTAAATTCTTCAAATCTCCTTCACCCCACTAACACCCAAAGCCTCGAAATACACTTTCCAATAATCGCTAACGTTGGGGTTGTTTTCTTTGGAGGAGCTGTTGGGTGAGAAAGGCAAAATGATAGAAATCTGGGCGTTGGTGAGGTTGTACAATTTGTAGTTTTCGGCATCGGCTTTTGCCCATTCCATAGCTTGGTCGTGGCTGATGGGAGCTATTTTATGAAAGTCTCTGCCGTTTTTAATACTTTCTACCATATCTGAGAAATAATAGGCTTTTACGTCTTTTTTGCTATTTAATGCCTCTGAAAGTAAGGGTATTGAAGCAGAAATGTTGGTTTCAAGGTTAGATGCTCCTGCGTTTTTTTCAAGCATTTTCTGCACGGCAAGGTCAAGAATCATTCGGCGTTCTTTGCCTATGCTCATGTCATAATTGGTTTGTGCAGCTTCCAAATCCGTGGCGTTTAATCCTTCCGAACTTTCCTTGGTAGTACGAGCTGAAAGCGATAAAACCTTGGCTTTGGCGGTATTTTCGTGTATGTAATATATCTCAAAGACGTCCCCTTCTGTCTGAATGTTTTGGTCGATAAGTGCTTTCAGAGCCGACTGGTATTTGGTACGAACAAAGGCATCGTCTACGTTTACACTTTGGGTTTTGTCGAAAAAAACCAATGTGTGATTGTTCTTCTTTTCAGATACAGTGGAAGTGGTGGCAGCATCTTTTTCGGTTTCGGAAGATCCACAGGAAAGTAAGGCAAGGCTAGTTGCTAAAGTAATTATAAGCTTTTTCATCGAATGAGGTTTGTATAAAAATTATCAACGACAAATTTATTGAAAAATTGGGGATGGTTTGTTAATTCATTGAAAATTGCATGATCAATTCCAAATTGTTTTAGTCCCACAAACCCGTTCCTACTTTTAAGGTATTGATTGTGTAATGGCTATACTCACCCAGACATTTGATCAATAGGAAATATCATTTGAAAACGAATCCTAAATACAAACCAATCCTATTAATCTTAGCCAAGACAATTACGAGTACCTCTCAAACTTATCCCAATTTGGTGGGCGTTTTTCTAGAAATGCATTTCTGCCTTCTTGTGCTTCTTCGGTCATATAGCCAAGTCGGGTGGCTTCTCCAGCAAATATCTGTTGACCCACAAGTCCGTCGTCTATAAGATTAAATGCAAATTTGAGCATTCTAATCGCCATAGGGCTTTTTTGTAATATTTCCTGAGCCCATTGGTAGGCGGTGTCTTCTAGCTCGGCATGAGGTACTACGGCGTTTACCATGCCCATTTCCAATGCTTCTTGGGCATTATAATTTCTGCCTAAAAAGAAAATTTCACGTGCTTTTTTTTGTCCTATTTGTCGTGCTAAATATGCCGAACCATATCCAGCATCATAGCTGGCCACGTTGGCATCGGTTTGCTTGAAAATAGCATGTTCTTTACTTGCCAAGGATAAATCACAAACTACATGAAGGCTATGACCACCACCTACAGCCCAGCCCGTTACGACGGCAATTACGGGTTTGGTCATGAATCTAATTTGACGTTGAACCTCTAAAATGTTTAGTCTATCGCGGCCATCTTCAGCACGATATCCGCCTTTTTGACGTGCGTTTTGGTCTCCTCCTGAGCAGAATGCCCAACCGCCGTCTTTTGAAGATGGACCCTCTCCTGACAGCAAAACTACGCCCACTTTGGGGTCGTGGGTGGCATCTTCAAAGGCATCGTAAAGCTCAAAAGTGGTTTTTGGCCTAAAAGCATTTCTGATGTCTGGTCTGTTAAATGCTATTCGGGCTACCCCATCACATTTTTTGTAGGTGATATCTTCGTATTCTTTTACGGTTACCCAGTTTATTGTCGACATTTTCGGTATTCTATTTTTTATTACAAATCTAATTTAATGTACCCACAAATAAAACTTCTTTTCGGTAGTCACGAGGACTTTTGTTTTTGAAGTACTTGAAAGTTTTGTTGAAATGAGAAATATTGTTGAAGCCACTTTCAAAACAAATATCTGAAATACCCATGTTGGTATGTAGCAATTTACAGGCATTATTTATCCTGAATTCATTTACGAAGTCAGTAAAAGTCATGTGTGTCATTTTTTTGAAATACCTGCAAAACGACGGTACCGTAAGATTGGCTACCTCAGCAATATCTTCTATTTTGATGTCTTTGGTGTAGTTTTCTTCTACATAGTTATAAATGCGGTTGATTCGTTCTTCGTCTTGGTGCCGGAAATCATATCGTGAATCTCGGCTGTTGAGAATTTTGAATTCTGAAGATTGTGATAATATTTTTAATATTTCTAAAAGGGAAATCAATTTGTCAAGACCGGTCAATTGAGTAAGGTTTTCCATTTTTTGAGCAACCTCCTGGCGAGTTTTTCCAGTAAAAGAAATACCGAAAATGGCTCGCTCGAAGAGTTTCCTGATACCTTCCATTTCGGGGATCGACATAAAATCATTGCCTAAGAATATGTCTTTGAGCTGGACGATGATTTCTTCGTGTTCGCCAATTACACCATATCCTAAGCCAGTATGTGGTAGGTTTGGTCCCAAAAACATCACTTCGCCTTCTTGATATTCACCAAGGTGATTGCCAATGTGAAGTTTCCCAGATCCTTTTTTTACATAAATGATTTCATATTCGGGGTGTTGATGCCAAAAAAACTTGTCGTTTTCTGACCGCCAGTTTATCAATTTAAAGGAACTTCCGCTATCTGGGGCAATAATTTCAAACTCAACTTTCATGCTTGATTAACACCTGTGTTTACCTATTCTCTAATATGATGTTAATATAGAACAAGTATTGGAAAATTCTGTAATAGTTTTATGATTTTTTTTGGTGCAATTTTGCATTGCAATTATTAGAAAGCCGAAACTTTCTAAGACGATATTACTTGAAAGACCTAAAATGAGTAGAAGTAACGAGAAGTAGATTTTCGTTACTTTTTTGTTTTTAAATATTCTAGAAGTCGTGTTATGGCGTTTGCTCTATGGCTAATTTGATTTTTAAGTGCTGCTGGCATTTCTGCAAATGTTTTTTCAAAACCATCAGGTACAAAAACTGGGTCATATCCGAATCCTTCATCCCCACGAAGCTCCATTGTTATTTTACCTGAAACTTCTCCTTCAAAAGCATAATTCTTATTGTCTAATATTAAGGTTATAACAGTTCTGAATCTTGCTTTTCGGTTTTCAATTCCGTCGAGTTCTAAGAGCAGTTTCTCTATATTTGCTTGGTGATTGGTGGGTTCACCCGCATAACGTGCTGAATAAACACCTGGTCGGTTGCCCAAGGCTTCTACTTCCAAACCAGAGTCGTCGGCTATTACATTTAGGCCATATAAGTTATGTATGTAGTCGGCTTTTATTCTAGAGTTTTGTTCAAAGGTGGTGCCGTATTCTTCTATATCATCTTCACAACCAATGTCTTTCATAGTTTTAATCAAGAAAGTGTCTCCCAGCATTTGCTGAAGTTCAACAATCTTATGGGTATTGTTGGATGCTAGACAGATTTCGATTTTTTCCATGAATTAAGTTAAATGAATTGGGAAGATATAAGATATTAAATTGAAATTTATGCCACGCCTTCTTTCATTTTATCGGCATTTTCGGCAATTCTTAGCTTTTCAATGAATTCACCTACTTGGCCTTCCATCACGGTTGGAAGATTGTATACCGTAAAACCTATACGGTGGTCGGTTACTCGGCCTTGTGGATAATTGTAGGTTCTGATTTTATCTGACCTATCACCTGATCCTACCATTGATTTACGGTCGCCGGCTATGGCTTCGTTGTGCTTGGCGAGTTCCATTTCGTATATTCTAGACCTCAGAACTGTCATGGCTTTATCGAAGTTTTTGATTTGCGAACGCTCGTCTTGGCACTGCACGACTACACCTGTAGGTATGTGTGTGACACGCACGGCAGAGTAGGTAGTATTAACTGATTGGCCACCAGCACCTGACGAACAATAGGTATCTTTTCTTATGTCTGACATGTTTATTTGCACGTCCACTTCGTCGGCTTCGGGCAAAACAGCTACAGTGGCAGCGGAGGTATGAATACGGCCTTGTGATTCGGTGGCGGGTACACGCTGTACGCGATGCACACCTGACTCAAACTTCAGTTTTCCATAAACGTCTTCTCCTTTTACGCTTACCACAATTTCTTTATAACCACCCGAGGAGGCATCGGTAAAGTCCATCACCTGAAACTGCCATCCTTGCGTAACGGCGTAGCGTTGGTACATTCTGAACAAGTCTCCAGCAAAAATTGCTGCCTCATCGCCACCTGTTCCGCCTCTTATTTCAAGAATACAATCTTTGCTGTCCATGGGGTCTTTAGGAATCAGCATTTCTTTTAATGACTCCTCTATTGCCTCTTTTTTTGGTTGAAGTTCGTCTAACTCCATTTTGGCCATTTCACGCATTTCTTCGTCTTTTTCTGTGTTCAGAATTTGACGAGCTTCATCAAGGTTGGCCAATATGAGTTTATAGTTTTTATATTCTTCTACAACTTTTTCTAAGTCACGGTATTCCTTGCTAATTTTCTTGAATTTGTCCATATTTGACACCACTTCGGGCATGGTTATCTGCTGCGAAACTTCTTCAAAACGCTCTTTTATTGACTCTAACTGTTCGATTAACATGCTCTAAGATTTTTATAAATCGCCACAAAAATAGGCAAAATTGTCGAATTTTACCTGACTTATTGAATTCTTGGGTCCCAAACCATAGGTTTAGAAACCAGTAATTAGTCTTAGATTTAACTTAAATTTGGGGTAAACGGTTCACAAAAGCCATGATTACTATATTCGCTGGTTTCTGATTCGACTGAGTGAATTCGGATGTACGTTGAGCAAAGACGCAATGTGTTTTAGCTTAACTTCTTTTCTGAATAAATGCGGTTTTTTTTCAAACAGAATTTCCTCTCGTTTCTGAGTTGGCCATATTTTCAATAAAAGCATATGTTCTCTAAAATCTTGAAGGTTTTTTTGATAAAGCACATGGGTAACTGCGTTTATGCTGGGAATTTCTACCAAAATGGTCTCTAGTTGCTGACGTGTGGTATACAATATGTGGGAGTTTACCAGGGCTTCGACTTCTATTTTTGATGGCTCTCCAACCATAAAGCTGCCAGGGTCAAGAATAGCTTCTCCAACGCCTGTAATCCAAAGGGTGTGTTCTTCATTGTTGTTGATGGTGTATTCTCTTAGCAGGCCTTTTGTTACAAATAGAACTAGATTAGAAGATTCTCCAAATATTATTGGTTTTGAGCCTTTTGGGAGAGGTTTTTCACTGAAAATTGAAACCAAATGCTTAAACTCATTTTTTGTAATTGGAGCTATTGTATTTACTAAGTCTTTTAATAAATTTTGTGAAAAGGTCATTCTCTTTAATTATATGGGAAATAGGAGTTTGATTCAAAAAAAAGACCCGAGAAAAACTTTCTCGAGTCCTGTTTTGTCTGGATAATTGGCGAATTAATTGTGGCCAACTTCCAGCATTGCTCAATGCTCCAGGTCTTATAAATCTTTTAATTTTGGCCACAATTATCTACAAATTTTAGTAAGTTTTTCAACAAATGCAAACCATGATTATCTTTTGTTTATGAAAACTAACAACGGTTAGAAAATTTACATCTTTAGAGAAAATTTTAAGGCTAAAGTTTAGTTCTCAGCTTCTAAATTGTTAATAATTAATAAAGCTAAGTTTAATTTAACCGTGATACAACTAGCTTTTTATTTGTTCAATAGTTTTCATGTAGAAGGGTAATAATTTCGGAGGTTTTTTTTCGGATTTTTGAAGTGGGTCCAACAAAATTATTGTTCATAATGCTAAAGATTAATAGACGTCCCGATTTTGTTATTAAGTAGCCACTTTGGTTATAAACTCCGCTTAAACTTCCTGTTTTTGCAAAAACAAAAGGTACGCCAGATTTGTATGCATTTTTAAGTGTTCCGACTTGCCCACCGACAGACATTAATGAAAATAATCTCTCTTTTGGGAATTCTTTCAACATACGGTCAAGTAGAAAAACTAGTCCTTCCGGTGTTAGTAGATTGTATCGTGACAAACCAGAGCCATCCACCCAATTAAATTTTTGCGGAACATCCTCAAGTAAATCGGCCTGTATGTTTTTTATAGCTTGATACGTAGAAATGGTATCAGCGTATTTTCCACCTGCCAAAAGCAAAAGTTGCTCAGCTAGCATATTGTCAGAGACTTGCATCATTCTTCTGAATACTGTATCCACGGGTAGTGAGTAAAGCGTTTTGAATTCTTTATTTGGCATAAAAGAACCCAATGTTATTTCTTTCTTTAGGGTATCAGAAAGTAATTTTTGGAAAAGAAAAGCCGAAGTCTTAAAAGGAATGTCTTGTTCAAAATCTGGTTTTTGGTTGATTTTAGTATTGGTGTAAAATACGTTTTCGTTTATTTTTCTCTTAATTTCAGAAAAGGAGTTTTGATTATAAATTAATGAATCAGAAAATATGGGAGGATTGACAGAAAGTTCATTATTTGTTTTTTTGAACCTCACAATATTGCCATAAATAGGAAAAGAACTCAGTTCCACTTGGTAGTAATCGTTGTAATCATCCCAAGCCCAGCCAGAGCCATAAACTTCGTTTTTGAAGTTTGCATTAGAGAATATGATAGTTTTGGCAGTTGAGTTTTTGATAAAATCGTAGGTTTTGCTTTTCGGCAAATCGGGATGAAGAAAAGTTGGATCCGCGGTTCCAGATACAAATAAGCTATCGTTTTTTAAAACATATTTTAAAGCAGGAATACTATCGCCAAGGTTTTTAAGCGATGCATAAAGACTCAATAATTTGGTGTTAGAAGCAGGCACAAAATATCGTTTTTCGTTTTTGGCAAAAATTACTTCTTTTGTTTTTGGGTCAAAAATCTTGATTCCCACGAAACTATTGCTTTCGATTTGAGTAGAATCTATCCATTTTTGAACCAATGAGGTTTTGGGTTTTTGAGTTGCACAAGATATTAAGAGAAGCGAAAGAAGCGAGAATGAAATGACGATTTTCATGGATGCATAAATATTTTTTTTAACTTTGGTTTATCAGTTAACAATTTAGCCATAGAATTTTGGAAAAACAAAGAGTCACTTCGATAGATATTTTTAGGGGCATCACCATGATGCTTATGACCATAGTTAATAATCCTGGCGATTGGGGTCATGTATACGCTCCACTGCTGCACGCCGAATGGCACGGTGCTACACCAACAGACATGGTCTTTCCATTTTTTGTTTTTATCATGGGTACTGCTATGCCATTTTCTACGAATGAAAATTCTGGAATTGACAAAGCAAATTTTCTCAAGATTTTGACCCGTTCACTTAGGATTTTTAATTTAGGCTTATTCCTCAATTTCTTTTCTAAAATTAGAATTGGAGAGGTAGAAGGCACACCTTTGGTAATTATAAAGCTAGTTATAAGTATATTAGTGGCTTATACCCTTTTGGGAAATTTTAGGCCAAAAATAAAGTTGTACACAGCCATTGGTTTATTCGTACTTATGATTGGCTTGTGTTTTACTGGAATCGAGACTTACGCATCGGTTAGGATTCCAGGTGTATTGCAAAGAATTGGAGTCGTGTATTTCTTTGCTGCGTTGATATTTCTTGGGTTTAATTTTCGGCAACAACTTATAGCAGGTGCGGGTTTACTTTTTGGTTATTGGGCGGCTATGGCTTTGATTCCAATTCCTGGACAATCAATTGGTAATTATGGAATTGGTACCAATTTGGCAGCTTGGCTGGATAACACTTTACTGCCTGGGCATCTTTGGGTAACTTCTAAAACTTGGGATCCAGAGGGCATACTGAGTACTTTCCCAGCCATTGTAACTGCTCTTTTGGGTATCTGGACTGGGAAATTACTTCAAAATAAAGGTTCCAAGGCTTTCAAATGGTTGCTTGGTGTAGGAATAGCCTTGATTGTGGTAGGTTTAATTTGGGATTTGGTTTTCCCAATAAATAAGGCCTTATGGACGAGTTCTTATGTGTTTTATGCTGGAGGATGGGCCATGGTTGTTTTGGCAGTTGTTGATATACTTTTCAAATCCGGTAGACCGAAAGCTGTTACTAAATTCCTGATAATTTGGGGTGTAAATCCAATGATTGTATTCTATGGATCGGGTATTTTGCCTCGTGCATTGAATACATTCAAAATTCAGAATGGAAATGAAAGTTCGCCACTTTTACAATATTTCAATAACCAACTTCTGGTACCACTTTTTGCCAATCCAATGAACGCATCTTTGGCCTATGCCATGAGCTATGTGGCTTTTTGGTCGGTGATTTTGTATTTTCTGGATAGGAAGAAATTGGTGTTTAAGGTTTGATAAAATACTTATTTTTCTAAATGGTTATTGGCTTAATTGGATCTTATCAGTTTCTTTATTTAATAACAAGCTATTCAATAACATACCAATTATTACCATTTGCAGGAATCGATACTGTTATTTCTATTTCATAATTTCTGTTTAAAGAATAAGCCTTAGAAATACCATCTTTTTCTTTCATATTGGCTTTAGATTCAATGCCCGTGTAATAGAGGGGTATTTTTACCTTTCTGGTAATGGGCTGAGTTGTAGGATTGAACACCATCAAGAAGCCCTTTTGTTTTGAGGAAGGATTAACATGTAGGAAACCGTCCCAATCTCTTCCATCGGCACGGCGGAGGTGAATGAGGTCCGAGTTCAAGATTTCTCTATATTTTTTATACCAATTGATGGTTTCGGCTACGGTTTTTCTTGTTTTCTCAGTATCGAAAAGTCTTGGACCTCTGTAACACGCCTGCACGCCTGCTCCATAATATTGCATCATAAGTTGTTTATAGTCTTCCAGATGTTCTTCTAGAGGCTCCAAAACCGCTTCTGGACCTCCACCTTGATAACGAGTAAGTGGAACAAATCCCCAACTCATGGCAGCGGTTTTTTCGATAGTACCGTCATGAATATTTTGGCGGTTTAAGATGCGTTGTTGCTCGCGGCTAAGGGAGAAGTTCACCTCACGGTAACCCAAGGCTATTTTGTGTGTGCCATCCAAAAAATACCAGTCGGGAGCATTGATATAAACCCCATGTTCGTTAAGCCAACGATACAAATCTTTCTGAATCTCCATTTGTTTCCATTGGCTGTCTTCCAAATCTCTGTGACCGGGATGTACGCTAGACGCACAAAGATCACCTGGGTATGGGCCGTCGTTTTCCCAAATGTCGAAACCTGTTTTTTCAAAGAAATTCTTTATTTTTTGACTGTAATCCAGTCCCCATTGACTTCCAAAACATGGAGCGTTTCCAAAAAACGCCCCTCCTGGCTTACCCGTAATGGGTGAAATGACGTCGTGCTCATCTGTGATTCTTCTTGAGCTAAACAAAGAATAGCCACCTAAGAGTATGCCATTTGAGTGAGCATAATCTGCAAGTATTTTCCAACGATTGAAATTTTCTGGGGAGGTATTTTCCATTTCAAGGTGGCTGCCAAAGCTGAGTATCACGGCCTCATAACCTGTTGATTTGCATTGGTCTATGGCCGTTTTTACCTCAGCGTCATTTTTGCTTACCAAGTGCATAAATATCGGATTTTGCAATGTCCAAGGTGCGACAGTCTTATACATTTTCTTAATCATCAGTCCTCGTCGTTGCCGATCGTAGCTGTCCATGAGTAGCTCATGTGTTCTTACCGAATTGAAGGTTTCACTAGGTTTCAAATCGATTCCAGGGGCTTTTTCGGGGTAAATTTCTAACAGACAAGGTGTTTGGTAATTATAGTTTACTTGTGAAGTGTAAATGGAGTCGACTTTCCAGTGGGTGGTTTGGTCGCTGATGTCATACCGCATGGCATTGTTGAATGCATAATTGGTTTCTATATAAATGCCATGTTGTTTTTTCATTTCTTCGGGTTTGCCTACCACTGCACTTTCTTCTTCTACCAAACCCAAGATTTCGTTTACTACTCTATCAATTCTAAATGTTTTTGTACCAGTATTTTTGATTTGCAAAGATTTTACTATCAAAGGTATGCCATCGTAAATTTCGTATAGAATGGCAATTTCTAAACCTTCAAGGTTTGGTTCTTGTGGATTGAAGTTCAATATCAGCGTTTTACCTGTTGGATTTTGGATATTGCTTGGCCAAGTTTTGGCTATCCATTTTATTTGAGGTTTTATCTCTGTAATTTCATGGTTTTTGAATACAAAGTCTGTTTTTCCTTTCTTTAGTTTTTGTATCCAATCGGTTTGCAAATACGCCTGTTCTGTCTGACCAAGCAAGCCTCCAATATTGTATTCCTTTCCATCTATTTTTATTCTTGCCTCAGGTTTTATGGCCCTAAGAAGCTGTTGGTTGTTCGTTAAATTGACATAATCAAAACAGGCCAGGT
Source organism: Leadbetterella sp. (assembly GCA_021740125.1). Classification (GTDB taxonomy): domain Bacteria; phylum Bacteroidota; class Bacteroidia; order Cytophagales; family Spirosomataceae; genus Leadbetterella. The sequence goes on along the minus strand of JAIPAJ010000001.1, from coordinate 101,627 downwards.
TCTGGCCAATTACAAATTGTCTTTTTAAGAGACCATTATTGAGTTCAATTTTATTTTGCTCTACTTTTATTAGAGCTTTTTGGCTGATAGGATTAATTAGCCAGTCTTGTGCATTGGCAAATTTGTTGTAGAAAAGTAAAATTATAGTAAAAACAACTATTGAAACCGTTTTCATTCTTTGTCTTATTTAATAGGTTGAATATGCCAACTTGAACGTTTTTTTCGATTGGTTAAATTGTAGTTGGGTTTTCTTTTTCAAGAATAAATATACATTTTTTTCTTGATTTGGAGGTATAAAATTAAGATTGGCTCTCAAAAAAAAAGAAACGGAGCTAAAATAGCTCCGTCTCTAAAAAGTGTATATTCTATGAAGATTATTTATCCCACCAAACTCTTCCAGTGAAGGTATCGCCGCCCGCAAGTTTAGCAATAGCTGCACGATAGTTTGCTTCATTGTAAGAAGCTTCATTTAGTATGTAAGGTACTCTTCTTGGAATCTGACCATTTGAGAATCCATTTGGATAAACTACAGGTGTCAAAGCTGGATAACCAGATCTTCTCCAGTTGTTCCAGTTTTCAATGAAGTTGAAAGTAGTACCAGTTGCTACCCAAATTTGCTCGTTGATTTGTTTCAACGAAGCCTCTACAGATGTTGTAGAAAGCGGATTAGCAGCCAAGAATGCATCAGACTTGCTCAATGCATCCGCTATTGCAGCATCAGAGCCAGCAGCTGAGTTAAATTGAGCCAAAGAAGCTATGGCAGCCTTCACACCATTTTTGTAGTGGTCAGCAGCTGTAGCAGCTCCAACTGAAAAACCTCTAACTTTCGCTTCAGCAAGCAACAATTCGGTTTCAGCGTATGTCAAAACAAAGTTGACACCACTTCTACTCAAGAAAACTGATGTTCTTGGTCTTGAATATTTACCCACTTTAGCTACATCAGTACCAGTACCAGAGGCACCTGGATATTGAGGATGCTTAGCAATGTCTGTAGCCCCGCCATTTAAATCATAACCGTTTGGAAGACCAATTTGAATAGCTTCTGCGTTATCACCGGCTAGGTCTTGATTTGAATTGTTTGCAAGACCTGGTTGTGAAACTTCAGCAATCGCACTAATTCTTGGGTCTTTTGTGTTTTTCAAGTAATCCATGAAAGTTTTGCTCCATCTTACTTCTCTGTAATCATCACCTACTCTCAATGCACCGGTTGTATTATTGCTTTGTGAGCTAGCATCTGTAAGAACTTTAGCATTATCATCAACACTTGTAAAAACGCCCCCAGCGACGGCTTTTTCAGCCCAAGCTTTGGCAGCAGCAGCATCCACTTTTACTAATCTCATAGCAAGTCTAAGCATAAGTGAGTTACCAAATTTTTTCCACTTGTTTACATCTCCCTTAAACATGAGGTCGTTTGTAGGACCAGCTTTAGATGTACTCAACGCCGCAATAGCTTTTTCAAGTTCAGCTAGTAATCCTGGATATATGCTCGATTGGTCGTCATATTTTGGAAGTGTTATCCCTTCTTTTGCTTTAAGAGCTTCTGTGTAAGGCACATCACCATAAGTATCTGTGATTCTGGCGATACACAACACTTTCATGATGGTACCGATATTGTAAAGGTTTGAAAGTTCTGCATTGTCTTTTGTAAGATTTTGCATTTCATAAACCTTAGTAGCAGCACGATAGGTCTCTTCAAAAACACGGCCTTTGTAAGCATCAAAGCTTCCAGAAGCTACATATTTGTCGCCATTTCCATAATAAGAGAAAGTTGAAGCCAATACTTGTGACCACATACTTTGGAAAAGTAATTGTGAATAACCTGTATTGCTGTAGTCATACTGCGACTGTGCCAAAAGATAATTTGGGTTAAAAACAGCCGCACTCGTGTTGTTCGGGTCTGTGTTGATTTCCTCAAAGTTGTCAGTACACGAAAGTGTAAAAACAGAAATCATTAAGAATATATATTTGAATTTTTTCATCTTTCTTTTACGATTTAGAATTTAACATTTAGGTTTAAACCATAAGTTCTAGTAGATGGCAAACTGTTGCCTTCTATACCAGCATAGTTTATTAGAGACGAGAATCCGGCTTCAGGATCTATGTTGTCCGACTTTTTGAACAAAGTCAATAAGTTACGACCAACAATAGATATTTCGGCTGATTTGATTGGAAGACGACCGAATACGCTAGGTTTGATAGAATACCCTAACGTTACTTGTCTTAACTTGATAAAGTCTCCATCTAATACGTTCAATGCTGAAATTCTTCTTGCCAAATTTTGGTAGTAAGTTTGAGCTGGAACACTTTTAGTATTGGCTTGACCGTCAGCCGTTACACCGTCCACTTTTACACCTGTTTCACGTCCTTCCAAAGTGATTTGGTTCAAACCTCTGAAAGTGGTGTAATAATTTGTGGCTGACAAGATTTTGTTTCCAAATCTATAGTCAATCAAGAACGACAAGTTGAAGTTTTTGTAACTCACTTCGTTGTTCAAACCACCATATACTTTAGGCAATACAGATCCCATTGCAGTTCTTGTTCCGTTTTGTACCGGAATTCCAGATGCATCTACTACTATTTTACCATTAAGGTAAGTATAGTCATTGGCCATTACTTGTGGGCCAGGCATTCCTTTGATAATTGCAATGTTTGCATTCAAAGGACGGTAAGTACCCATTCCTAATTGCTGATTCTCTGAACCTGATCCATTGATTTCAAGGATTTTATTCTTGATGTTTGTAAAATTCAATGAACTCGTCCATTTCAAATCTTTGTTTTCTACCAAAACACCAGTCAACAATACCTCAAGACCTGAGTTTTGAGTTGAACCAGTACCAATCAATTGAGAAGAATAACCTGTAGCTTCTGACAATGAACCATTTATGATTTCATTGTTGGTTTTTCTGTTGAAATACGCTAGGTCAATACCCAATCTGTTTTTGTAAAACTTAAGTTCAGTACCTACTTCAAACTCAGTAAGGGTGAATGGCTTCAAGAATAAGTTTGGAAGACTACCTCCAAATGAACCAGTAGTGATTCCCTGAATTGCAGAACCAACACTATAGTATTGTGAAGTTGAGTATGGACTCAAAGGCTCACCACTTACCACTGCGTAAGACGCTCTTAATTTTCCATAAGTCAATTTGTCCATTTTTAAAGCTTCTGTGAAGTCATAACTCAAAGAGAATGATGGCGTAAAGATACCTTGGTTGCTTGTAGGCAAGGTAGAGAAGGCGTCATAACGACCAGTAGTTGAAAGAATCAACATATTTTTGTAGTTGAAATCTAACGAGTAATAGCCTGAGTTCGCTTGTTTCTTAGAGTAAGAATAGTCTCTATTGAAATTCAATACGTTGAAAGGGCTATAGAAGAAAGGAATCACAAAAGGACCACCGCCTATTTTCACTCTATCGTATTCATTTTTTCGGATAGTTCCTCCAGCAAGAGCGTCAATACCGAAATCATCATTGATTTTGAATGTTCCGCCCAATATCGCATCAGCATTCATTTCTATAGTTGTTGATTTCGCCAAATCGTCCAATCCACCGGCATTTCCACCAGAGTAGGCTGTTCCAGTTGGCGTGATTTTGAACAATCCGTCATTGATGTAGTCATAACCTAATCTAACCAATCCGTAAATATTTTTTGTAAGGTCATACTTACCTTGTATTGCTGATATCATCCTTTTTCTTTTCACGTCGTTTTCATAACGATTAACCACAAACCACGGGTTGGTTACATAGATATCGTCGTTATATTGAATTTCGTTTCCAGTAGGAAGAGCTGCATTGTAACCAGGTTGTAAGGCCATCTCACTTACGTTTGTAGCCAAGAAATTGATGTTGTTGGCGTTCATAGGGCCATCGCTCAACTGTGGTTTGTTGTTGTTAAAGTCATCTACAAAATTGGCCATCAAATCAATGGTAAGTTTTTTACCAAATTTCTGATTTCCAGTGAAGTTGGCTGTTCTTCTTGTCAACCCGCTATTTCTAAGAATAGAGTTGTTGTTCAAATTGGCCAATGAAAGTCTGAAGCTACCAGTTTCCGTTCCGCTAGAAAGCGAAATAGAGTTTGTGATAGAACTACCCGTACGGTAGAAGTTTTTCATATTGTCTTTTACTGCGGAATAAGGATAGCTTTTGCCATCAAACTGAATGGTAGATTTTCCATCCAATTTCTCACCCCAGCTCAACATACCGCTATTCAAAGCACTTGTTACGTTGTCAGGTCTTTTCCCGTTAAGTCCTTGACCGTATTCGTACTGATAGTCTGTAAAATTGATGGCTTGCTCAGCTACAGTATTAAGGTTGTAATCAATGGCCATTTTGCCTTTTTTGCCTGATTTGGTAGTAATCAAAATTACACCGTTAGCAGCACGAGCACCATAAAGTGCCGAAGCAGAGGCTCCCTTTAATACTGACATATTTTCAATGTCATCAGGGTTTAGGTTTGAGATACCATCACCGTTGTCTGATCCACCCCACTCACCAGAGCTACCTCTTTGGGTGTTGTCGATAGGCACACCGTTAAGTACGATTAAAGGAGAACTAGCACCGAAACTGGCCATACCTCTCAACAATATTCTTGCTGATGAACCAGAACCACCGTTTGTTCCTGATATGTTCAAACCAGCTACTCTTCCGGCCATGGAATAGGCCACGTTAGTTTCTCTGGCTTTGATCATTTGGTCGCCGCTTACAGTAGTTACGGCATAACCTACTTTTCTAGCTTCTTTAGAAATACCAAGGGCAGTTACTACCACTTCGTTTAAGATACTTGCGTCTGGTTTTAAACTAACATTAACTGTAGATGCATTGTCTATAACCACGTTTGTGGCAGCAAAACCAATATAACTAAAAGTAACAGTGCTTCCTTTGGCAGCAGAAATACTGTAATCTCCGTTGCTGTCTGTAATGGTTCCTTTTGTTGTGCCTTTTACGGCAACGTTTACTCCGTAGATCGGGCTTCCAGTGTCGTCAGTTACTTTACCTTTGATGGCTACGTCTTGTGCATGTAACTGCACGGCCATCAAAGTAACGAGAAACGACATCATTACTTTGAATAGATTTTTTTTCATAAATGAGTAAAATTTGATTTTCAAGGTTTAAAAAACTTCCTGCAAATTAATCTTGACCTTTAATTTAAAATTAATAAATACTTAATGCAGGAGTAAGATTGAGTTAATTTTTGAATTTTTTTAGTAAAAACCCTATTCTTATTAAATTAAATAATAAAATATTTTGGGACTTTAATTGCCCTTAGCCTATGCTAAATTGATTCAAATTGAGTTTAAATGCCGTTAATGATTTGTTTGAACGACTTATTGAATTTTTCGGCGTAAAGAAGTTGGTATTCTTTTTCAAAATGTTCATAGCATTTTAGTGCAAGAGAATGTTTGCCAAGGACAACCAATGCCTTGCATTTCATTTCCATAGCAGTTTCATCTACCTTGTCAAAAACAAAAATTCTGTCGGCGATTTCGATAATTTCTTGGGCGTTGGATTCAAAGCTGAGGTTTTTCGAATATGAAGTATAGGCGTCAATTACCCTATTGGATATTTCAGACTTGAAAGGCTCGAGCCATTCATATTCGAGATTGAAGAGGAAGTTGCCCCTAGAAACAATTTTTGTAAGGAGGTTGATTTCTTCTTTACTGAGGTTTTTCTTTTCGTCGGTGAGTTTCAAAAAGTCATAATAGTCCACAAAAACATGGAGAGGATCAAATATTATCTGCCAATCGCCCGACTCTTTTGATATTTGTATATGTCCGACTTGCTCAAAAATTACCTTTAGTTTTGTAAGATTTACTGAACGATTGTTTCTGGCACTGGTGGTCGTTTTATCATACCAAAACAAATCATTGAGTTGTTGTGAATTTACGCTTTTATTCCATTTGATGGAGTTTAATAATAAATACAAAAACAGCTCCTTTACCAAAGGCGTAAAATGTACACTCAAATCTTCGCCTCTAGCAGTTAAAAATTGAAAACCTCCGAACAGAATTAGCTTACTCCTTACATTTTCCGTTTCTTTTAAGCTTTCAACGGGAATTGCGTGAATTTGAAATTTAGAATTATCAAAGTTTTCTTCAGATTTTGAAACCAAATGGATTTTGCTTTTTCGTTTTCTGAAAAAGAAGATTCCTAAGATTAAAATCACTAAAACAATCAGTGTAATTGCCAATATAGTAAGCCATTTTACAACATTATTTTCTGTTTGTGAAATGGTGGCATCTTTGTTTGCTGGTGGGAAATCTAATGTGTAAACTTTATTATAAGATATATTTTTTAATCTGTCATAATGATAGGTGACACAAACCAACTTTTGATTTTCTTCGTCAAATGCCAAGTCCGCAGAACTGGCAACATCCTGAAAGTCATAAGGTATTGGCTTGCCGATAATCTCATACTCAGGCTTGATAAGTGATCCTTTAACGAGTTGTAGAGAGCTTTTAAAATTGAGTTGGTTATAAATTAGGGCATAAAAAACCTGATTTTTCTCGTCAATTACCATTGATTTTACTGCCACAAAAGGATATTCAGGCGATTCTAAGGTGTAAATTCTTTTTATAGAAAGGTCCTTCCAGTTAATTTCTAATAAGTCATAAAAATTTTGTGGATTTATTTCTTGTTCCCCCGTTTTGGAACCATAGCCACCAAAAATGTAAGATTTATCAAGTTTCTTGGTATGGCCAATTCCAAACAAGTAGCGAGGTTCTAGCCTATCTCCATTCATTTTAAGTTCTGACCACTGTTTTTTTAAGAAAGAGTATTTCTGAAAATTATTTTTATAAGTGTATTGACCATAACCTCCAATCAACACAATGGCCGTGTCTTTAGGATAAAAATACTGATTATGGTGCCAATATTCGGTAAGTTCGGGGTTTAGATTCGCGGGAGTATTCCACGAGTTGGTTTTTGAATCATAGGAATAAATCTCCTTTTGATTTAAGCGAACATTTACCCCGTTTTGTGATCCATTAAGAAAATAACTTTGATCGCCAAACGTAAACTTATTGTGCTTTTTGTTGAAAGGCCGAGAGATTGTTGCAGATTTTTTTTCATTGAAATAAAAACTTCCTTCATCAGAATGTATCAAGAAATGATTTAAACTTCTATCGAAATAAAATGTAGTTTGGCCTTTAAATGTGGAATCTATTCGTTTTCGCCATTCGTAGTGTCTAACAAGCATCCATGAGCCGTTGGTTACACTTCCACTGCTAGCTTTTACGGTTTCTTTGGCAACATTTCCATTAACCTCATTGAGCTTCCAAAAGTTAACCACCTTCGCTCCTTTTGAAAGTGTGACGTTTCTTATATACATCGGCAAAACGTCTTTCGTGGCAAATTTGGTGTTTTTATTTCCACCAAAATATATTTTTAAGCAATTCTTTTCATTAAATGTGATGACCTTTTTTTCTAAGAATTTAGTGCCTTCATAAATACTCAATTCTTTGGTTTTATGATTGAATAGAAACCTAAGTTTCGACCAGCGGTTGTAAAGTTTTGATGAATCAAGGCCTAAGTTTGAGGAGAAACTCAAATCTTTGTTGACAATTCTAAATTTTTCTGTATTCCTTGAATTGTAAAGGAAATCAATGTTTTGGTTTTCAGCGTTCACCATTCTAAAAATATAACCAAAATATGAAACGACGCTTTTTTTAAACTTCAACTCAAAGCTAAGCTCAAAGCTGTCATCAAAACAGATTTCTTGACGCTCTCCTATAGTAAAGGATGTCCGTTGATCGGGATTTACCTCATGGCCCATAAATTCCAAGCCATATTCTTGAGCCAAGGTTTTGTGGCTTAAAAATAAAAGTAATATCCAGAGTGTTTTATGTAGCATATTTTAGATTTATAGCCAAATTTAGTTCAAAAGTTAACTATTTTATTATTTCATTAAGTAATAATTAACTTTTTATTTATATATATTATTAATTTTATTAAAATTTTTTAATAACAAAATAAATACATTATATCAAAGATGGTTGGTTTTTGTAGAAAGGTATTTTCATTTTTATTCGTTGGATTAGTGTTTTTTAATTTGGGCTTTTCACAATCTACCGTCCACCCAGCATCCACAGAATATCAATATCCCAAAGAAAAGAAAGTTGCTGAAAACCTTGAAAATTGGAGAGATAAAAAGTTTGGCATTATCATACATTGGGGTTTGTATGCGGTTCCCGGTATCATAGAATCTTGGAGTTTGTGTGATGAAGACTGGATTACCCGTGACTCTTCGAGCAATTATGCCGAATACAAAAAATGGTATTGGGGACTAAATAAGTCATTTAATCCTATAAAATTTAATCCCGATTCTTGGGCTTCGGCTGCTAAATCTGCAGGAATGAAGTACTTGGTTTTTACGACTAAACACCACGATGGCTTCAATATGTTCGATACCAAGTTTTCAGATTTTAAAATTTCGAACGGACCTTTTAAAGAAAACCCCAAAGCTGATGTGGCAAAGTTTGTTTTCGATGCATTTAGAAAACAGAATTTCTTAATAGGAGCTTATTATTCAAAACCTGACTGGCACTCACAATATTTTTGGTGGGATAGACATTCTACACCAAATAGAAATGTGAACTATGACATTAGGAAAAATCCGTGGCGTTGGAACAAATTCATAGAATATACCCATAATCAACTCAACGAACTTACAAGTGATTTTGGTAAAATAGATATACTTTGGTTGGATGGTGGCTGGGTAAGGCCAAGAAATACCGTAACAGAAGAGGTTAGGGCTTGGGGAGCTCCCATTCCGGATTTTGACCAAGAAATAAATATGCCAAAAATAGCCAATATGGTTAGAAAAAACCAAGATGGTATTTTGATAGTGGACAGAACTGTACATGGTGAATACGAAAACTATCGTACCCCTGAGCAGGCTATACCCAAAGAAAGGTCCGAAAACCCATGGGAGAGTTGTATTACATTGGGAGGAGCTTGGGGCTTTGTGCCAAATGACAATTTTAAACCATCAGCTTCGGTAATTCATGCTTTAATAGAAATTGTCGCGAAAGGTGGAAATCTATTGCTTGGGGTAGGACCAACTGCCGAAGGAGAGTTTTTGCCTGAACAAATTAGCAGATTGAACGAAATAGGCATTTGGCTCAATAAATTTGGAGAAGCCATTTATAATACGCGTAGTTTGGAAAATTTTCAATCTGGAAATGTCTACTTCACAAAAAGTAAGGAGAATTTTAAGTATGCTATTCAAAAAATTACCCCTGAAGATTATCTAAAAGAAACGATTACTTGGCAGGGGAATTCACCAAAAAAAGGAACGATTATTGCGATAGTTGGTGAAAAAGAATCTTTGAAATGGGAAACCAAGGGCGATAAAACCACCGTTTGGATTTCAAAAAAATGGATAGAAAAATACAAAAGTGAGCCCGCCTTGGCTTTGAAGTACGAATTCTAAAATAAATCGCAAATCTGATTTTTATGTAAGTTTTTAAAAAAACACTTATATTTATAAAAAAAACAAACCTTAAAGATGAAAAAAATATTTGTAGCAGGATTGATTTTGTTGAGTTTATCTGTTTCGGCCCAAAAGAGTAAATGGGTCAACCTTTTCGACGGAAAAACTACCAATGGATGGCATACTTGGAAACAAACTGGTGTTAAAGGCTGGCATGTAATGAACGGTGTGTTAATGACACATGGTGGCAACGGTGATTTGGTTAGTGACAAAGAATATGGCGATTATATTCTTGAGTTTGAGTTTAAATGTGCTCCAAAAGGGAATAGCGGTGTTATATATAAAGTCATCGAAGACGCAAACAACAAAGAGCTTTTTGCTCCTTATGCTTCAGGACCAGAATTTCAGATTATTGATGATGTAAATTATCCCGACAAAATAAAAGACGTACAAAAAACTGGTGCAAATTACGACATTCAGCCTCCGCTGGATTTGAAAGCAGTAAAGCCAGCTGGCGAATGGAATAAAGGGAAATTGGTTATCAAAAATAATAAAATTGAGCATTTTGTAAACGGTACTAAGACTGCCTCTTATGAATACGGAAGTGTAAAATGGTCAGATGATGTGGCAGGCAGCAAATTTGCAAAATGGCCTTATGCCCAAGCTCATGCCAAGGGAAAAATATCCCTACAAGACCACGGAGATATGGTGTCGTTCAGAAAAATAAGGATTAAAGAATTATAAGAAGATGGCCGAAAGGCCATTTTTTTTGCATTTCTAACTCTATAAATATAGCGTTTATAAATACGAATTTTACAGAATCTGATTTAACCTATAATTTTTGTAGTAAATTCGTTGCAACCATTATGAGTATAAATCATGCATACACTTCTAAAACTATTGCTCGAAAAGAACATTATTTCGAGCGAGAAAGCGTCTCAAATAATCGCATATGAAAACCAAAAGCCTGTTTCCATTTTCTGGGAACTTCGGAGTTTATTGTATCTGGGCATTTCGTGCTTGAGTGGAGGTTTAGGGATATTAATTTACCAAAACATTGATTCCATCGGTCATTCAGTTCTGATTGCGTTCATTGCTATTTTTTGTTTAGTTTGTTTTTGGTATTCTTACAAAAATCGAATGCCTTTTACTTGGGAAGAAGTTCTAAATACTTCTTTTTTATCTGAATATTCTTTGCTCGGAGCGTGTGTGCTTTTCTTGGTTTTGGAGGGTTACCTACAGTATCAATACAATTTCTTTGGTGAAAGGTACGGTTTGGCTACATTTATTCCAGCTGTTTTGTTTTTTGGCGTATCTTATTTTTTTGACCACCGAGGCATTTTATCTATGGCTATAACAGCAGCTGGTTCGTGGCTAGGCTTGAGTATAGCACCTAAAAGTCTTTTCAAAACCTTCGATATTATTAACAATGACTTTATTTATACAGGCATAGCTTTTGGAGTTTTATTGGTTTTGATAGGTTGGCTATCTGAATGGAAAGACAAGAAAAAACATTTTGCGTTTACCTATTATTTCTTTGGAGCCAATGTGGCTTTTATTTCTATCCTTACAGCTCTTTTTAGTTTTGATTGGAAGTTTATTCATCTACTTTTATTACTGACTATCAGTGCTGTTGCGATATTACATGCTCGCCAAACCAAGTCTTATTTATTGCTCCTGATGGGGATTATCTATGGTTACATTGGCTTCACTTATTATACTTTTTCTAATTTCAATTTTGACCAATATCTATTTTTCTCCTTTTTCTATTTCATGATTTCTTGTGGTGCTGTGGTTTATTTTTTATTCAACGTAAAATCGATTTTAGGAATTTCTAAATCAAAAAATGTATGAAAGCCTACAACGAAACTTGGGTAGAAAACCTAGCATATAAATCCTCTTTAAACGAATGGTTAAAAAAAGGTTTGATTAGCCAAGCCGAACTAGAAAAATGTAATGAAGAAGTAAGGCAAGATTTTTATGACCCCAATTGGTTCATTAAAATTGGTCTTTTTCTATTTACTGGGATTGCAATTTCCTTTTCTTCAGGTATATTTTTGGCATTGCTTGGAGTAGGGTCTGACAATATTACCATGGGTGTGTTTTTGGTGATATTTTCTGTGCTTGCTGTAATTGTTTTAGAACATTTAATCAAACGCAACAAACTCTATCGATCGGGTATTGACAATGCTTTACTGTACTCTGCTATTGGCTTTTTGTTTACTGGCATATTGTCTTTTTTTAATTTCGATTTCGTCGATTATTTGTATCCACTTCTCTTTTTAGTGATTCTGATTCCGGCAATAATTCGTTACGCAGACCCATTGGTGTCTTTTGGAGCTTTTATGAGTTTTTTCTTCTTTATATTTCTGTTTTCAAATACCTATTCATGGGGCAAAACTTTGCTGTCATTTATTATGATGGCTCTTTCGGCCGCTGTTTATTTTATTTCAAAGGCTCAGAAGAAATTCATTTATTATGATGATGCACAATTTGTTATAGAAACATTGGCCTTGGCAGTGTTTTATTTGAGCGGCAACTATTATGTGGTGAGAGAAGCCAATGCCTTATTAAACAATCAATCTCCGTCGGTAGAAATACCCTTTTCACTTATTTTCTGGATATTTACTTTTCTTGTGCCATTCGTTTATCTTTATTTAGGAGCAAGAAAAAAACAACGCAATGCCATCATAATGGGGCTTTTAGGAATTGGTTTTTCTGTTTTCACTTATCGGAGTTACTATTCGGTTATGCCAATTGAATGGGCTTTAACCCTTGGCGGAGCAATATTGATAGGCGTTTCGGTATTTTGTATAAAATATTTCAAAAGCCCTAAGTTCAACTTAAGCTCGGAGGCTGAGGAACAAGGAAAGTTACAAAAACTGGAGACGATTTTGGTGGCTCAGGCTTTCCAAGCCAAAACATCCGACGACACCTTTAAATTTGGCGGAGGCGATGCTGGTGGGGCAGGGGCAGATGGGAAATATTAATGAAATTGTAACAATTAATTAGCGGTCAGACCGCTAGGTCGGACCTGAAAACACTGTAATTTCTATTGAAATGAATTTCGCTTAGCAAGTAAATCTTGCCTTTCACCACTAGGATGGAAGAACCATCGTAGAGCAAAATAATTCAATTCTGCAAAAAAAAAGAGCTCCTAAAAAGCTCTTTTCAAAAATTCCCTAAAAATGAAACCCTCCTCACGCCTCACCCATCTGTCCACCAAAGTTCATTGGAAACGGAACGGGGTCATTGGATTGTCTGATTTCACCGAAATTGGCTTCGTATTTTCTGATATTGTCTTGTAGTGCCAGTAGCAACCTTTGGGCGTGTTCAGGTGTTAAAATTACCCTCGATTTTACTTTAGCTTTTGGCACACCAGGCATCAATCTGATAAAATCCACCACAAACTCTGAGTTTGAGTGGGCTATCATGGCCAGGTTGGCATAAACACCTTCAGCCATTTCTTCAGACAGTTCTATATTGATTTGATTTTCTTCTTCCTCCATTTTATTTATTCGTTATTGGTCAATCAAAGCTATGAAATGTTTATTTATAAACGAAAAATTATCTTAAAATCTTACGCAACGGTTAAGATAAGGTTAATTTTTTGCATCATTTGATGCGTTTTTCTGCCTAAAAATGAGATTCTTAGCACATTTTTGGCTTTTATCAAACTATTACTCCGCTTTTGTTTTATCTTCTGCATTTTTTTCATAATTTTGCAGCCCGAAACTGAAATAAAAAATTTTCGATAGTAATCTGGATTAGAATATCCGTAAACAAATTACAAATAATGGCTCGCGATTTAAAATTTACAAGAAACATTGGTATTGCCGCCCACATTGACGCCGGTAAAACCACCACTACAGAGCGTATTCTTTACTACGCTGGTGTTAACCACAAGATCGGTGAAGTACACGACGGCGGTGCTACTATGGACTGGATGGAGCAAGAGCAAGAAAGAGGTATCACCATCACTTCTGCAGCTACAACAGTTGGTTGGAAATACAGGGACAACGACTACCATATCAACATTATTGATACTCCGGGTCACGTAGATTTTACTGTAGAGGTAAACCGCTCCCTTAGAGTATTAGATGGTTTGGTGTTTTTGTTTAGTGCAGTGGACGGTGTAGAGCCACAGTCTGAGACAAACTGGCGTTTGGCCAACAACTATAACGTGGCTCGTTTGGGTTTCGTAAACAAAATGGACCGTTCGGGTGCTGACTTCTTAAACGTGTGTAAGCAAGTAAAAGAAATGTTGGGCTCAAATGCAGTTCCGCTTCAGTTGCCTATCGGCGGTGAAGAAAACTTCAAAGGTGTGGTTGACTTGATCAACAACCGAGGAATGGTTTGGAACGAGCATGATAAAGGTATGACGTTCCAAGAGGTGCCGATTCCTGAAGATATGTTGGAAGAAGTAGCTGAGTGGAGAGAGAATCTATTGGAGGCAGTAGCTGACTACGATGAGACTTTGATGGAGAAATTCTTCGAAGATCCAAACTCTATCACTGAAGACGAAATATTGGCCGCTTTGCGTGCTGCTGTTATTGACATGAAAATCGTACCTATGTTGTGCGGTTCGTCATTCAAAAACAAAGGTGTACAAACTATGCTTGACTTGGTAATGGCATTGTTGCCATCTCCATTAGATAGAGACGGTATCAAAGGTACAAATCCTGATACGGGTGCTGAAATTGTTCGTCAGCCAAGTGCTTCTGAGCCATTTGCGGGTTTGGCATTTAAAATAGCCACTGACCCATTTGTAGGTCGTTTGTGTTTTGTAAGATCATACTCGGGTACATTGCCTTCAGGATCATATATATTGAACAACCGTTCTGGTAACAAAGAGCGTATTTCTCGTATATTCCAAATGCACGCTAACAAGCAAAATCAAATCGACGCTCTTGAGGCAGGTGATATTGCAGCGGTAGTAGGATTTAAGGATATCAAAACAGGAGATACGCTTTCTGATGAAAAACACCCTATCGTTCTTGAATCAATGGTATTCCCTGATCCAGTTATCGGATATGCCATTGAGCCTAAGAAATCGGCTGATCAAGACAATTTCTCTAAAGCTATCACAAAACTAATTGAAGAAGATCCAACTTTGACAGTTGAAACCAATGAAGAAACTGGTCAAACTATCATGAGAGGAATGGGTGAACTTCACTTAGAAATCATCATCGACCGTATGCGTCGTGAGTTTAAAGTAGAAGTAAACCAAGGTGCACCACAAGTAGCATTTAAAGAGACATTTACCAAGACTGTTGAACACCGTGAAGTTTACAAAAAACAATCGGGTGGTAAAGGTAAATTTGCTGATATCGTGTTCGAATTCGGTCCAAGAGACGACGAAGAAGAAGGAAAAGAAAAGAAAATTGGTTTACAGTTTGTAAACGGTATTGTAGGTGGTGTGATTCCTCGTGAATTTATCCCTGCAATCGAGAAAGGCTTTAAAGAGGCTATGAAAACTGGTCCTTTGGCTGGTTTCCCTGTTGACTCATTCAAAGTTAGATTGTTCCATGGTTCATTCCACGACGTCGATTCAGACTCATTGTCATTTGAATTGGCTGCTCGCATGGGCTTCCGTGAGGCTGGTAAGCAAGCAGGTGCTAAATTACTTGAGCCAATCATGGCTCTGGAGGTTTTGACGCCTGACGAGTACACTGGACCTATCACTGGAGACTTGAACCGTCGTAGAGGTATGATGAAAGGTATGGACACCAAAGCTGGATCCCAAGTGATCAAGGCTGATGTGCCTTTGTCAGAGATGTTTGGATATGTAACTGACCTAAGAACTATGTCATCTGGTCGTGCTACTGCTAACCTTACATTTTCTCACTACGATTTTGTTCCTTCAAACATCGCAGAAGGCGTTATTAAGAAAGAAAAAGGAAACTAAGAGATTTCGTTTTGATTGTTATAAAAAGAGCAGCTCTCAGCAATGGGAGCTGTTTTTTTATGCGATAAAATTCGTAGATTTGACTTTAACCTTTGATATAATGAATATTCGTAAAACCCTTTTCTTTTTACTTGTTTTCCTCCAATTTTCTGTTGCTCAAAACGCCATTCATAAAAGCATTTCCCCGCTTTTCACAAATGCTGAAAAAATACAAGGTAAACCAGAATATTTAGCCAGTCCATATGCTACTGCAGGCGATAGGCTTTATATGGTCGGTCATCAAGATGGTACGTTTCCAGACTTGGGTTGGCATGTACAGGGCGAAATGGGCGGAGTTTGGTGTCACCCAATCAAGCTCATGGATGGTTTTGAGGTGGAAATGATGGTAAATAACCAAAAGTATGTTTTGAACAAAGCTGATATTTTTGAAAATTATTCATTTGGTAATAAGCTTATTTACAACAGTTTATCTCCTGATTTTATAATAGAAAGATACCAATTTGTGCCAGATGGAAAGCGGGCAGTTTACATTGAGTTCTTGATAAAAAATAAGACGAAAAAAGTCTTTAATGTTTCCATAGAATTAAAAGCAATTTCCAATCTTATGCCAGTTTGGATGGGTGAAAGAACCAATATGATGGATGGTAAAGACGAGGCTTTTTTTAAAGAAAACAAATGGTTGGTAAAAGACAAATTGAATCCCTGGTATGTGATATATGGTTCAAAATTGAAAGGAATTGTTGTTTCAGAAAAAGAAAATCATTCGTATAAAATCAATACTTCCATAACTCGAACGCAATATAATCTGACTGTTTCTTCAAAAGCTAACGGTTATTTTCCACTGATTATTTCGGGTTCAGAAAAGAGCCACATGGATGCTTTGAATTCTTATGCTGAGTTAGCTCAAAATGCATATTTGGTTTTGCAAAAGAAGCAAACTAGGCTTTTAAATGTAAATGAAAAATCAAAGATAACGCTCAGCGATAAAGACTTTGAAAAAGGATTTCGCTGGATTAAGTATAATACCGATTGGCTCATCAGAGATGTGGAAGGACAAGGCAGAGGCTTGTGTGCGGGTTTGCCTGATTACCCATGGTGGTTTGGTGTGGACAATGAATATACGCTGAAAGGCTTGATAGCAACTGGTCGTAAAGATTTGGTATATAGCACAATAGATTTGATTCATGGGATTTCAGAAAAAACCAATGGTAATGGAAAAATCGTACATGAGGTATCCACAAACGGTGCAGTTTTTAATAATGGGAATGTAAATGAAACACCACAATTTGCTTCATTGATTTGGGAGGTCTTTTGTTGGACTGGTGAAAAGGCTTTCTTGAATAAGTACTTTCCAACCATAGAAAAAGGCTTAGACTGGCTGTTGAAGGAAAAGGATAAGGACGGAAATCTTCTTCCTGACGGTTTCGGGATGATGGAAATTCATGGCATGGATTCTGAAATGATTGATGTGGCGGTTTATTCTCAAAAAGCATTTGCTGATGCTGCCAAGATGGCTTTAGTTTTAGGAAAAACAAATTTGGCCAATCAATATCAATCCAAAGCAGACAAAATCAAAGAAAAAATTAACAAGGATTTTTGGGTAGAGGAATTTAACTCTTATGCAGATTTTATAGGTACAAAAAAACAAGCCTTGCACCTCTTGGATGATGCCATAATTAGAGCGGACACTTTAAAAAAACCGTGGGCAGTAAATGAACTCAAGAATTCTAAAAAACAAATTGAGACATATTCAGAAGATGAAAAAAGAGGTTTTGTGATGCACCACAACTGGGTTGTAAACACACCCATGGAAATGGGAATTGCAGACAAAGAAAAGGCTATTAAAGCTCTCGAAACAGCAATGAAATTTACAAATCCATACGGCATGTTTGTGACTGGCATTGACCGTGATGAAACGGCGGGAACGGAAGAAGGCTCGTTTGTGACCAATCGGAAAGTATTTACTTACACAGGTGCGGTAATGACCTTACCAACTGGCGTACAAGCTGTAGCCGAAAATAACTATGGTAGACCAGACGAAGCCTATTCACTTCTCAAAAAAATGATAAAATCCTTCAGTTTTGCCCTTCCTGGCTCAATTTATGAAGTTTCACCTGACTATGGTATGTTTTCACAAGCTTGGAATATGTATGCTTTTGGGGAACCCATTATCAAACAGTTTTTTGGAATAAAACCTTTGGCACATATTAAAACTGTTCATATTTCGCCATTGCTTCCAAGCAAGTTGGTTGACGGAAAAATACAAGATGTGGAAATAGGAGAAAATCAAATCTCATTAAGTTTTATTCAAAAAACAGATTTCCAAAGTTTCGATATTAATCAAAAATTTAGCAACTGGAAACTGGTTTTCTCTCAACCAAAAGGCAAATTTAGCGTATGGAAGTTGAACGGGAAAGTTGTTAAGCCAAAGGCAATTGGAGATACAGAAGTTGTTGAGCTTAAGGGATTAAAGAATTCTTTGGTCTTGATAAAATAATTTTTTAACTTTCAAATCGCTATTATTTAATTAGCTGATTGAATAAAAATACTAAGAACCAAATGGCTACTAAAATGGGTGATTTACCTGTAAGAGTAAGGGCTTTCTTTTTGAAGCTGGATTTTAAGAAAAATTAAAGAACTTTGGACTCTGAATTAATATTCAGCGGCTTTTTTGTTTTAGGTTAAAATTTATCAAATGAATTATAACAAGAAATTATTTAGGGCAATTTCTAATACGCAGAATGGCGATACTTCCTCCGAGACTATTTTTGAATATATACATCATGGAAATGTCCTAAGTTCTAATTATTCTGGAGGCAAAATATTGGTGGGTCATTTGATTGGAATTGTCAACGAGCAAGGACTTATTAATATGCGTTATCACCACATCAATTCAGAGGGTGAATTGATGACTGGTATTTGTATTTCAAATCCTGAAATGTTGCCAAATGGAAAAGTAAGATTACATGAAAAATGGCGTTGGACCACAGGTGATTGTTCCGAAGGAGAATCCATTTTAGAAGAAATATAATATCTTATAATCTTGATTTATAAGGCTCTTCTTATTGCTTCATGTAGATCCTTTGGATTAAATGGTTTTGTTAGATAATTGTTCATTCCGCAGCTATAAACCTCAGACTGGGTGTCATTAGAAACTGAAGCTGTTAAGGCTATGATATGCGTATTTATTCCCATTTCGCGTATTTTTTTAGTAGCAGAAAGTCCGTCCATTATCGGCATCTGTAAATCCATCAAAATGACATCATAATTATTGTTTTTAACTTTTTCAACTGCCACAAGGCCATTTTCTGCTAAATCAATGTCAATTTTCCAGTTTTCCATCATTTTTTTCGCGACCAAAACATTAAATTTTATGTCTTCGACAAGCAATACTTTTATTCCTTCGAGCAGTACATTCTCATTTGAGTCTATGCTTATTTCGGGGATTGGTAGACTATTGTCCTTGACAAAAGGCAATGTAAAATAAAAGTTTGAGCCTTTGCCAAAATCACTTTCGACATGGATATCAGCATCCATCAAAGCCAATAATTTTTTGATAATGGCAAGGCCTAATCCCGACCCTCCATGTTCTCTTGTAATATTGGAATTTGCCTGAGTAAAACGTTCAAATATTTTTTCTATATTTTCTTTTTCAATCCCAATGCCATTATCCACTACTGAGAACTTTACAAGGGTTGGATCTTGGCTTTCACCTACCACTGAAATATTGATATTAATTTCCCCGTTGCTGGTGAATTTTATAGCATTAGAAACCAGGTTGTTCATTAGCTGGCCTAAGCGTAGCGAATCTCCCAAGACCAAGTCTGGGACGTTTTCTTCAATGTTTAGATTTATGGTGTTTTGATGTTCATCGGCCTTAAATCTGTTCGTAGATCTGACATCACTGAGCAAGTTTTTCAAAGAAAAAGACTTGTTGTCAAATTTGATTTTTCCGTCTTCTATTTTGCTAAAGTCTAGAATGTCATTTATTAAATTTATCAGGTTCATGGCAGCAATATGAAGTGTGCTGATAAATTCTTCTTGGTGTGGTAAATGTATCTCTTGTTTTAAAATATGGATGTTTCCAATTATAGCATTCAAAGGAGTACGAATCTCATGGCTCATCACCGATAGAAAGTCTGACTTTGCTTTGGCGGCTTTTTCAGCATTTTCTTTCGCAAAAACCAAGGTTTGTTCCAGTTCATTTTTTATATTGATTTGATCGTTCAATAAATCAATAATTTCAGCCAAATCGTCGGAATCCTTTAGTTTTGAGGCATTGCTTTCGTCTAGAATGGTTAGGGTTTGTTTTACTTTTTTTATAGAATCTTTTTTAAGAGTATTTTCTTTTTTTAAGTCTTGAAGTACATCTTGATACTCTTTTTCACTGATTTCGAAAGCGTGTTCGGTGATTTTTTTGTCTCTTTCATAAGATTCATAAGATGCACTCACTACTTTCATAAGCAAAGTAAACGCTGGGTTACTTATCGCATCTTCTCCTAAATGCTTGGCTATTTGTTTTGCCAATAAGGGGTGTAAATCCATAGTATCAAATTTCTTTAAGCGTGGTAATGGTCATAGTTTGGTTTTGTAATTCGCACTTTTGGGATTTAACTAACGGAGAGATCTCACCGTAAGAGTAAAATCCTGAGACACAAGTTTCTACCCCAAAAATGTCTTTTGCTATTTCTATTTCTTCTTCTACTCGGTCGTTTAATATCAGTTTTCTTCCCACACAACTTATTAGAATAGCCAGGTCTGGTTTGTCGAAATCAAACGAAACAGCTTGCTGTGCTGCAGATCCAGAGGCGTTAATTATTTTGTCAAAATTTGCTTTCATGAGTCTTACTTTGCTACCCTCAGGCAAATTACCTGCAAATGTCATGGATTGGTTTGACTCGTCAATTGACAGGATTGTTCGGACATTTTTGGTGTCTTGTGCATCATTTGAAATCGAAATAGGGAACAACAAAGCTGAGCCTGGGAGTTCATCAGCATAAGAACCAAGGTATTGTTTGTAGAGTTCTAAAGCATTTTTATTGTCTAACTCAAAAAGTACGTTTTTTTCTGATTTTGTAACAATTCTTTCGGGACCAAATTCGTCCCAACCACCTAATGAGCCATGACCAACTTTTATGTATTCTCCATAAAAACCTATCAGCACGACGTTCCCTGATTCAAGATTGGCATCTACTCCTACAAGAGTCGATTGAAACCGCGATCCGTCACCTGCCAATCCGCCGGTAATAAGTATTTCATCGTTATTTTCTGTATTTATTCCTTCTAGAAGTTCCGTGCCGTTTATAAGGCCACCATCTGATAATACTAAAATATATTTAAGATTATCTTTTGGCATTTTTTTGAATAAGTCGAGGCCTAAATCGAAGCTATTGGCAAAGTCTTTTATATTGGCCAACTTGCTTACAAAAGGCGTTTTTTCCAAATATATGGCAGTGGTAGAAAGTTGCTCGTCATAGAAATTATAATTGGCGATTTCACCCGCAGTTGAGGCAGAAATTAATTGTGCATTTGGATAGTCAACTTTTATTTTACCCAGAGTTTCAAAAGTGATATTGTTTTTTCCACCCAAAACCAAGACAATTTGACAGAGTTCTTGGTTGAATCCTTTATGAGAATAGACTGTTTGCCAGCCGGTGCCAGTGGTTATTTTTTGTTCAATTTTCATGTATTTGTTTTTTTTCTGTTGTAAATAACTTTAATATATTATCGGTTGAACTTTCTTTTTAGGTATTTTCCAATGTATAGTATTGAATTTAAGTGACTTGTGTTTTTCCTTTAAATAAATGGAAATCTCAAATGGCAGTTAAAAACAAGAAAGTAATATCAAAATAAAATGCCGAACTTTTTTAGAAAAGACAATAACCCTGCCAAATTAGATTATGAATTCTTATAATTGGTCTTTAAAACGGATATAACTAAATAATACTTATTAAGTGGTAGCAAAACCAGTGTTAATAGAGAAAATCTAAGATTTTTTTTAATTTTAGAATGGGGATTTATTAAAACAATTTTCCAAAAAATGGTTATAATCAGTGCATAATTTCCAATTTTCAGTTTTGGATATTCCACAACCAAGCCTTCCAACTTGCTAGGGCTAAGTCGTTTTTTCTTTGTGTAAAATACTTTAAAATATCACGGAATACTGTTGCAGTTAGGTAGGCTAATGAAATGATTTTTTCAAAGCCTTTTCGCCATTTTCTGGCGAGTAAAATTCTGTTACGTGTTTTGTAAAAAACTTGAATAAAGCTTTGTTTTCCTATAGAAATGGATTCTTTATGTAAGACGACTGAATCAGGAACAAACATGATTTTGAAACCTTCTTTTTTGATTCGTTCACACCAATCTATCTCCTCGTAGTAAAGAAAGTATTCCTCGGGCATTTTTCCCGCCTTTGATATTGCCTCTGATCTAACAAGCATGGCAGCACCATGTGCCAATGCTGTCTCTACTGTTTGGCTGTATTTTTCAGAATCTTTTTGTCCATAACCAACCGCAAAACTCTGGATTTTTATAGGATGTAGTGGACTGGATCCCGCAAATTGAATAGTATCTGGCTGAGTATAAAATATCAATTTAGAAGAGCAAATGCCAACATGATTTTCTTTTTCCATCACCTCAACTAATGGCTCCAAGAAGTCTGGTTTAACTTCTGTATCATTATTGAGAAACATCATGTATTTTCCCTTTGCTTGCTCTATAGCTAGATTATTTCCTCCAGCAAAACCGAGATTTACCTTACTCAAAATGACCTTTACCTCTGGAAATAGTTCTTTGATTTTTAAGTACGGATTTTCCTTTGACGCATTGTCAACGACAAATACTTCTATGTTTTTATAAGTTATCTCTCTTAAAGATTTTAGTAGACTTATGGTAACTTCAGTTTGATTGAAGTTTACTGTGATAATTGATACAAGTGGCTTCATTTATGCGAATTTTTGATTAATAAACAAACATTTCGTAAAGTTTCAGTTACATTCTTAATGAGTTCGTCTACGACTCTTTTTTCTGTCTTGTTTTTTTCTATACTTTCTAGTTTTCTAATCTCCTGCTTAAGATTTGTGATCTGGAGCATATCAATAGAGGCTTTTAATTTATGAGCTAATAAGCCTATTTCTTTCCAGTTTTCAAGTAAAAAGTACTGATGCATTTGTTTTATCACTTCTTCTGCTTGGTTTACAAATAGCTGCTCCATCTGCCTTATTTGAACTTGATTTCCCTTCATCATTTGGGTAAGCAGGCTATTATTATATGTTTGTACTGTTTTAGTCTGCTTGCTTTTTGGGCTGGAAATAGAGTAGCTTTGGAAAAAAAGCATGTACTCAATTAGTTTCTTTTTGAGATATTCGGCTTCAAATGGTTTGGTGATAAAGTCATTCATTCCGGCAGATTTGAAATTGTCGGCTTCTTCTTCCACAGAAAGTGCTGTAAGTGCAATTATTGGAATGTATTTGTTTACTTGTCTAATGATTTTAGTGGCTTGAATTCCATCCATTTCAGGCATTTGAATATCCATCAAAATGCAGTCATAGTGTTTTCTGCCGAACATTTCTACTCCCTCTTTTCCATTGTTGGCAATGTCTACTTTAATACCCCAACCTTCCAAAAGTTTCTGTGCAAAAAATTGATTCATGGTATTATCTTCTACCAACAGGATTTTCTTGCCGATAAGAACACTATCGGAAACTGTGGAGTTTTCAGGTAAACTGGTTGGTTCCTGATTGATAGGAAAACCCAATATAAACGAGACTTTTGTGCCCACATTTTCTTGGCTGGTCAGCTTCAGTTCTCCTCCCATTAATGATACCAATTTTTGAGAAATACTTAAACCTAGGCCTGTGCCTCCATATTTACGACCCAAACTTGAATCTTCTTGTGTGAAACTTTCAAAGATGATTTTTTGCATTTTGTCGGGAATGCCCTTACCTGTGTCCTCTACTATGAATTCGAGCACTAGAGCATTATTCATCTTTGAAACCAATCTAATTTCAAGTTCAATTTTCCCTGAAATTGTAAATTTTATGGCGTTACTAATCAAATTTAACAAAACTTGACTTAGCCGGATACCATCGCCAATGAGATGGGAGTCTATCTTTGGGTCAAGTTTTAGAAATAATCCTAGTCCCTTCTGCTCTGCTTTAAATTCATTGCTATTAATTATATTTTGCAGAATTTTTTTAAGATTGAAAGGAATAACTTGAATATTCAAAAGTCCAGATTCGATTTTGGAAAAATCTAAAATTGAGTTGATTATCAATGACAAGTTTTCACTAGAAATTTGGATTGTATTTAAATAATCAGATTGCTGTGGCGACAGTTGCGTTTTCTGTAGAAGGTTGGACATGCCAATGATTCCATTCAGAGGTGTTCTTATTTCATGACTGACAACAGAGAGAAATTCCTGTTTAATTCTTCCCGACTCTTCTGCTTTTTCCTTAGCTTCGTTTAGTTCTACTTCTTTATTTTTTCGGTCAGTTATGTCAGATTCTACGGCTATGAAATTAATGAGTAGCCCATTATCATCGTAAATAGGCTGAATAGAAAATTCTATCCAATATTTCTTTCCTGTTTTTGAATAGTTGAGGAGTTCTGCTCTAAAACTCTTTTCTTCTTTAATTTGATTTCGAATGTAAGCTACGGTTTCTTGATTGGTTTCTGGACCTTGCAACATAGAACCCGGTTTCTTACCAATGGCTTCTTCAATAGAATACCCTGAAATACGCATAAATCCATCATTTGCCCACTCAATATGTCCTTTTGAGTCAGTAATTACAATTGCATTGTCGGTCTTTTCAGCAACCAAAGCCAATTTTTTGATTTCTTTTTGATATTTGTTTTTTTGTTCAGTTTCCGTGATCACTTTATTGTGAAGTAAGCACGATTGAAGGGCTATACTAAGCTTTCCTAGGACCTTTTCTGTTTTTTTGGTTTCCCTTAAATTAAATGATTTTTGAGATGGATTTTTTTCATAAAAAAAGAACTTGATAAAACCTAAATTTGGGATTTCTAGAAACCAATAACTCCCCGACTTTATGTTTTTTTCTTTTTTAAAGTATTGAAAATTAGTATCTTCAGTGCATACCTGAATGGCCTTTTGTTGCATTAAAGTTTCAGCAAAATCATCTGGAAGAGTTTCTGTTTGATCGATAACCAAAAAATGAGGATGTGCAAATATTAATGAAAATTGGTTGGGGTTTTCTAAATCAAGATGCTTGTTTTCTATCCAAATAGAGCCAAAGTCTATGTTTTTTTGTCGCATCCAGACTTTCAGAAAGTCTTCGCTTGTTTTTTTTAGATCTAATGAGCCACCTATAGACAGTGACAACTCGTACAAGAGTGAGAGTTCTCTAACTATTTCAAGTTTGGTCTCCATCAGGAATTGAGGCTACACGCCACGATAGTTTTATTGTAGAATTCAACAAATCCCATGCCGTTGGAAGCTATTTCACCTAAAGTAGCCACTCCTCTGATCTTTGAACCCTCAGGCTCAAAAACAGTTTTCATGGCTTCTAATTCATCTTTAAATCGTTCGTTGAGATACATCACGCGGGTTATGCAATCAAAAATCAACAGACAAGAATGTGTTTTTGGATTGATAGTCATCTCTGCCACTTCTTTGGCCGCATTTATTAACGTATTGGGATTACCGGTAAGAATTTGAAGCATAGAGTTTTCAGGAATTTCAGAAATACACG
Organism: Leadbetterella sp.; assembly: GCA_021740125.1. Classification (GTDB taxonomy): domain Bacteria; phylum Bacteroidota; class Bacteroidia; order Cytophagales; family Spirosomataceae; genus Leadbetterella. The sequence continues at coordinate 76,580 of JAIPAJ010000001.1, read as the reverse complement.
TGATGGAACTATCTTCATTTAAAATGAAAGGATCACGAACAACAAATTCAGTACCTTCTTTGTAAATTCCAAAGGGGAAAACTTTGGCTATATCGAAGAAGTTGCCTTCTTTAAAGGCATAATTCGAATTACCTTCTATGGCTTCTTTATAGACTTCAAACGCAGGTCGCCAATTGAGTTCTTTAATAATGTTTTTTTCGGTTGAAGTTGCAATAAACGGCCCATCAAAAACTTCCCAACCATGTTTAACACCAATTTGGCTCTGAGATTTCAAAAGAGCCATCACTCCACCGTCTTGAAAAATACCCTCATTGGTAAAAATACATGGCTCTTGTTTAAGTGTTATGAAACCAGCACCGCCTCCTACGATGTTCATTTGATTGCCGAAAAAGTTGTATATTTTTCGAAGAAATGAATCCGTTTCACCCATCAATCCGTCTGTTAACAAAATAGCTGTGCCAACTGTATCAAGGTCCACATTTGTATCGTAGAAATTATCATCTTTGGCAGAAAGCCTAATGACTTGTTCTACAGGTGGAATCTGTAAAATCAGAAAGCCAGTATCGTAATTTTGTAAGTCGGAGAAAATTGTAGGAAAAATGCCCCCAAAGAGTTTTAAATTGTGGCTATTAAAGGAATCAATGACCAACTGGGCTTCGTCAGCAGAATTTTCTGCAACAAAAACCAGATGATAATTCGTTGGTTTTGCTGCATTCGCAATATTTGAGAAAGAAATGTCTGAAAAACTGCTGAAATACATTTATCCAAAGTTTTGTTAATGATTTTATCTAACAGAAAATGTGCCGTATTAGTACTTAGTTGAAAACTAGTTATTTATAAGTATTTAACATTCCAAAATATGGAAGAAAGTCTATTTTTGGGATTTACAGTTCTCCACTTTTTAACATATTGTAGATAGTAGATTTACCAATATCCAGTTTATCAGCTACGAGTAAGACATCATTATCGTATTTGTCTAAAAAGTGCCTAAGGATTCGTTTATTATACTCTTTTAGGGTAAGTTCTTCTAACAAGAACGAACCTTCAGGTTTTAAAGAATTAAAACTGATGTCTTCCACACTTATATTGTTGTCTGTGGCCATCACGCAAGCAAGTTCTATTATGGCTTTTAGCTCTCTTATATTTCCAGGGAAACCGTATTGTAGCAGTTTCTGTGAAGCTTCGTTTGTTAGTGAAATTTCTGGTAGTTTATTCTTTTTGCAGTAATCTTCTGCGAAAAATTTAGCCAAAATCATGATATCATTTCCTCTTTCGCGTAGAGCAGGAAGTTGAATGTTGAGGCCTAAAAGCCTGTAGTATAGGTCCTCTCTAAAGGTACCTTTTTGAACCTCTTCAGCAAGGTTTCTGTGGGTGGCAACAATAATCCTAGCATCAAATTTAACTGTTGAATTACCACCCACTCTAACTATTTCTTGTTCTTGTAGGGCTCTCAAAATTTTTGCTTGGATTGTAATATCCATTTCTCCAATTTCATCTAGAAACAAAGTACCTCCATTGGCTTCCTCAAATTTCCCTGTTCGCCTACTCATAGCTCCAGTGAAGGCCCCTTTTTCATGGCCAAATAGCTCACTTTCAACTAGTTCTCTTGGGATAGCCGACATGTTTACAGCTACAAATGGTTTCTTACTTCTTCCAGAGTTGAAGTGAATAGACTTAGCCACCAATTCTTTACCAGTACCCGTTTCTCCATAAATGGATACATTTATCTGGCTTTGAGCTGCCTTTTCCATTAAGCCAAATACACGCTTTAAAGGAGGACTATTGCCTCTAATACTATTGGTAAACTCATATTTTTCGCGAACCTCTTCTCTTAAAAGTGTTATCTCCTCTTTGAGTTCTTTGGTTTCTCTTATTTTTAATAGACAATTCCAGAGTCTGTCTTTGGTGTTTTCATCTTTTACTATGTAGTCATAAGCCCCTAGCTTGAGCAATTGGACAGCCGTGGTAATGTTTTCTTGGCCCGAAATTATTATTACTGGAATTTCAGGATGGTCTTTTTGGATTTTCTTTAGAATTGTCTCTCCATCAATATCTGGAAGAGAGTAGTCCAGTGTTATAACTTAAGGTCTTTTGTATAAGTTATCTACAAAACTTTTTCCATTTTCAAATCTGCTAACTTCATAGTCAGGGTTCAAATTAAGGTGATACTCCAACATTGAGCCATAAAAGGCATCGTCTTCAACTATAAATATCGAAAATTGCTTGCTCATCGTCTTATATTAAATTAAATCCAAATGTAAGAATTTTTCCAAAATAAAAAAGGTTTTTCCATAATTAGGAAAAAACGAAGTGCTTGAAATCTCATAATACGTTCATTATTAATAAGTTAAATTTTTTGGAGTGATAATGGCAAAAGGACAATTAAAGAAACAATAATTATAATGAAAAAAAAGATTCTAATAGTTGATGACAACCAGATGGTTCTTGGCTTGCTCAATCATAAGCTTAAGGACGATTATGATCTTCGATTAGCACCAACATTAAAAATTGCCAGATTACTTATCAAAAACGACGATGTGCCAGATTTAGTCATATTGGACTTAAATCTTGGAGAGGAGCATGGTCTTACATTGATTAAGTATTTGAAAAAGAATCCTAAGTATTCGGATATTGCAATTTTAGTGTTGTCTGGCGACGAAAAAAGCGAGACAAGAATTGAGTGCCTCAGTGCAGGTGCTGACGATTATGTTGGAAAGCCGTTTCATCCAGAAGAATTGAAATTAAGGATTGACAAGCTTTTAAATTCTAAAGATGACTCCAAAGCTTTGGAAGAAATTGAAAATCTTGAGGATTTTACTTTTCCTGAGCCGAAGATGTCGTTTCGAAAAAGAGCTTTCGATGTGGTGCTTTCGTTGACCGCCATTTTAATACTCCTACCCGTTTTTATAACGGTAGGGGTTTTAATTAAATTAGACTCTAAAGGGCCATTTCTTTATCTTTCAAAACGTGTAGGTGCTGGTTATAAGATTTTTAATTTGTATAAGTTTCGTACAATGAAAGTCAACGCTGATAAGGAAATCAGTAAAATGGACGATTTCAATATGTATAAAAAAGATGAACTTGAAGTGTTTGAAAATGACAAACAAGAACTCATTTATGATGGTGGGTGGATGAGCGAACAAGCTCTTCAAACAAAAAAAGAAAGCAAAGCCGCCTTTATGAAATTTCAGAACGATCCACGTATTACACGATTAGGGACTTTTTTAAGAAACTCGAGCTTAGACGAATTACCCCAACTTTTCAATATTCTGAAAGGGGATATGTCGATAGTGGGTAATAGACCACTTCCACCTTATGAAGCAGAAAAACTTACAAAAGATGAATCAGCAGCAAGATTTTTGGCTCCTGCTGGTCTAACGGGTCTTTGGCAGGTAACCAAAAGAGGCCAAGCCGCTTTGTCTGAAAAAGAACGAATGGACTTAGATAACACATACGCACAAGAGCACAATTGGCTTTATGATATCAAACTAATTTTAAAAACCTTCCCGGCAATTTTTCAGTCGGAAAAAATGTAATATCATGTCGATAATAATATTAACGTATCTCAGCATTGGAGTTGTCTATGTACTTTTTTTTAGTTTGATGGCTTTGTTTTCAAACAAAAAAATAAAAATACAAAAGTCCCCTAAAAGTCGTTTTTTGTTTTTGATTCCTGCTTACAAAGAAGACGGAGTAATTATAGAAACAGTAAAAAGTCTTGAAAATCAACCTGATATATCTAAGGATGACAAAATTATTGTGATTGGCGATCACCTTCAAAAGGCCACTTTAAAGATTTTGGAGAGTTCGAAGGCTCAAATCATAGCTCTCAATCTGGAAAAAAGTACGAAAGCCAAAGCAATTAACATAGCTCTTTCTTCAATTCAGGCAGATTTTGATGCTGTTGTGCTTTTGGATGCGGATAATCATTTGGTTCCGGGCTTTATTAATAAAGCAAAAGCCGCTTTTGCAGGAGGAAATAAAGTGATTCAAGCCCATAGAATTGCAAAAAATTTAGACACACGTTTTGCATTTTTGGATGCCATAAGCGAAGAAATCAACAACTCAGTCTTTAGAAAAGGTCATACTAATGTAGGATTATCATCTGCCTTGATTGGCTCAGGTCTAATCATGGATTTTCATGAATTCAAGAATTTTATGTCTGAAATTGATGTAGTCAGTGGCTTTGATAAACAGCTGGAACTAGACTTACTACACAAAGGACAGAAAATTACATATTTACAAGAAGCCTATGTTTTGGATGAAAAAGTACGAGAAAGTGGCGTATTCGAAAACCAACGAACACGGTGGATTTCTGCTCAGTTTAATTTTGCCAAAAAACATTTCTTTAGTGCATTTGTTGCTCTTTTTAGAGGCAATATTGACTATTTCGACAAAGTTTTGCAATTTCTACTTCCCCCTAGATTGATTCTTTTGGGTAGTGTTTTCATATCATTAATTGTTCATATTTTTTTAGGTTCGTTTATTCTGTGGAATGTTGGATTGGTCGTAGGTTACGTAGTTGGGTTGTGGTTGGCCATTCCTTCATATCTCAGAAAAACCATCAAACTCAGAGATTTTTCATATGTGCCTATTAGTCTCTGGTACATGGTAAAGGCTATTTTGAAATTCAAAAAAGCCAATAAGGTATTTATTCATACGCCACATTTAAACACTTATTCGAAATGAAAATAGGAATAGAAGCCCAAAGGATTTTCAGAAAGAAAAAACATGGGATGGATATCTATGCATTGGAGCTTATTAAGGCACTTCAAAAATTAGATCATACCAACGAGTATGTGGTTTTTGTAAAACCTGACTCAGACGTGTGTTTGCATTCTTCAGAAAACATGAAGGTGGTTATAGTTAAAGGAGCTACTTATGTTGATTGGGAGCAAATATGGTTGCCAAAAGCTATTAAGGCGGCGGGTGTGGATGTGATGCATTACACGTCTAATACTGCTCCGCTAAACAGTCCTGTTCCTTATGTAGTAACTTTACACGACATTATTTACATGCATTCTTTTTCAGGAGGCACTTTTTATCAGACTGCGGGGCATTTTTATAGAAAATTTATTGTACCCAAAATAACCAAAAAAGCTAATTATGTTTTTACGGTCTCTGATTTTGAAAAGATTCAAATCAGTAAAACTTTGGATATCAGTGATAGTAAATTGAAGGTGATTCCCAATGCGTACAGTTCTACTTTTAGAGAAATAGCCAACAAAGACACACTGAACCTCATAAAAGAGAAATACAGTTTGCCCAACGATTTTATTTTGTTTTTAGGAAACGAAGCTCCTAAAAAAAATTTGGAGAATGTTCTGAAATCTTATTCAAAATATGTGGATGAAAATCCCGACCCAACTCAGCTGGTAATTTTGGAAAGCAGTCATGAGCAAATTTTAATTCATCTGTCAAAAATTAAACGGTTGGATATTTTAGATAAAATATCGCTTCCTGGCTATATTATGCACTGTGATTTGCCCAAAATTTACAATTTGGCCAGTCTTTTCTTATATCCTTCTTTAAGAGAAAGCTTTGGAATACCCATTATAGAAGCCATGGCTTGTGGTACACCGGTGATTACTTCTACTACAACTGCCATGCCAGAGGTGGCAGGAAATGCCGCTTATTTGGTGGATCCTCAAAATATTGACGAACTTAAAAAAGCCATCAACGAGCTTACCAATAATATTGAATTAAATACTGCTTTCAAAGAGAAAGGGCTTAAGCGTGCCGAAGATTTTTCTTGGAAAAACACCGCATTTCAAACACAGAATATCTATTTAACTAAATAATGAAAACATTAGAAATTTCTTTTTGGATAATGCTCGGCATAACTTTCTATGCTTATGTGGGTTACGGAATCTTACTTTATGCACTTGTTAAAATCAAGAATTTGGTGGTTAAGAAGCCTAACTTCAATAATCAGGTGTTTCCAGAAGTTACTTTGTTAGTGGCGGCCTACAACGAATCTGATTATGTGGTGGATAAAGTCAAAAATACGATTGCACAAAGTTACCCTTCGGACAAGCTAAAAATAGTTTTTGTGACAGATGGTACGACCGACGATTCTATAGAAAAGCTAAAATCTTTTGAGCAAGTTATGGTTTACCATAGTGATGAGCGAAAGGGGAAAATGGCTGCTATCAACCGTGTAATGCCATTAATCAAGAGTCCAATTACCGTTTTTACTGATGCCAATGCTATGCTCAATACAGATGCAATCAAAAGTATGGTCGAGCATTTTGTAAATCCTAAAGTCGGAGTGGTGGCGGGTGAGAAACAAATAATTAAAGTTTCAGAAAACAACGCAGAGGTGGGAGAGGGCCTGTATTGGAAATATGAGAGTTTCTTGAAAAAACTTGACTCTGAGCTATATTCTACCGTTGGAGCCGCAGGTGAATTGTACGCCATTAGAACTTCGCTTTTTCAAACCCTAGAAACGGATACCTTGCTAGACGATTTTGTTTTGTCTTTAAGAATTTGTTCTAAAGGCTATGTAACTGCTTATGAGCCAAGTGCTAAGGCAATGGAAACTGCTTCCTTAAATATAGCAGAAGAACTTAAAAGGAAAGTTAGAATCAGTGCAGGGGGTATTCAGTCTGTCCTTAGATTGCGTACATTACTCAACCCATTTAAACATGGGTGGCTCACTTTTCAGTATTTGTCGCATAGGGTATTAAGATGGACTTTGGTGCCTGTTTTCTTGGTATTGATGCCCATAGTCAACCTATTTTTACTCGATAAGCCTCTTTATCAGTTGAGTTTATTTTTCCAAGTTGCTTTTTATAGTTTGGCTATTTTAGGCTATGTATTTGAGAAAAAAGGGAAGAAATTTAAAGCTCTGTATGTTCCATATTATTTTTCGTTTATGAACTACGCAGCTATTCTGGGTTTCAAAAGATTCTATTCAAATCAGCAAGCAGTTACTTGGGAAAAAGCTGCTAGGGCTTAAGCTCTTACTCTGAAAGTCATCCGATGAAAGGGCGTATAGCCGTATTCTAGGATGGCTTTTCTATGAAAAATGGTTGGATAACCTGCATTTTCATGCCATTTATATCTCGGATATTGCTGTGCCAAATCTTCCATGCGTTCGTCGCGGTAGGTTTTTGCCAAAATAGAAGCTGCAGCTATGGATAGGTATTTACCATCGCCTTTTACCACACAAGTGTGCGGAATCATTGGATACGGAGTAAATCTATTGCCATCCACCAGCAGATGTTCAGGATGTATTTTTACGGAAATTTGATCTACTGCCCGATGCATGGCCAAAAAACTAGCTTTTAAAATATTGATTTGGTCTATTTCGATGTTTGAGGCTTCTCCCACCGCCCAAACCAAAGCACTTTTTTCTATTTCAGCCCTGAGTTCTAGACGCTGGTTTTTAGTAAGTTGTTTCGAATCATTCAGCCAAGGATGTTCATAGTCTTTGGGCAAAATAACAGCAGCGGCAACTACAGGACCTGCCAAGCAGCCTCGGCCTGCCTCATCTAAGCCAGCTTCAACGTAGTTTTTATTGAAAAAGGGGAGGAGCATTTATCGATCGTTTTCACATTATTGGTTTGAAAAGTGTAAAAATATTATCAAAAAACCAATCAATTATCTGATTAGTGGATAATATTTCAATTTATTCAAAGCTCCTTTAAATTCACCATTTGCCTATTAATTGTATAATTAAATTTAATCATCTATTTTCTTTGAAACTTAAATATTAGATTCAAATTCGTTTTTTAACCTAAATCGTAGGTAGCTAATTAATTTCGAGTCAGAATTTTTTTAATAAGTTTTCTTGCATTTTGGTCGTTTAAATCCAAATTAAACCGCCCAAATAAATTAGCTCAATCAGGAGAATTGACATGAAAATATTAGGTTAATTTTGGATTAAATCACCTATTTAATCATGAAGAAGAATGAATTTTTAAAAACTCAAATCTTATTGACCAGTGTTGTTTCAGTAGCCATTTGGAGCCTTTTGGCCTGGTATTATTATAATGGCGGAGTACCAAGTCACCATATTTTAGCACGAGAAGATCTTCCAGAAATATCCAATTGGTGGGGAGCAATTTTACTGCCACTTTTGACGTGGTTTGTAGTTTTTAGAATTCAAAAAAGAGAAAATCTTCTCAACGGAAAAAGCCCCGAGTTCTTAAAAATACCTCTAAAAATATGGGTAGGATTTTTAGGTGCATTGATATTGGGTATAGCACTTTCAGTTTTTTTTACACTTGGCTACGAAAGCATGCCAGGATATTTAATTTTATCTGTTTTTCTCATTTCTCTGTTTTTTCCAGTTTATCGGGCTGAATGTCTTTTGGGATTTGTTATTGGCATGACATTCACTTTTGGGGCAATTTTGCCAACTGGAATTGGAAGTATTTTAGCTATTATTGGATTTTTAATCCACCATCTAATTCGGCCACTATTCGGTTACATATATAGTTTTATTAAAAAACGATAGTATAGAAGCCTATTTTTTATTTGCCTTGAGTCAATTTTGGTTAAAATTTTCACTTATTGAGAAAAATAGAGGTAACATTGAACCTCAATCCGTTTTTTTCGATTAATAAATGAAACCACTAATTGATTAAATGCTTCTGAAAAACGCCTACGGAGGGTTATCACCCAAAATATGGTTACTTGCATTGGTAATGCTCATTAACCGAGCCGGCACTATGGTGGTTGCTTTCATGACCGTTTATACCACCCAAGAACTTCACTTTTCGATAGAAAATGCGGGATTTGTGATGATGTCGTTTGGTTTTGGGGCGATTTTGGGCTCTTATTTAGGCGGAAAACTCACGGATTTCTTTGGCTACTTTTTCGTGCAGTTTGGAAGTTTGTTTATTGGCGGATTATTATTTTTTGTGGTTGCCGAAATCCAAACCTTCGAATTGCTTTGTGTAGCTACATTTATTCTTTCTGCATTTGGGGAAGCCTATAGACCTGCTAATTCTGTGAGTATTGCACACCTCAGCACACCTGAAACGTTTACCAGATCTATTTCTTTGGTGAGATTGGCCATAAATTTGGGTTGGGCAGTTGGTCCGGTTTTGGGAGGTTTTTTTGCAACCAGAGATTACAAATACCTGTTTTGGGCAGATGGCGTTACCAATATTTTGGCCGCCATTATTGTACTTATATTTCTGCACTCCAAATATGTAAAAAAAGCAAAAATATCAAAAGCAGAGGCAAAACTCAATCGGGCAGAATCACCATGGAGAGACAGTATTTTTATGATTTTCATGGTTTTTACTACCATTTATGTGATGGCTTTTTCTCCTTTATTTGTGGTTTTGCCAGTTTATTACAAAGAGATTTGCAATATGTCGGAGTTTCAAATAGGCCTTCTCATGGGTATTAATGGCCTTTTGGTGGCTTTGGTTGAAATGCTCATCATTTATAAACTTGAAGGCAAATATACCAAGCTCCAACTGATTACTTTCGGCTGTTTTCTGTTGGTTGTCAATTATATTATCTACCTCAATTTTACCGTATACGCCTGGATGTTGATAGGCATTACTTTTGCTACTTTTTCTGAGATATTCGCTATGCCGTTTATGAATACTTACAGCATAGAAAGGGCAAAGTCACACAATCAAGGACAGTATTCTGCAGTGTACGCTATGTCTTGGCCAGTCGCACAAATTGGTTCTTCTTTACTTGGTACTCAGGTAATTGCTGGCCTTGGTTATACCGCACTTTTACTGCTTTTGGGAGGATTGGCTGTGGTGGCTACCGCTGGGTTTTATGCTTTGGAAAAAAGGTAAAGAGATTTTCTAGTATGAATTATCATAAGTATCGGGAAGAGTGATTTTTTAAATCGCAGGGTACGAATGTAAGTAGTACGATTTTTCTTAATCTATTTATAATTCAGATAAAAGAGTCAAATGTAAATCCGTCCCAACTTTCATTAAAAACAACTAATATTTTTACGAATAAAAATCTTTTCTTATTCATTCAACTCATTAGACAGTGTCCAAATTTCATGATGAGTTGTTTTTAGAGAGGTTTCCTTGTCAATGGATAGAGTTTCTTTTAGGACAGACAAATAACTCAGCAGACCAATATTAAAGTTAAAAAAATATCTGTTTTTTATAAAAACCTCTCCGTTTAAATTTTCAATCTCTTTTTTGTCTAATGATTTTTTAAACGCTTTAGAAGCAATTTCTTTAACAATGTCAGGGCTGTAATATTTCTCAATTACATACTGCACTTCATTGAGAGTTGTATCTACAGTGGTGATAAACAAATAGTTTTCTGACACAATTTCTTTTTTGAGTTGGTCGATTTTGTTGCTTTCCTTAAAATAAAGTGTGTCATTGATTCCCATTTCTAAGCCGAACAAATTATGAAAATTAGAAATATTAATCGCAAAAAGATTTTCAAAGAGTTTAGTTCCTGTTCCAATCAAATTCCGGTATTCTTCTCTAAAACGTAGTGATTTTAGACTTTCTCCTTCATGCCGAATGATTTTTTCAGAGTTTATAGCTTTCATAACTGCTTCACACTTTTGTAGGATTTCCACCGAGTTCAAATATTTTGAAAAAGAACCGTCTAACCCTACCTTGTACCTAAGCGTAAAATCAAAATCCTTTACGGAGTTTTCAAGTTTTTTCAAAATTTGCTGTATATTCTTATTGCTTGAATCTGTTTTAGGTTTAAGGTCTTCTATAAACCTGTATTCAATTATATAGCCGTCTGAAAGAGAATCAATTATTTCAAAACTTACAATCGCTTTTAACAGTACATTTTCACTTATTAAACTATCATTCTTATATTTTACTTTTTCGTATTTAGCCAAATATTTGAAAGAATCACCTTTTTTCCAAATTGGATAACAGCCTATTACTGAGACCGTAGTATCTCTAGCAATCCACTCCGCGTCAGAAATCTCTTGGGCAGAAATTTGTTTTGTACCAAAAAGTGTGATGGATAATAAAAAAGCTATGTATCGGGATAAATATTGTGAAAAAATTCTCATAAAGTTGTTGAAAATATACTAATAATAAAATGCAAAATGAAAAATTGCCAAGGCCTTAAGCCAACTCCGCAATCACCGTCTCACCACCAACAGGCTTGTCTTCAAGATTTACCAAAATTTTAGTACCAAGTGGCAAATAAATGTCAATTCTTGAACCGAATTTTATGAATCCAAACTCTTCTCCTTGGGTTACGGTTTGGCCTTCTTTTACATACCAACAGATTCTACGGGCCAAAGCTCCTGCTATTTGACGAAAAAGTATCTCCGTGCCGTTCTGATGTTTGGTTACAATGGTTGTGCGTTCGTTTTCGGTGCTGCTTTTCGGGTGCCAAGCCACCAAATATTTACCTGGATGATATTTAAAGTATGATATAATGCCGGAAAGGGGGTTAAAGTTGATGTGTACGTTTAACGGAGACATAAAGATAGAAACTTGAATTTTCTTCTCTTTGAAATATTCTGTCTCAACAACTTCTTCTATCACTACTACTCTACCATCAGCTGGAGCAATGATGTGTTTTGGGTTTATTGGCGTTTTTCTTGTAGGTTTGCGAAAAAATTGCAATACAATAAAGAATAGTATTAGACAAACTGCAAAAATCAAATAGTGTAATACTTCCATGTCTGGTGTAAAATACTTAACCAAACTATAGATGATTGCTAGTGTAACCGTTGAAACTATTAGCGAGCCTGTGCCTTCTTTATGTATTGTCATTGTAGGGTCAGTGATTTTGAGAAAAACTCCGCAAATATACAGTTTTAGCGTTTTTAAATTTGTGTTTTTTCTCTAATAATTGATTTCCATTTGAAATATTAATTCTGTAAAAGAGTTTTACAAATCTATGAATGAAAATTTGAACTTCTGGAGAACATGGCATAAAGACGAAAAACTGCCTCTTTTCATAGCATTTTTCTTGTTATTAATTCTTCTTATTGGAGGTGTTCTAGCTTGGTTTCAAGGACTTGAAAATATCATGCATTGGGACGTTTTGAGTGAACTTCATGAAAAAATTATTGCCACAAATTCGTTTTTTTATGACGAATTTAAATTTTCGGCATCCACGCCTCTCTGGTATATCAAAGAACGCTATATGCCATCTTTGGTAGAAGTAAATACACTGACATTTTATGCTCTTTTAGGTAGTTCTCTTTTGGGTTTAACTTTTTTGTTGACTGGTTTGGCTAGGTTAAAGGGACCTTGGTTTTTGATTGGGGCACTCTTCCTCGGTGGTGTTTTAATTGCTATGCATTCTGAAAGTGTGTTTTTGAGTAATTCAAATTGGCCTTTTCTTGTTGCATTTGTGGTTACGGGTTCCTTTTATTACTATTCCAACAATTTTGGGCAGAAATTAACCACGACCGTGATTCTTATAATTTGGATATTTTTGTGGTCTTTATTGTTGGTTTTGGCAAATAAGTATTCAGTTATAAATCAGCCAACTCTCAGCTTGGCGGCTTACGGATTATTTGCCTTTTTGATTATTTCAGGAGTATTCATTTTCTTAACTTCCCATGAAATCATAGCTGGCTTGGTTTGGTTGGTTTCAAAGAACGCTCAAAAAGGAAAAAGTTCTTTGCCGCAGTTTTTGATTATTTCTATAATTTTTTTAGCAAATGTTCTCCTCGTTTTTTTAGAAAATTCTAATATAATAGAAAAGAGTTCTTTCGTGATTCCTTCCATAGTTTTGTTTTTAATAAGTGCCATCTTAGGTTTGTGGGGATTTCGCCAATTTATACATCAGAAAGCATGGTTTAGCTATCAAATGTCAGGCGTTTGGATATATTTAGGAATGGCTTCTATTGCATTAGCGACCGTTGGTTTTGTTTTTGGGACAAACAATGACCCGCTTATAGATTTGTTTGAAGACTTTGTAAGTATTTCATTTTTAGCTGTTGGCTTGAGTTTTATTGTTTACGTATTAATCAATTACATACAAATATTTAAACAGGGCTTAGAGGTTCATAAAGTCCTCTATAAAGCACCATTCAATAAACTTATATACACTCGAACCATCTCGGTTTTCTTAATTTTATTCTTGTTTTCGCTTAAAAATTTCTATTCGTTTTATCAGGCAAAGGCTGGTATTAGCAATGCCATAGCAGATTTTTATTTGGTAGAAGGAGACCTCAAAGCAGCCGAAACTTTTTACAAAGAATCGACCCATAACGATCTGAAAAACCACAAAGCCAACGTATCATTGGCCTCAATGGCTCTGAGTCAGGGTGATAAAATAAATGCCGCGTTTTTTTTCAATCAAACACTTGATTATAAGCCTAGTCCTTATGCTTTTGCTGGGCTAAGTGCTAGTTTAGAAAATGAAAATTTGTATTTTGAAGCTTTGTTTGCACTTCAAAAAGGACTGAAAAAGTTTCCTGAAAATAGTCAGCTTCTCACCAACCTTTCCTATTTACAAGATAAATCTAAAATTACAGATAGTGTTCTCGTTAATTTGGATAAATCCCTCAAAAACTGCAAGAAATGTGAAGTTGAAAACACAAATTTTCTTGCTTTTTGGATTGAAAACTCTAAGCAAGAAAAGCTTGAGGCGATGGCTAATTTGGCAGAGAAGTTGGATTATAGTGGAATCAAAGCCAATCAGTTTGCCATAAACAGGATGTTAGATAAAGAAACAATATTTGAAAAGTTTGAAATTGGTAAAGATTCTGCACTTGACATGGGCAGGGCTGCTTATCTTTTCAATGCCATAAGCCATACAAAGACCATAAATAAAACACAAATAGATGCCGAAACGATTAAAAGACTTCAGAATAACCCATACAATGAACCGGTTTTCGAGTCACTTAGCTGGACTTATGCTCAGCAAAACTATATTAGGCAATCAAAATCTATAGGAATAAAGCAATTGTATTTGTTGGCCAACGCCAATTCTAAATATAAGAACATTTATAATCAAAATCTTGGGCTTTGGTTGATGAAGGAGGGAGTATTAGATCAAGCTTTGGCGAGACTAAAAGCCGCAGGTGATAGCTCGTCTTTTTCTTTGCTGACTAACGCAAACCTAAAACAGAAAGTAGAAAAAGACCTTCAATTACAATCTAGAAAATATGGAGCGAATATATCTGAAAAGAATTATAATGAAGTACTGAATCAAGCCCCTTTTAATCCTTATCTGATAGAGAAGGTTTCGAACTTTCTGACATCAAAGAACAAAAAACTAGAGGCCTATAATGTGGCATTTTATGCAGTAGAAGTTAATAGAGAGTCTGTTTTGATTTGGGAAACTTTGGTGAAAAAAGCTATTGATATATTTGAGTTTGAATATGCCATGGACGGCATTAAAAAATTAGAAAAGATTACTTCTAATAGTAAGTTGGATAGTTTAAAAAAACTATACAATGAGCAAAAACAAAAAGTGCAATCGGGTGGATTTTAAATTGACTTTTTGCGTAAATAAATCAGAATTTTAGGTATTTTTGCGTGTAAGTTCTCAAAAAGAAGCGTTTTTTAGAGAAATCTTTATAATCAATATTTTAAAAATTCGTTTTAAAAATATTGTGTGTTTTCTTAAATTTGCCTTGAATTGAGTTTAAACCAAATCATTTTCCAAAACAAAACAACATGAAGTTTGTCGTTTCGTCCTCTGAATTAGTAAAAAATCTTTCAAATATAAGTGGAGTTATTGCTCCAAATCCTCTTGTTCCGATTCTGGAAAACTTTCTTTTCGAATTAGATAAAACATCGCTAACTGTGACAGCTTCTGATATGCAGACAGTTATGGTTGCAGACTTAATGGTGGACTCGAGCGATACGGTTTCTGTCGCTATTCCTGCTAAGCTTTTTATGGACACCTTGAAGAGTCTTCCAGAGCAACCCATAAGCGTTAGCATTAGCAACGAAACCTTTGGCGTAGAAATTACTACTTCCAATGGTCGCTTTAAAATAGCGGGAGAAAATCCGTTGGATTTCCCAAGAGCCCCGCAGGTAAACAGAAACTTCAACATTGAGCTTGACTCTCATATTTTGGCAGCAGCTATTAACAATACTTTGTTTGCCACTAGCACGGATGACCTTCGTCCAGCTATGACAGGTGTATATATCGATATTCAAGAAGAAAACACCACGTTTGTAGCCACTGATGGCCATAGATTAATCAGATATCGCAGGACAGACATCAAGTCTTCTACACCAACTACCATGATTTTGCCTCGCAAGGCTCTTAATTTAATTAAGATTTCTTTGCCTTCTAACTCTGTTCCAGTTGTAACTGAGTTTAGTAATTCGAACGCTTTCTTTAGCTTTGGTAACATCAAGTTGATTTGTAGATTGATAGATGAGCGTTATCCTGACTATGAGAATGTAATTCCGAAAGCTAACCCTCACCGAATGACAGTTGAGCGGTCTAAATTTTTGAATTCATTGAAAAGGATTGCAATTTTCTCTAACAAAACTACGCACCAGATTAGATTAAAAATCACTGCGGATGAGTTGACAATTTCTGCTGAAGATTTAGACTATTCGAATGAAGCTGTGGAAAAAATATCTTGCGAGTATGTGGGTGATGACATGGAGATTGGTTTCAATGCCAAATTTTTAGCCGAAATGCTTAGCAATATTAGTTCTTCTACAATTACGATGGAGCTTTCATTGCCAAATAGAGCTGGATTGATTATACCTTCTGACAAAGAAGAAAGCGAAGATATTTTGATGCTAGTGATGCCAGTTATGCTGAACTCCTACTCATAAGAAATACAATAAACCTTTTCTCTATAAACTTTAGCCTCAGATTTCTGGGGCTTTTTTGTTTTAATAAAATAGCTATTTTTAATGAGGCATTGTTCATTGTAGTTTTTCAAGTTCACCTTCCAAAAGCGTAATGCACGGTTCAAACTTATATAGAAAAGCTACGATCAAGGGGCTAAAATCCTCAAACTTAGCTCCTCCCTTTATGGTCTTTTCTATTTTTTGAAGTTCTTCAGTAAGTTCTGGAAATCCGACCATCGAGAAGGAGGGCTTAATTTGATGCGTAACTTTCCCTAATGCATCACAGTTTTTTTCCTTCATTAAAGTTCTTATTCTTTCAATTTCTAGTGGTACTGTTTTTATGAAAAGATTAATCATCACCCGAGCATATTCTTTGTCGTCGCCATATAAATGTCTAAGGTTTTCACTTATGTTATTTGTATTGAACTGGACTTCATGTAGTTTGGATTTGGGGGTTATTTTTTGTAACATTTCCTCTAAGGCCTCTCTGAGTTGATCGGGTCTAAATGGTTTTGTAATATAACCATTCATTCCAACGGCATAGGCTTGGTCAATTTCCTCGTTCATGGCTGTGGCTGATAAACCTATAATCGGAATATTTTGATTAGAATTGTTTTCATTGGATCTTATATATTTAGTAAGCCAATAGCCATCTGTATCAGGTAAAATAATATCCATCAAAATCAAATCAAAAGTTTGGGATTCAATCATATTCAATACTTCATCTTTGTCAGAAGCCAAGCGGTATTTTAAGCCCCATTTGTCCATTAAACCCGTGACATATTTTTGGTTCATTTCATTGTCTTCCACTATCAAAATCATAAAATTTTTCCAAGATTCTGAGATGTTGTTCGAAAGGTCTGCAACTATTTTGGTTTTTTGCCCGCTATCTTTCAAGGGTAGGGTAAAATTAAAAACAGTTCCTTCACCGACGGTACTCTCTGCAGTAATTTCACCCCCATGAATATTGACCAGTTGTTTTACAATTGCTAACCCAAGGCCAGTTCCTCCAAAATTGGCCTTTATATTGTTATTGGCCTGTTTAAAGCTATCAAAAATCCCAGCGATTTCATCTTCAGAAATACCAACGCCTGTATCGCACACCTTAAACTCAGTCATGTAAAACTCACCTAACCTACAAAGCAAAGAAACCTGAATGCCTATTTTGCCTTTTTTGGTAAACTTCATGGCATTACTAAGTAGGTTTAGCATAATTTGGCTTAAAAATGTGGCGTCACCTATTACCTCATTATTTATCTCTTCATCATATTCAAAGGTCAGCTCTATGTTTTTAGTTTTTGCTTGAATTCGAAATGTTTGTAAGGTGCTATTTAACAAGTCTTTTAGGTTAAATGTATTTTCTGACATTTTCATTTCTCCAGCCTCAATTTTTGAAATATCGAGAATATCCGATACTAAATTAATTAGTAGGTCTGTTGAATAATTTATCGCACTGAGGTATTCTACTTGTTTTTCATTTGGTTTGGTATCATACAAGAGATGTGTCATACCAATTATTGCATTTATTGGGGTCCTAATTTCATGGCTCATATTTGCTAAGAATCGTTTTTCAGACTTTCTAGCATCCTCAGCAATAGCTCTGGCTTCTTCCAACGCCTCTTGTGTGCGTTTTCTTTCGGTAATATCAAGGTGAATTCCAACAGAACCCGTTACATTTCCATATCTGTCTTTTATAGGTGCTCCGCTAATAATTACCCATATAAGCTCTCCATTTTTTTTCATCAAAGGCAATTCATAGGCACCTGGTTCCCCGCTTTTTCTATTTTCATTTTGTTCTATTATTAGACCTTTAAAAATTTCATCAGCAAGCAGAATGTCAGCAGCTTTTTTACCCAATAATTCATTTTCTTGATAGCCAGTAAGCTCACAGAATCTTTGATAAACTTTCTGGATTACGTCATTATTATCCACCTCCATCAGCCCAAGCTCCATGTTTTCCATGATGCCTCTATATTTTTCTTCACTTTGTTGAATGAGGTTTTGAATAGATTTTTGCTCCGTTACGTCATTATAGAGCCATAGATGACCCAAATATTTTTCACCAGAGAATATAGGTAAATAGTCTCGCTCAAGTATCCTATTGTCAGTAGTAATAAGTTCTTCTTTTACTTCAATATTTTGATTATTTAACAAATAATCTATCCTTTTTACGAAAGTTTCAGGTTCTTTAAATAAGTGTTTAGATTGTTCTGCAGAGGTTGTGCAATCTATTCCTATAAGTTCATCGGGTGACAATGGGATATGAAATAGCTTACAAAAGTTTTCATTTGTAATTACTATCCGTCGATTTTCATCCTCTAAAAGCACCGCTGATTGCAGATTTTGAATCAATAATTTGTATTGAATTTGACTCCTCAACAACGATTCTGAACGTTCAAGGACTTTAGCCTCTAGCTCAAGGTTAAGTTTTTGAAGTTTTTCATTGGTTTCATACAATTCATAGGCCTTGGCTTCAAGAATTTTTTCTGCCTGTATTCTAGCGTCTCTTTCTCTAGAAATTTTTCGTTTCAAAAGTTCTATTTCCTCTTTCAAAATTAACCTTCAGTTTTAATAATAAAAGTCACAATTTTACCTTCATTCTCTACTTTTGCTATGTTTATACTTCCTTTTTGGTGAAAATGCTCTAAAGTTGATGCAATCAAGCCTTCGGCCAGTGCTGACATTTTTCTGTCTGAATAATATGTCATTTTTAGACAATTTTCATTTGTTCTTTCAGTTTCAAATCTCGGAAGTTCAGCATCAGGATAAAGTTTTTTTACTTCAACATGGATATGATTTTCTATGTTTTCGAGCATGTCGAATGCGGAAGTAAACTTGTCAAAAAAGACAGCATAACTTTTTTTGAAAACTCCAAATAGATGATTTCCAAATGTTTTTAGCAAGTCATCAACAGGGATTTGACTTTGAAAATGAACGCTCATGATTAAGCTAATCATTTCTTGATGGGGATAGGTGCCCACCGACGTATAGGCTCCTTGATGTGGAAGATTGGCCTCGTTAATTATTTGGTCTACAAAAGCATACCCAAATTTTTCCTCCAACATTTCTAAAAATTCTGTGAATACTATTCCTTTCATGGCACATGTTAATTTTTGAAAGCTAATTTTTGATTAATTCAATGGCAAGTAGGTTCAAACCTGATTTGTTCAAAGCGATCTGAACCAACATTTGCAAATTTAAATTCAAAAATCGTGCAAAATCGATATTCCAAAAAAATATTTGTTTTCCAAAAAATGGAAATTTAAATACTGTAGAAAAAACTATAAATAGCTGATAAGTAGTTGGTTAATGTTCGTGGCATAGCTTTGGTATCTTACAAACCAAATGTAAAATGGAATATCTAAAATGAAATATATAGCCGTCATATTATTTGTCTCAGTGATTTCGACTTTTACTGCCTTTTCTCAAGTTAAGGCAGAGAAGCTTTCAGTGGCTAGTTTGCCTCCTTTACAAAAAGTGTTGGATTTTGCAGCGATAAATTCACCTATTGTGAAAGAACAAGAGGCAATGAATGAACATTTTGGTGAAACAGAGAAGATCACCCATAAACTTTGGATGGACAAAGTCTTCATGGATTTAGGTGCTCAAAGAGCAAACAATGGAGCAGTACTAAATGTAAATAATAATATATCTGAATCAGAATTTAATTCGCTAAGCTTTCAAAATCTAAATTCCTTAAGGCTAGGTGTGGCTGTTAGACTTAGTTTGTATGATGGCTTCGCCAGAAAAAACTTAATCAAGCAGGCACAGTTTCGAAAAATCGCTTCAGAGCAACACACCCAATATCTAAAACAAGAAGTAAAATTTAGAATTATAGAAACTTACAAAGATGCCCAATTGGCCTATAAGTTATTGAGCATCAAAGCGGATAAAAAGTATGCCTTGTTTATCCAAAAAGAGATGGCTGAAAAAGAGTTTCAGCAGAGTCAAATTCATATCTCTGAATTAAGTAGAGTTACCGAGTTGTCATCTAATGCTTATGCAGAATTTGAACAGGCCTCCAATAATTATGAAAAATTATACTTGCAATTAGAGATTTTGATTGGTGTGCCATTGTCCAGTTTAAAATGATTGAAACTCTTAAGAGGAAATGAATTTAATTGAGTTTATACGTCTTATTCGAAAGAATCTTTTTCTACTCATATTTGTGCCTTTGCTGATGGCCGTGAGTACGTATTTTCTTACAAAAAATGCAGAAAGAGAATTTACAAGTACGGCGATGATTTATACTGGACTTTCAACAGGGTTTAACATTGAAAGTACAGGTGAATCACGTAAGGATCAGTTTGTAGTTAATAATTCATTTGAGAACATTCTTAACACCATAAAGTCAAAGCAAACCATGCGAGAGGTTTCTTTTAGACTTATTAGCCAAATTTTGGTTTTGGAAAAGGCAGATGGCAAAACAGTTAATCCTAAGACTTTTGAAAAACTAAATGAGCTAATACCTGATAATATCAGAAAACAAGTATTGGTTAAAAATAATGTACAAAAAACCTATTTAAATCTTCAAAACGCATACGATAACGAAAGTCCAAAGGAAATTCGTAAACTATATAACGACGGAAATAGTCCATTCAGCTTGAAAGCATTGAGTGAAGTAAAAGCAGTGAGAAAAGGAAGCTCAGACATGATTGAGCTTTCTTATACTCTCACAGACAAGGGTTTATGTGAAACTACGCTGAGGTTGTTCATAGATATTTTTATGGAAAAATATAAAGGATTGAAGGTGTCAGAAACAGGAAATGTGGTAGAGTACTTTCAAAATCAATTATCTACGGCAAAACAAGACCTCAATGTGGCCGAAGACCGTTTGAAGTCATTCCGAGAAGATGGTCAAATCCTAAATTATTACGAACAAACAAAGGCATTAGCAGGAAAGAAAGAAGATATCACTGATGAACAAAGTAGACTTACTGGAGAGCTTGATGCAGCAGATAATGCTTTAAGAAAACTAGAGCAAAAACTTACGATTAATAGAGAATCTTTTTTTAAAAATAGTGATCTTCTCACTCAGAAGGAGACCATTTCAAACCTGACATCAGAGATTGCAAAGAACTCATTGAATCCAAACTATTCTGGTCAAGATAACCTGTCCGAGAAAGTAAAACAACATGAAAAGCAATTGACTGAAGGAGTTAGAAATTTATATGCTCGAACTCACTCCACAGAAAATGTTCAGATAAAGAATCTATTAGACTCTTGGCTTGAAAACATGATTTTGGTAGAAAAAAATAGAGCTAGGGTAAAAGTATTGGACAGTCGTATGAGTGAAATTAGGAGAGATTATGCACGTTTTGCTCCATTAGGTTCTGGATTGTCAAGACTTGAACGTGAAATAGACGTTCATGAAAGAGCATACATCCAAATATTGCATGACCTAAATCAAGCATTATTAAGAAAACAAAGTATAGAACTATCATCTAAGCTCAATGTTATAGACAGACCTATGACAATAGAATTACCTTCAAAGAAAATGATGTTAGTGATTCTTTCAGGGCTAGTAGGTTTCATAGGAATTTTGGCTGGCCTAGTGGTTTTAGAAATCAGCGATCAAACCATCAAAACCATTGAAAGAGCTATAGAAATGACAGGTTTGGATGCCGTAGGTTCTTTGCCTATAATAAATCAGGCTAATCCTAAGCACCAGAAAATTTCGGCGACTTTGCTTGGGCAAATTGTGACCAATTGTAAACTTAAGATTAGTCCAAACAGACTGGGCTCTTCTACACCATTAATTTTGTTTAGTAGTACACAAGTGCTTGAAGGGAAGACATTTATAAGTGAAAAAGTTGCTGAACATCTTAGAAAGTCTGGGGCTTCGGTGCTTTTAATTGTTTCTGGAGATACAGAAAGTACCGTATTGCAAAACGGAAAATTGATCTATCCAAAATCAAAGTATTTGAGTGAAATGAAAAACATTTCTGAGCTTATCAGTTCTTGGATAGATCCCAACGATTACGATTATTGTTTGTTGGAGATTCCACCACTTTTGAGTGGAAACGTGCCAACGCAGATATTGCAAAACGCAAATCTTTCCATACTAACGGTATCAGCCAACAGATCTTGGAAGAAGGCTGATAAAAAGGCAGTAAAAATTTTACAAACTTATCATTTGCCTGTTGAAATATTAGTAAATGGGGTCTCATGGGATTCTTTGGAAAATCAAGTTGCAGAAAGCGAAATTAAAAATCCGAAGTGGAAAAAAGCAGTAAAAAGAGTATTTAGGTTAGAGTTTCATAATAAGGAATTAAAAAGTGAGAATAAATATGAAGGAGTCAATGCATTCAATAGTTAAAATCAAACAGAAAAATAAATGAAAAGCGACATCGTCTGTATAGGTTTGCCTCAGTGGGAAGGCAACTATCAAAAACCCACAGTAGAATTACTGAAAGAACTTAGTGGTTCGCATAAAATACTTTATGTAGAATATACGCGTACTTTGAAAGATACTAAGTTACCTAAAGGTTCAGTATTAACTAAAAAATATTCAAGAAATGGAGACGAAATTAATGTGCTGACGCCTCCATCAACTATACCGATGAACTGGATCAGTAATCCGAAAGTTTATGACAGCGTACTTGAAATTAATGCAAGAATTTTAAAAAATTCAATTCTTTCTGCAATGAAAAAATTGAACATCGAAAACCCGGTAGTTTTGAATGCTTTTCAACCCGCATTTGGTACTAAACTGTTGGGCCAGCTCCACGAAAAAGCAACCTACTATTTTTGTTATGATGAGTTAACAGAAGCAAAATGGTGTCAAAAACATTTACCAAATTATGAAAAAGACTTTCTGCAAAAGGTCAAAGGTGCTATTGTTACGTCTGAAGGTTTAAAGTCAAACAAAATCAAAAATCAACCGAATACCCATTTGATACAAAATGGTGTCGAAATTGAAATGTTTGAAAATGCTGTTACGACCAGTACAAGAAACAACGTGGTAGGATACCTTGGAACTATTGACGATAGAATGGATATTGAAATTTTGACTAAAGCCGCAGAAAAATATCCACATCTCGAATTTGTTTTCATAGGAAGAATTCTCGACGATAGGGTTTTTAAAGCACTCGAAAACTTCCCTAATGTAAAGTTTGTAGGTTCTAAAAAACCTTCAGAACTCGGTTATTATCTTGAAAATATGCAAGTTGGAATAATTCCTTTTGTGAAAAATGGATTTACTAAAAATATCTATCCAATGAAAATCAACCAATACTTAGCCTATGGTATGCCAGTGGTTACTACTGATTTTGCTGATTTATCAGACTTTGGAGACCTAATTTATTACTCCACTGCAGATAAATTTGTTAACAATCTTGGATCCGCAATAAAAGAAAAAGAAAATGAAAAATTTTCAGAAAGAGTTGCTTTTGCTATGAGCAACACTTGGACAAATAAAGCAATTAAACTATCAAATATATTAGAATCATGACTATCGAACAATTGAATGAAGGTTGTCAATATGCAGAAAATGCCTTTCTAGGAGCTAATAGCCATTTAAATTTGGACAAAAAGCTTATTAGTGAAAATTTCAACTTTAATAAGAAGAAAATTCTTGACTTTGGGTGTGGAATGGGAGGTATGACGCTATGGTATGCCACTAAATGGGATTGTACAGTTCACGGTGTGGATGTTGACTCCAATCACATTGAAATAGCTGAAATCTTAAAAACCAAGCACAAGGTAAAAAATGTCAATTTTGAATTAAGAGATGTATTAGAAAAACCATTGACTGAGAAATATGATTACATCATTTTAAATGATGTAGCGGAGCACATTCCAATGGATATTTTAGATAAAATATTGGTTCAGCTTAAGGCCTCATTGGCTCCAGACGGAGGTATTTTCCTCAGCTATCCGCCTTGGGAAGGACCTTATGCATCTCACCTTAATCACGTTTTAGGCTTACCTTGGTGTCAGTTTTTGCCAGACTTCTTATTGAAAAAAATCATGGCGAATAAAGATAGGGTATTGGTTGGGAAAAAAACCATTATGCAAGAATATTATGAGCTTAATCACCTCAATCATAACCGTTTGAGAAGAATTGTGGACAATATTGGTCTAAATATGAAATACAGGAAGAGTCATTCGAGATTGAATAGATTCTCTTGGTTTAGCAACAAAAATATCAACTTCGGAATATTCAAATTCTTAATTACCAAAGAAATAGTGGTTTTTGGATGATATGGAAAAAATATTGAAGAATTCAAGATTTTGGCTAATGGTTGGCAATATATTCAATGCTGGATTTGGATTTTTAAGCATTGGTATCTTGGCTCGAACACTCAGTACAAATGATTTTGGCTCTTGGGTTATTTTCGTAACCAATATGGGCTTTGTAGAAATGATACGCTCGGGTTTTGTTTATCAAGCCCTTGTAAAATATGTGTCGAGTGCTGATAATGAGAAAGACATCTGTCGGGTAACCAGTGCGGCGTGGCAAATAAGCATTATATTATCTGCTTTCTTGGCTTTCTTGATTTTCATTTCACAATTTCTATTTTCAGAAGGAATCAAAGCCAATCATTTCGAACTCTTTTTTCAATATTACCCCCTTATTTTGGTCATGATGCTACCCATTAACATGTCGGTGTGGGTAGCACATGCCAACCAGAAATATTTCAAAATGTGGTTAATTAACTTTTTAAGTAGTTTTCCATTTTTACTGATTATTTTCGTTTTCAAAAGCTCAATTTTAATAGAAATATTGTGGGTTTTTGCTATAATAAGAGCGATGTTAGGTCTGATATGTCTTTTTGATTTAAAATATGCTTTTCCTCTCAAATTTGACTGGACAACGATAAAAGAAATGTTCGGTTTT
Source organism: Leadbetterella sp. (assembly GCA_021740125.1). Lineage (GTDB taxonomy): Bacteria > Bacteroidota > Bacteroidia > Cytophagales > Spirosomataceae > Leadbetterella. The sequence continues at coordinate 52,028 of JAIPAJ010000001.1, read as the reverse complement.
AGTAAATATACCGTCCTAACAACGGTTGCTTCAAATGTTTTAAAAAGTGCCGATGTCATTTTAATCAATACCTTTTTGGGGCCCACAATGGTTGCCATTTATAATATTCCACTTAAGCTATTAGAAGTTGTGGAAATACCACTTCGGAGCTGGGCAATGTCGGCTTTCCCAAGACTTTCAAAGCTTGCTTCTGAAGGTAAATTCGGTCAGTTTAAGTCTAATTTCATAAAGGAAGTTAAATATTTTACGCTTTTTCTTTTGCCATTTCTTGGAATAGCATTCCATTTTTCGGAACAAATCGTTACCCTTTATGCTGGAGAAGGATTTGTAGTAGCGTCTCCTATTCTTAAAGTTTTCACCATTTACCTTTTGGTCATGCCACTCGACAGGTATCTTGGTATCGCTCTTGACAGTGTCAATTTGCCCCATATTAATAGTATGAAGGTTGTTTTAATGGCTTCTTTGAATATTTTTGGAGATTGGTACATCCTTTCTCATCATTTAAATTTGTCTGCAGTTGCTATGGTGACAGTAGTCAATACTTTGTTTGGCATTTTTGTTGGATTGTTTTTTATGAACAAAAAACTTAGTGAGCAAAATGTCGAATTTTTCATTCCAGCAAACTCCAAGTAATAATACTCTTAGAAAGATTCCAATTTTACTGTGTATCATAGCATTTGCTTTTGCTATCTCGTATGCTTTATCCAAACTCGGCATTATCATAGGTCTGACGCTATTGATTTTGCCATTTTTAATGTACTTTTTGTACTTACTTTTTACCTTTCCTAAGTTTGGCTTATATAGCACGGTGTTTATGGGTTTTGCTGCAAATGGGCTCACACGCTACATTAACGCTCCCTTGGGTTTAGCTATTGATGCTATTTTAGTTCTTACCTACTTGGCTATATATTTTAAAAAAGAAAAATATGAATGGGCAAAAGCCAAGAATGGTCTAACATATGCGGCCATAATATGGATGGCGTATAGTTTTTTTCAAATTCTTAACCCAGAGGCCAGAAGTTTTGAAGCGTGGTTTTATGCTATGCGAGGAGTGTCCCTTTATATGTTGTTGTCCATCCCATTAGTATTTGTCTTGTTTGACTCCAAAAAAGATCTCGATAAGTTTCTTCACATTTGGTTGATTATGTCTGTTTTGGGTACATTAGTTGGAATCAAACAGCTAGTAATTGGAGTAGATAGTTTTGAACAAGCTTGGTTAGATGGAGGCCCAGGTAAGCAACATATATTGTTTGGTAAGCTTCGTGTGTTTTCTTTTTACTCAGATGCAGGCCAATTCGGTGCCGCTCAAGGTCACGCTATGGTGGTTTCTATGATTTTGTTTTTGGGAAAGAAGCTTTCACTTCGAAGAAATATATTTTATTTGGTGGCTTTTTTTCTCTCACTCTATGGTATGATGATTTCAGGAACACGTGGAGCTATGGCAGTCCCTGCTTTGGGTTTTATGACATATTTTCTCCTCAGCAAAAACTTCAGAGTTTTTGGTGCAGGAATAATAGCTGGAGCCGCAGTTTTTGTTTTCTTAAAATTTACTACCATTGCACAAGGAGTTTATGCGGTAAATAGAATGAGAACGGCTCTTGACCCCAACGACGCTTCTTTGCTTGTAAGATTAGAAAACCAAAGAAAGCTTTCCGCATATTTGGCATCTCGGCCTTTTGGTGGAGGTATAGGATCTGCTGGAAGCTGGGGTTTAAGATTTAGCCCCAACTCATTTTTGGCCCAAACACCCACCGACAGTTGGTTTGTAAAAATATGGGCTGAAGAAGGGATGATTGGTCTTACCCTTCACCTGGCTATTTTGTTTTTTATTGCCATAAAAGCAGGTATAGTTTTGTGGAAAATGCCCATTAGCCCTTTGAGACAAAAACTCATTGCTATTTTTTCAGGAATGATTGGCATATATATGGCCAGCTACGGCAATGGTATATTGGGCCAAATGCCGACTGGCATTCTTATGTACATTGGCTGGGCCTTTTTGTTTATGAAGAGTGAGGAGTTGGAACGAAATTTAGACGATTTTTAACCTTCTCGATGGTTATCAACGTCAAAGTTTGTAATCATACAAACATCTCATAAATTTCCTCAACATATTTCCCAAAAAACTTTTGCATTAAAAAAATAATTTTCTACCTTTGCAGTCCATTTTGGGCATCTTGTCCATTTTGGCGAAGTTTTTCTCTGTCTCTTGTCATATTATCAATATGTTAGGCTTCCCCTGAGGAGTAAGAGAAAAAACTTTGGAGAATCGGATGACCATCTGTTTTTCAGGCTTTGGATTGTGACTACAAAGCTATGGCGGTAGATTGAGTTCGTTAGTTCGTATTTCTCAAATTTTTAAATGTAAAAAGACAATGGCGAAAGACATCGCAGGATACTTAAAATTACAAGCTAAGGGTGGCCAAGCCAACCCAGCACCTCCTATTGGTCCAGCTTTGGGTTCGAAGGGTATCAATATCATGGAGTTCTGTAAGCAGTTCAATGCTAGAACACAAGATAAAATGGGCCAGGTGGTTCCTGTATTGATTACATACTATACAGACAAATCATTTGAGTTCGTTATAAAAACCCCTCCTACGGCTGTATTGCTTATAGAGGCTTCTAAAGTGAAGAAAGGTTCAGACCAACCAAACCGTAACAAAGTGGGGTCGGTATCATGGGATCAAGTTAAGGCAATTGCCGAAACTAAAATGCCAGACCTTAACTGCTTTACAATAGAATCTGCTATGAAAATGATAGTAGGTACTGCAGCAAACATGGGCCTCACCATTACAGGTGAAAGTCCGTTTTAATTAATTAAACAAAATGGGAGTCATGCCTAGAGCATGACGTTAATTACCAAAATTATGGCTAGAATAAGCAAAAAAAGAAAAGAGGCTCTATCGAAGTTTGATGCGACAAAATCGTACAGTTTGGTAGAAGCAGCTGAAATTTTGAAACAAATCTCTTACACCAAATTTGACTCATCAATTGATATTGACGTTAGATTAGGTGTTGACCCTCGTAAAGCAGACCAAATGGTTCGTGGAGTTGTTGCACTTCCTCACGGTACTGGTAAAACTGTTCGCGTATTAGTTCTTTGTTCTCCTGACAAGGAAGAAGAGGCTAAAGCAGCGGGTGCTGACTATGTAGGTCTAGACGAGTACATTTCAAAAATCGAAAAAGGCTGGACAGATATCGACGTGATTATAACTATGCCAACTGTAATGGCGAAACTAGGTCGTTTAGGTAAAATATTAGGTCCAAGAGGCTTGATGCCAAACCCTAAATCGGGCACAGTAACGCTAGAGGTAGGTAAAGCAGTAACAGAGGTGAAAGCTGGTAAAATCGACTTTAAAGTTGACAAAACAGGTATTATCCACGCAGGTATAGCGAAAGTTTCTTTCGATGCAAGCAAGATTGCTGATAACGCAAATGAGATTATCCAAACATTGGTTAAGCTTAAGCCTTCTTCAGCAAAAGGTACTTATGTAAAAGGCATAGCTTTGTCTAGCACCATGAGTCCAGGTATTCAGATTGACAAATCAACTATAATAGGACTGTAATCATGAGAAGAGAAGAAAAAGCACTCATTATCGAGAGTCTTACCGAAAAGTTTGCCAACATTCCTTATTTCTATATCACAGATGCAAGCGGTATGTCTGTTGCTAAAACCAACAAACTTAGACGTCTTTGTTTCGACAGAGGTATAGAATACATGGTAGTGAAAAACACACTTATCGAGAAAGCTCTTGAGACGCTCGACACAGATTACACGGCTTTCAACGAGTCGGTTCTTAAAGGATTCTCAGGTATCATGTTTCACCCTGAATCGGGTAAAGCTGCTGCCAAATTGATCAAGGATTTCTTGAAAGAAAACAAAGACTCAATCAAGCTTAAAGGAGCTTCAATAGACGGTGGATTGTTTGTTGGTCACGACCAATTAGATGCTCTAACCAACTTGAAATCTAAAGCTGAAATGATTGGCGAAGTAATCGGATTGCTACAATCGCCTGCTAAAAATGTACTTGGTGCATTGCAGAGTGGTGGCAACAAACTGGCTGGAATTCTTAAAACTCTTTCAGAGAAAGAAGCAGCCTGATTTTTTTAACCGGATGCCGCAAGGTGCAGCATTCAATTTTTAAATATTGTTTATAAAAATAAAATTCTATAGAAATGGCAGATTTGAAAGCATTCGCTGAACAATTAGTTAATTTGACAGTAAAAGAGGTTAATGAGCTTGCAGCTATCCTCAAAGACGAATATGGTATTGAGCCAGCTGCTGCTGGTGCTGTAATGGTAGCTGGTCCAGCTGCTGGTGCTGAAGTTGAAGCTGCTGTTGAGCAAACAGCATTTGACGTAATCCTTAAATCAGGTGGTGCTAACAAACTTCAAGTTGTGAAGTTGGTTAAAGACCTTACAGGTTTAGGGTTGAAAGAAGCTAAAGAATTAGTTGATTCAGCTCCTAAAGCTTTGAAAGAAGGTATCGCTAAAGACGAAGCTACAGCTCTAAAAGCTCAGTTAGAAGAAGCTGGTGCTGAAGTAGAAATTAAATAATTTCTCGTAAAGCATTTACAATCAGACTCAGGTCAGAACGTTACAGTTCTGGCCGGGTCTTTTTGTCGTTTAAAAAAGACTCAGTTTTTTAAGGTTATTTCACCAAATCTGAACCCTTTTTCAACGAATGCACTTTCGCTAAAAGCTAAAAGCTAAAAGCTAAAAGCTAAAAGCTAAAAGCTAAAAGCTAAAAGCTACAAAAACCACAACATTTAAAAACCTTTGGAGCTCAAACTCCAACAAGACTTTTTACCCGATACACTTCTGTTTTTCGTAGGGCAGATGCAAAGGGGTAGAATCGTTTTTCTTCACTGCGATTTTTTCATGATATGTCTAACTATGCGTTAGAATATCATCAAGTTTTTTAAAATATTTTTCATTAAAACAATTTAAAACCTTGAAATTGACAGAAACCGGAAGGAAGTCCTTTGCAAGCGTTCAGCCCGTACTTGAGTATCCTGACTTTTTGGATATCCAGTTGCAATCGTTCACCGAATTTTTCCAGATTGATACACCTGCCGAAAGCCGTAGAGCTGAGGGTTTGTATCAAACATTCATGGATAATTTTCCGATTGCCGACTCACGGGAGAACTACGTTCTAGAGTTCGTTGATTACACAATCGACCAACCAAAATACTCTGTAGATGAGTGTATCGACAGAGGCCTAACTTACTCAGTGCCATTGAAAGCAAAATTAAGATTGCTTTGTAATGACTCTGATAATGAGGAGTTTGAAACTATCGAGCAAGAAGTGTTCTTGGGAAATATCCCCTACATGACTGGCCGTGGTTCATTCGTAATCAATGGTGCAGAAAGGGTAATTGTATCGCAATTGCACCGTTCGCCAGGCGTGTTTTTCTCTATGAGCAAGCATACCAACGGTACCAAACTTTACTCTGCTAGGGTAATACCTATGAAGGGTTCATGGATCGAATTCTCAACTGACGTAAACAACGTCATGTATGCTTACATCGACCGTAAAAAGAAATTCCCAGTAACTACGCTACTTCGTTCGATTGGCTATGGTACTGACAAAGACATCTTGGATTTATTCGGATTGTCAGAAGAGATTACCTCAACAAAAGAAAACCTAAAAGCAGTTGTTGGTCGTAGACTGGCAGCGAGGGTTTTGAAAACTTGGACTGAAGATTTCGTGGATGAAGATACCGGTGAGGTGGTTTCTATCGATAGAAATGAGGTTATTCTTGAAAGAGACTCAGTAATTTCTGAAAATGACGTTGATCTTATTTTGGATACACAAGCAAAATCGGTGATTATTCACCGTGAAGATGCCAACGTATCTGAGTTCAATATCATCTATAATACTTTACAAAAAGATAGCTCAAACTCTGAAAAAGAGGCTGTTGAGCAAATTTACCGTCAGTTGAGAAACACTGAAGCACCAGATGAAGCTACAGCTCGTGAGATTATCCAGGGCTTGTTCTTTTCTGACAAACGTTATGACTTAGGTGAGGTTGGTAGATACAGAGTAAATACCAAATTGAGCCTTGATACTCCTTTGGAAACTTCGGTTTTGACCAAAGAAGATATCATCTCTATCGTTAAATATTTGATTGGTCTTATCAATTCTAAGGCAGTTGTCGATGATATTGACCACCTTTCAAATAGACGTGTACGTACAGTAGGTGAGCAGCTTTCTGGCCAATTTGGCGTAGGTCTTGCTCGTATGGCCCGTACAATTAAAGAAAGAATGAACGTTCGTGATAATGAAGACTTCAAGCCAGTGGATTTGATCAACGCTCGTACTTTGTCATCGGTTATCAACTCATTCTTTGGTACAAACCAACTTTCTCAGTTTATGGATCAAACCAATCCATTGGCCGAGATTACCCACAAACGTCGTCTATCGGCTTTAGGACCAGGAGGTCTTTCTCGTGAAAGAGCAGGTTTTGAGGTTCGTGACGTTCACTATACGCATTACGGTCGTCTTTGTACTATCGAAACACCAGAGGGTCCAAACATCGGTTTGATTTCTTCGCTTTGTACTTATGCGAAAATCAACTCAATGGGCTTCATCGAAACGCCATATATGAAAATAGATGGTGGCAAAATGACCGGAACTATCGAGTACCTTACTGCTGAAGAAGAAGATGGTAAGCACATTGCAATGGCAACCGCCGATACCAAAAACGACGGAAACTTTAGTGTAGACTTGTTGAAATGTAGATTTGAAGGTGACTTTCCATTGAAGCGTCCTGAAGAGATTGAATACATGGATATTGCTCCAAATCAGATTGTATCTATAGCCGCTTCGATGATTCCTTTCCTTGAGCATGATGATGCCAACCGTGCCTTGATGGGCTCGAACATGCAACGTCAGGCTGTGCCTTTGTTACGTCCAGAAGCACCTATCGTGGGTACTGGCCTTGAAGGTAAATTGGCTCGTGACTCTCGTACTTTGATTGTAGCTGACGGTGAAGGAGTTATCGAATACGTAGATGCCCAGAAAATTGTGGTTAACTACGACTGGTCAGATAACCAAAGACTTGTAAACTTCGATACGAATATGAAGACTTACAATCTTATTAAGTTTAGAAGAACCAACCAAGATACTTGTATCAACTTGCGTCCTATCGTATTGAAAGGACAAAAAGTTAAAGCTGGACAAATTTTAGTAGAAGGATATGCTACACAAGGAGGTGAACTTGCACTTGGACGTAACCTACAGGTTGCCTTCATGCCTTGGCAAGGATACAACTTCGAGGATGCAATCGTAATTTCTGAAAAAGTGGTTCGTGACGATATCTTTACTTCGATTCATATCGAAGAGTTTGACCTTGAAGTAAGAGATACAAAACGTGGAGAAGAGGAACTAACTGCTGAGATACCAAACGTATCTGAAGAGGCAGTTAAAAATCTTGACGAAAACGGTATTGTAAGAACGGGTACTCACATCAAAGAAGGTGATATTTTGATTGGAAAAATTACTCCAAAAGGAGAGTCTGATCCAACTCCAGAAGAGAAACTTCTTAGAGCCATCTTTGGTGACAAAGCAGGTGATGTGAAAGACGCTTCCAAAAAAGCATCTCCTTCTTTAAGAGGTGTAATTATCGATACCAAATTGTTCTCTCGTCCTTCAAAAGAAGAAAGAGTAAAGCACAAAGAAGAGCTTAAAGTATTGGCCAAAAATCACAGTAAATCATTAATGGAGCTTAAGTCTATCATGATTGACAAAATGGTGGCATTGCTTGACAATGAGGCTTGTAATGGTGTTAAGCATAAATTTGGCGAGGAATTAATTTCTAAAGGTGTTAAGTTTAATAAATCTAACATTGCTAATAATTTATTCCCTGACAAAAACCCATTTGTTGACGAAAGTTCTTATAACGTTCCAGAAGAAGCTAACCTTTTAGGTGATATTATTCTGGAAGGATGGACTAACAACGAAGAAACAAATGGTCTTTTGGTTTCATTGGTTAAAAACTATTTGACCAAAAGAAGTGAGTTAATCGGTATCTACAAAAGAGAGAAATTTGTACTTGAAGTAGGTGATGAACTTCCTGCAGGAATCGTGAAATTGGCCAAAGTGTATATCGCTAAAAAACGTAAGTTGAAAGTGGGTGACAAGATGGCGGGTCGTCACGGTAACAAAGGAGTTGTAGCAAGAATCGTTCGTGACGAAGACATGCCATTCCTAGAAGACGGAAATACAATGGACATCGTTCTGAACCCTCTTGGTGTACCTTCAAGGATGAACATCGGTCAGCTATATGAAGTAGTATTGGGTTGGGCTGGACGTAAGCTTGGTCGTAAATATGCTACTCCTATCTTTGATGGAGCATCTGCAGACGAGGTTTCGGCGGAGCTTGTAGAAGCAGGTTTGGCAGAATACGGTCGTACGCAGCTTTACAATGGTCTTACAGGTGAGCCTTTCGATCAGAAAGTAACCGTGGGTATCATGTATATGCTTAAATTAGGTCACTTGGTAGATGATAAAATGCACGCTCGTTCTATCGGACCATACTCATTGATTACTCAACAACCATTGGGTGGTAAAGCTCAGTTTGGTGGTCAACGTTTTGGAGAGATGGAGGTTTGGGCACTTGAGGCATTCGGAGCATCTCACGTATTACGTGAAATCTTGACGCTCAAGTCAGATGACGTGTTAGGTAGGGCTAAGGCTTATGAAGCAATCGTTAAAGGTGAGAATCTTCCGAAAGCAAGTATTCCTGAGTCATTCAACGTATTGGTGCACGAACTAAGAGGACTTGCATTAGAAATCACTCTTGTATAATTTAAAATATATCATTTTCATTAAAAGCATTAGAAAATGTCATTAAAGAAAAATAAAAAGCTCAACAGCGATTTTGATAGCATAACCATTAGTTTGGCTTCTCCAGAATCTATCTTGGAAGGCTCATATGGTGAGGTTACTCAACCCGAAACTATCAACTACAGAACTTACAAGCCAGAAATGGGCGGTTTGTTTTGTGAGCGTATTTTCGGACCAGTAAAAGACTGGGAGTGTCACTGTGGAAAATATAAAAGAATTCGTTATAAAGGAATTATCTGCGACCGTTGTGGTGTAGAAGTTACTGAAAAGAAAGTGCGTAGAGAAAGAATGGGCCACATCGAATTGGTCGTTCCAGTAGCTCACATTTGGTATTTCAGAAGCTTACCCAACAAAATCGGATATATTCTGGGTCTTTCTTCTAAAAAATTGGATCAGGTTATCTATTACGAGAGATACGTTGTAGTTCAGGCCGGTATCAAAGAAGAAGACGGTATAGCTAAAATGGACTTCTTGACAGAAGAAGAATATTTGGATATTTTGGACAAATTGCCAAGAGAAAACCAAATGCTTCCTGACGAAGATCCAAACAAATTCATCGCTAAGATGGGTGCTGAGTCATTGTATATGTTGCTTTCGAGAATCAAATTGGACGAACTTTCGTACGAATTGCGTCACCAAGCAGCCACTGATACTTCTCAGCAACGTAAAGCGGAGGCTTTGAAAAGACTTAAAGTTGTAGAATCATTCAGAGATTCTCGTACCAGAATTGACAACAGACCTGAGTGGATGGTAATCCGTATGGTGCCAGTTATTCCACCAGAATTGCGTCCTTTGGTGCCGCTAGATGGTGGTCGTTTCGCGACTTCTGACTTAAATGACCTTTACAGAAGAGTAATTATCAGAAACAACCGTCTGAAAAGATTATTGGAAATCAAAGCTCCTGAAGTAATTCTACGTAATGAAAAACGTATGTTGCAAGAAGCCGTAGATTCACTTTTTGATAACTCACGTAAAGTAAACGCCGTAAGATCAGATGGTAACCGTGCCTTGAAATCACTTTCAGATATGTTGAAAGGTAAGCAAGGACGTTTCCGTCAAAACTTATTGGGTAAAAGAGTTGATTACTCTGGCCGTTCGGTTATTGTAGTAGGACCTGAGCTTAAATTGCACGAATGTGGTCTTCCAAAAGACATGGCTGCTGAGTTATTTAAGCCGTTTGTTATCAGAAAATTGATAGAAAGAGGCATAGTTAAGACGGTAAAATCTGCGAAGAAAATTGTAGATCGTAAAGATGCAGTGATTTGGGATATCCTTGAGAACGTATTGAAAGGACACCCAGTTATGCTAAATCGTGCTCCTACGCTTCACCGTTTGGGTATTCAAGCTTTCCAACCAAAACTGGTTGAAGGTAAAGCTATCCAATTGCACCCGTTAGTTTGTACAGCATTCAACGCTGACTTTGACGGTGACCAGATGGCGGTGCACGTACCACTAGGTCAAGAAGCAGTTATGGAAGCTTCTGTATTGATGCTTTCGTCGCATAACATCCTTAACCCTGCCAACGGAGCACCTATTACGGTACCTTCTCAGGACATGGTATTGGGTCTATATTATGTAACAAAAGGTAAAAGATCAACTCCTGAAGAGCCAATTATTGGTGAAGGAAAAACATTTTATTCGTCTGAAGAAGTTATCATTGCTATCAATGAAGGACAACTTTCGAAGCATGCGATTATCAATGTTAAAACCAAAATCAAAGACGAAACAACAGGTAAGATAGTTGAGAAAATTATCGAAACTGTAGCTGGTAGAGTATTATTCAATCAGTGTGTTCCAGAGAAAGTTGGTTATATCAATGAGCTTTTGACGAAGAAAAAACTTCAAGGAATTATCGGTAGAGTATTCAAAGAAGTAAGTTTTGCTCGTACAGCTCAATTCTTGGACGAAATCAAAGAACTCGGTTTCCAATCGGCCTTCAAAGGTGGTTTGTCTATCGGTTTGGGAGATATCATGATTCCAGAAGAGAAACAAGCATTGATTGAAAACGCTAGAGGAGAGGTAGAAGAGGTTCAAAACAACTACATGTTTGGTATCATTACTGAGCGTGAGCGTTATAACCAAATCATCGATATCTGGACGCGTGTAAACACACGTTTGAGAGAAACATTGCTTCGTCAATTAGAAGATGACCGTCAAGGATTTAATCCTGTGTATATGATGATGCACTCTGGAGCCCGTGGTTCGCAAGAGCAAATTCGTCAGTTGGGTGGTATGAGAGGTTTGATGGCTAAGCCACAGAAAAACATTGCTGGTTCTGTAGGTGAAATCATCGAGAACCCTATCCTTTCTAACTTTAAAGAAGGTTTAGACGTTCTTGAGTACTTTATCTCTACACACGGTGCCCGTAAAGGTTTGGCCGATACAGCCCTAAAAACTGCTGATGCTGGTTACTTGACTCGTCGTTTGCATGACGTAGCCCAAGACGTAGTTATCAACGAAGTAGACTGTGGTACATTAAGAGGTATCAACGTGTCGGCTTTAAAAGAAAACGACGACATCATCGAGCCATTGTCTGAAAGGATTTTGGGTAGAGCTTCAGTTCATGATATCATTGATCCAATCACAAAAGAGCTCATTCTGTTGGCTGGAGAAGAAATCACTGAAGAAATAGCAGAGAGAATTGATGAAACTGCGATAGAAACTATCGAAATACGTTCGGCACTTACTTGCGAAACCAAAACAGGCGTTTGTGGTAAATGTTACGGAAGAAACTTGGCGTCTGGTCGTATGGCCGATGTGGGTGAAGCCGTGGGTGTTATTGCATCACAATCTATTGGTGAGCCAGGTACTCAGCTTACACTTCGTACTTTCCACACTGGTGGTACAGCCATGAACGTGTCAGTAGAAGCCAATATCAAAGCCAAATTCAACGGTAAACTTGATTTTGACGACATCAGAACTGTAGAGTCTGTTGACAAAGAAGGAAATCCAGCTACTATCGTTATAGGTCGTAGAGGTGAAGTAAGAATCATCGACGAAACTACCAAGCAAATCTTGATTTCTAACATCGTGCCTTACGGTTCAACTTTACAAGTGAAGGACGGTCAGAAAATCGCCAAAGGTGAGCCTATATGTCACTGGGATCAGTTCAACGCCGTTATCTTGTCTGAGTTTGATGGAGTTGCAGAATATGACTCGATAGAAGAAGGTATTACTTTCCGTGAAGAAGCCGATGAGCAAACTGGTTTCCGTGATAAAGTAATCACAGACTCTAAAGACAGAGCTAAAAACCCATCAATTATTATTAAAACTGGTGGCGACGAAGACAAGGAGTATAACCTTCCTGTTAATGCCCGATTGATGGTAGAAGACGGACAACAAATAAAGGCTGGACAGATTTTGGCAAAAATACCAAGAGCTATCAATATGAACCGTGACATCACGGGTGGTCTTCCAAGGGTAACCGAGCTTTTCGAAGCACGTAACCCTTCAAACCCGGCTGTGGTTTCTGAAATCGACGGTGTAGTTTCTTACGGAACGATCAAGCGTGGTAACAGAGAGATATTTGTAGAAGCAAAAGACGGTACCAAAATGAAATATATGGTATCACTTTCTAAACTAATCTTGGTGCAAGAAGGTGATTACATCCGTGCAGGTGAGCCACTTTCTGACGGAGCCATTACGCCAGCCGACATCTTGAGAATCAAAGGACCAACTGCCGTTCAGGAGTATTTGGTAGACGAAACGCAAGCCGTATATCGTCAGCAAGGTGTGAAAATCTCAGACAAACACATCGAAGTGATTGTACGTCAGATGATGCAGAAAGTTGACGTTCTTGACGCTGGTGATACGATGTTCCTTGAAATGCAAGCCGTTGATAAATGGACTTTCAGAGAAGAAAACGATAGAATCATAGACAAGAAAGTAGTAATGGATGCTGGTGCATCTGAAAACTTCAAACCTGGTCAGATCATCACAAACCGCGAGTTTAGAGACGAAAACGGTAGATTAAAACGTGAGGACAAAAAACAAATGACCGTAAGAGATGCTCAACCAGCTGTATCTCAAGTGATATTGCAAGGTATCACCACTGCGTCTTTGGGTACTGAGTCGTTTATATCTGCGGCATCGTTCCAAGAGACCACTAAAGTATTGTCAGAAGCTGCTGTAAAAGGTAAGCGTGACGAATTGGCGGGCTTGAAAGAAAACGTAATCGTTGGTCACTTGATACCAGCAGGTACTGGCCGTAGAACTTATCAAAACATACAGGTAAACACTGTAGAAGAGATAGAAGCAGCCAACGCCCGTAGAATGGCCGAGCCACGTAAGAGAGAATATGTAGATTGATATTTTTTCGAAATAATAAAAAAAGACCTTTGGAGCAATCCAAAGGTCTTTTTTTTGCTCAAAATCTACCTTTCTCAAAGTTTTTTTATAAATTGAGGTCATCAAATTACCTTGCCTCATCTACAATGAAAAAACTTATCTCAATTTGCCTTTTTGTCCCATTTTTTTCCTTTGCCCAAATAAAAGACGCCCCCAACAGAACTGAAGGAGACGGGCCATATAATAAACTCATCATCAGAGGAGTGACTTTGGTAAACAGCACTGGTGCACCACCGGTAGGTCCTGTCGATATTGTAGTAGAAAAAAACCGCATAAAAGAGATAAAGCAAGTGGGGTATCCTGGCGTTCCGATAGATCCAAAACGTAGGCCAAAAGCCGAAGCTGGTGATAAAGAATTGGATTGTACGGGGATGTATCTTACGCCAGGTTTTGTGGATATGCATGGCCACATTGGCGGCAGTTCACAAGGCACACCGTCTGAATATGTCTTTAAACTTTGGATGGGACATGGTATCACCACCATTCGTGACCCCTCAGCTGGAAATGGGCTGGACTGGACATTAAGCCACAAACAAAAAAGCCTTAAAAATGAGATTGTTGCTCCAAGAATATTGGCCTATACAGCATTCGGAATGGGCTCAGACAAACCTATAACTACGCCAGAGCAAGCTAAAGAATGGGTAAGAAACAACGCTAAGAAAGGTGCTGATGGTATAAAATTTTTTGGTGCTGAGCCTGATGTTTTTAGGGCTGCATTAGGCGAAAACAAATTGCTGGGTTTGCGTTCGGCATGTCATCATGCACAGCTAGAAGTGGCAAGGATGAACGTTTTGGCTACCGCAAAGGCAGGATTGACATCAATGGAGCATTGGTATGGACTGCCAGAGGCACTTTTTGATGAAAGAACTTTACAAAACTATCCTGCCGATTATAACTACAACAACGAGCAACACAGGTTTGAGGAAGCCGGAAAACTTTGGAAACAGGCTGCCGAGCCAGGCTCAGAAAAATGGTATAAAGTGATGGATGAGCTATTAAAATTAGATTTTACACTCGATCCTACTTTTAACATTTATGAAGCTAACAGAGAGCTCATGCTGGCTCGCAGAGCCGAATGGCACGATGAGTACACCTTACCGTCGCTTTGGCGTTTTTATGGCCCTAGTCGTATTTCTCATGGTAGCTATTGGCTCAATTGGGGAACAGAGCAAGAAGTGCAATGGAAAGAAAATTATAGAATTTGGATGCGGTTTGTGAATGAGTACAAAAATAAAGGCGGCAGAGTAACGACTGGTTCCGATTCTGGATTTATCTATCAATTGTACGGTTTTGCGTATATCCGTGAATTGGAATTGCTACGTGAGGCGGGCTTTCATCCATTGGAAGTTATAAGAGCTGCTACTATTAAAGGTGCAGAGGCGTTGGGAATGGACAAAGAAATAGGCTCTGTGGAAGTTGGCAAATTGGCGGATTTTGCGATTATGGAAGAAAATCCATTGGCCAACTTGAAGACGCTCTATGGCACAGGTGCAATAAAAGTAAATGATAAAAATGAAGTTGTAAGAGTTGGTGGAGTGAAATATACCGTAAAAGATGGTATTGTTTATGACGCTAAAAAATTACTGGAAGACGTAAAAGCCATCGTTAAAAAAGCAAAGGAAGAAGAAAACTTTGAGATTCTTCAGCCAGGAATTAAAAAGGTGGGTGAAGGGAAATTGGGTAATTGAATTCATTATAATTGAACGAAAGAAGGAACACGGATAAACACGGATTTGACACAGATTTTTAGATTTTTTATATAGAAATCTTCAATTTGTTTGCTGAAGTTATCTTGATTAGAATATTTGCGTTCTCGATTTTTATGAAACAGCTTTCATCGCAAGATGTAGACAAAATTCTATGCTCCGAATTCCATCCGAAATACAAGCCCATCAGTTTGAGTCTCTCAAGATTCAAGAAAACACTTTTGTGGCTTATCGGAGTGATGTGTATCCCTCCAAAAATGATGTTTTTTTTGAAGAAAACGCTGTTATTTATGTTCTTGAAGGGGACAAACTATTCAGCAGTTCAAACTCCGAAGTTCGTGTGCAGAAAGGCGATGTACTTTTTGTTAAACGAGGTTATTATCTGATGTCAGAGTCTATAAATGAAGCTTATAAAAGCTTGGTTTTTTTCTTTGATGAAAAAATATTGAAGGAATTTGTAAGTCAGAATCTGGAGCTTTTTGAAAACACAACCTCAATAGATCCCAACAGTTCTTGGCTTCTTACTTTAAAATCCAACGAGGCGTTTGGTAAATATATAGAGTCTATATTGCCCTATTTCAAAAGTAAAACCAAATATCTCAATCAATTTCTGAAACTCAAAGTACAAGAATTGCTCTTACATTTATTGGAATTTGACCCCAACAATCAACTCAAAAATCTACTTTTTTCTATTTACACTGGCCAAAAAGCCGACCTAGAGTTTATCCTCAATACATTTTATTTGAAACCTTTAAATCTGGACGAATTAGCCAAACTTTCAGGAAGAAGCCTTTCAGCATTTAAACGAGAATTTCAAGAATTATTTAATCAGTCGCCTGGCCAATGGATAAAAGATAAAAAATTGGAACATGCGGCTTTTCTTATTAAAAACAAAATGGGTAATGTGGAAGAAGTAGCCGAAACCATTGGATACGAAAGTGTTTCGCATTTTATAAAAAGCTTCAAAGAGAAATATGGGCACACACCCAACAAAGTAGCCAAATAGTTTTAAACCACTCACTCGTCCATATTTTACCGTTCAAATAAATTATATAGCGACTATTGTCGTATCCTTATTAAAATTGTATTCAATTATTGAATCAGTGTATGAAATTCAAAAAATTACTCTTATCTATTATTCTTATTTACGGGGCCAACAGCTTTGCACAAACAAAGGTTACAGGTTCTGAAGTAGCTCAAAAATATTCCTTGAGAGCCTGTATTGACTATGCCATTAGCAACAACGTGAGTCTAAAGCAGTCTCAAATGGCAGTTGAAAGTGGAATCGTTCAACTCAATCAATCCAAAGTGGCCAAATTGCCGACAGTCAACGGACAATTTAATTTAAATGGCAATGCAGGTAGAAACGTTGATCCTTTTACAAACGGAATAGTAACGAATACCATCGGAACCAACAACATGGGAATAGGCGTAAGCATGCCATTATTTGACGGAGGCAGAAACAAAAACACACTAGAGCGAAGCCAGCTTAACCTTGAAGCCGCTCAAATGGATGTGGCTACCCAAAAGAACAACGTTTCGCTACAAGTATCTGTGGCTTATCTCAACGTACTGTCTGCCGAAGATTTGATAGATGTGGCTCAAAAACAGTTGGATGTTACGAGGTTACAATATGAACGTACTCAAAAGTTGGTGAATGCTGGCTCTTTGCCTGAAACCAACTTGTTTGATTTGGATGCCCAAACTGCAAACGATGAACTTAGTCTAATAAATGCCCAAAACAGCCTTGAGTCTGCGATTTTGACACTTAAGCAAGCGATGAATGCTCCAGTAGAAATGAACATTCAAGTGGCAAGAATAGAAATTCCAGATCCGAATATTGTTAATTATGGAGAAAATGCCAATACCATTTATAATACGGCAATGGGGTATATGCCTGAAATAAAAGCAGGAGAGATTAGACTAAAAGCCGCCGATAGAAATATTGCCATTGCCAAGAGCTTAGGCCTACCCACTATTTCTGCCAACACAAGCTGGGGTACCGCATTTTCTAGCGTAGCAAAAACACTCACAGAAACTGGAACTACCTCTAATCAAATCCCTGTATCTGCTACTTTTGAGGGACAGACTGTTCCTTTTGTTATAAATTTTCCTCAAACTACCTATGCTTCAGATGGTATACCTTACTTTAAACAATTAGGAAATAACCAAAATCTCAACGTCGGAATTTCCGCTAGAATTCCAATTTTTAATGGCTATAATCAGAAATACCAAAGCCAAGCAGCCAAAATCCAGAAAATGCAGGTGGATTTGCAAAATCAAGGCACCAAATTGCAGATTAAGCAAAACATAGATCAAGCCTATATAACGATGCTAAATGCTCAAAAGAGGTACTCAGCGACGTTGGCTCAAACCAACGCTTTAGAGAGGTCTTTCAAAGCTGCCGAATCCAGATATAATGCCGGAGCCAGCAATTTTGTTGATTATAATTTAGCAAAAACAAATCTAGATAGAGCAAAATCAAACCTTATTGTAGCAAAATACGATTACATTTTTAGAATAAAAATATTAGACTTTTATCAGAATAAACCAATAGAATTTTAAGACAAATGAAAAAGAAATCGAATAAAATATGGTGGATATTATTGGGAGTGGTAGTAGTGCTGTTGATAGCATTCTTAGTAGCCAAAAAACAAGGTTGGATTATGGCCGAAAAACCTACAGAAGTTGAACTCTCAAAGGTGAGTTCAGTAACTTTGGTAGAGACCGTTTCTGCATCTGGAAAGATTCAACCAGAAGTAGAGGTTAAAATATCTCCAGACGTACCTGGTGAAATCATTGCACTTTATGTAAAAGAAGGAGATTCTGTTAAAAAAGGCCAATTGTTGCTAAAAATTCAGCCAGAAAATTATGTTTCTGTTGTAGATAGATTTAGAGCAGGAGTAAATCAATCAAGAGCCACTGCCGAACAAACGAAAGCGAGTATTTCAAGAGCTGAATCTCAACTTTTGAGAGCCCAGATGGAATACAATCGTCAGAAAAGATTATTGGAAGACAGAGTGATTTCACAGTCAGATTTTGAAACCGCCGAAACAAATCTTAAAATAGCAAAGCAAGATGTTGAAGCGTCAAAGTCTAATTATGAAGCCTCAAAATTTGGTATAAGTAGTGCAGAAGCAGCCTTGAAAGACGCTTCTGAAAATCTAAGAAAAACCAATATTTACGCTCCAATGAACGGTATTGTGTCAAAATTAGCCGTAGAACTTGGTGAAAGGGTAGTAGGAACTTCACAAATGGCAGGTACTGAATTATTAAGAATAGCTGACCTCAACAACATGGAGGTGAGGGTAAATGTAAACGAAAACGACATCATCAGAGTTGGGTTGGGCGATACAGTAATTGTGGATGTGGATGCATATTCGGCTTCTGGTAAGAAATTTAAGGGCCTTGTTACCCAAGTGGCAAATACAGCCAACGGAGCGGGTGGTTCGCTAACTGGAGCTACAAGTAACTCAACAGAATCTGTTACCGAGTTTGAGGTTAGAATCAAAATCCTTCCTTCATCTTATCGTGAATTGATTGACCTAAGAAAGGGAAAGAAATATCCTTTTAAACCAGGAATGACTGCCACAGTAGACATCGTAACGGCTACAAAACCTTCGGTATTGTCTGTGCCAATTTCAGCGGTGACTACAAGAGTTGAAGGCAAAGGAAAAGATAAAAAACCAGAAGATGAGGATGGAATGGGCTTGGGGGCTGTTACTGAGGAAACAGATGTGAAAAAAGAGAAGCCCAAAGAGATTGTGTTTATTAATGACAAAGGTATTGCCAAAAAACGTGAAGTGAAGACAGGTATCACTGATACAAGTGCAGGTCTAATAGAAGTTACTTCAGGACTTAAGGCCAATGAGGAGATAATTTCTGGTCCATTTTTGGAGGTTTCTAAAAAACTCAAAGATGGTGACAAAGTGATAAAAAAGAAAGCCGAAATTAAGAAGTAAGGCATAGTTTAATATTGACAGAAAAGAGTGGCAAAATGTTGTCACTCTTTTTTTGTCATTAATTTGCTTAAAAAAACCTAATTTTGCTGCGTAAACATTTCAAGACAGATGAGCGTGACTGTTATTGGAGGAGGTAGTTGGGCTACGGCCTTAATAAAAATACTTTCTGAAAAAAATATAAAAATAAAGTGGTGGCTGCGTGATATGGAGGCAATAGCCCATATCAAAAAGCATCACCACAATCCACAATATTTGAGTAGTGTAGAGCTCCACCCTTCAAAGATAAAACCTTACAATAATCTAAAGGAAGCTTTAAAGAATACCGAATGGGTCATATTGGCTATTCCTGCAGCCTTTATTGAAGGAGCATTGATAGACGTAAATGCTAATCTTTTTGTTGGGAAAAGAATTGTTTCTGGCGTGAAAGGAATGGTACCATCATGCAACAAACTGGTGACAGATTGGTTTTCTGAGAAATTCAATATAGATAAAAATCAAATTGCAGCCATTGCGGGTCCATGCCATGCAGAAGAGGTTGCCCTTGAAAAACAATCTTACCTTACGATTGCTTCCGAAGGATTAGAAACGGCACAAGGCTTTGCATATTTGTTATCTTGTAGATTTGTAAAAACAGCCTACATAACGGATATTGATGGCGTAGAATATGCAGCTGTAATGAAAAACATTGTGGCTTTGGCCTGCGGAATGACACATGGGCTAGGTGCTGGAGATAATTTCCAAGCAGTGATGGTTTCCAACGCTATGTTAGAAATAGAGAGATTTGTAAATAAAATTTCTCCTAACGAAAGACAAATAAACTCGTCGGCTTACCTCGGTGATTTGTTGGTTACGGCTTACTCCCAATTTAGTAGAAACCGCACTTTTGGTAATATGATAGGGCGAGGGTATTCTGTAAAAACAGCACAAATGGAGCTTAAAATGATAGCAGAAGGTTATTATGCCACCAAAAGTATTTATGAAATTAATAAGAATCTAGAGGTAAAAATGCCAATTCTAGAGTTTGTGTTTGGTGTTTTATATAAAAATCAAAGCTTACTTAAAGCTTTTGAGGTGTTGAAAGAACAGCTCATTTAGTCAAAACAATATGATTTTGAGAGATAATGGAAAATCACTCTATGGGAGATTCTTCAATAGATAATCGATAAAATTCTGATGCATAATTTTTGAAATATCATCATCGGAATAACCTCTAGATTTTAGGATTGTTCCTATCTTTTGCAAATCCGCAATCGTTTCTAAATCATACGGGCATTGTTCCTTTCCAAAAGCCCCATCAAGGTCTGATCCTATTCCAACGTGGTTTGTATTGCCTGCAAGTTGACAGATATGGTCAATATTATTTACTGCTATTTCCAGATTACAACCCGTATTTTTAGGGTCTGAAATGCCACGGGTCCAATTCGGTACCATCATCCAAGCATCTAAAGCCACCCCAATTATTCCATTTCTTTCAATAATGGCTTTTATTTGTTCGTCTGCATATTGGCGGTTATGATTTACAAATTTTCGACAATTATTGTGGCTTGCCCACAATGCACCATCGTAGTTTTCTAATGCTTGCCAAAACGCATCATCACAAAGGTGAGTCATGTCCAGAATCATTTTCAAACGCTCAATTTCTTTCAATAAATCTAAACCTGCTTTGCCCATTTTACCAGTGGAGTCGGTTCCGTTGGCATATCGGCCTTCTTTATAATGTGCTGGACCAATGGCTCTTAGTCCATTGTTATAGGCTTTTTCTAAATAGCTGATTTCAATAATTGAATCAGCACCTTCTAGGCTTAGTACAAATCCTATTGCTTTTTTATCATTTTCCCAAATAGATAAATGACTTTGCAAATCCATCGAAGTTTTTATCATTCTCATTTCTCCTTTGGCCACCATTGCTTCGTACCAGGCCAATTGTCCTTGGGTTTGTGCCCAAGCTTGTTCCGGAGAGTTCCAGCCAGGTAAGGTGCTTTCTGGTTTCACAAATCTTGCTATTTGAGTGGCTACCACAAGGCCTATATTTCCTTTTCGAAGTTCGTTGAGTGAAATGGTTGCCTTGGCTCGGTCTGGTTTGTCGTTCATCCCTTTTTCTCTTGCATTTATTTCTGATATTTCCTTAGTAAGGTCTCGATTCCATTCAAGGGCATTCATAGAAAGGTCGAGGTGAGCATCTACAATGAGCATAATAATAAGGTTGAATAATATTCGAATGTTAGCTATTTACAAAAATATAGAAGAGTAATTATAAAATTTGACAAACACGAAACTAGTTTTTTGAAATCGCTAATTGGAAGCTATTTTGAGTATTCAATTTTTAGCATTTGAAAAAAGTCAGTCTCAGAATATTCTCGTATTTGACCAACTGGTAAGTCGCCCAATTCTAGGTCCTCTATCGAAGTTCTGATTAGTCTTTTACATTTGTTGTTTACAGCAATTATCATCTTTCTTATTTGTCTGTATTTGCCTTCTGTGAGTGTTATTTTCAGCCACGCATGAGCATGTCTAGGGTGCAAAGTGTTAACTATATTATAACATTCGTCAGGCTTTTCTATACGTTCTACATCGCAAGGGCTAGTTGTCCACATGATGTTGCCTCTTAACAAAATGGGTACGCCTGATCTCAAATCTGAAATATTTTGGTCAGTAATGGTGGCATCTACCTGTACTAAATAGGTTCGTTTATGAAGTATTTTGCTGTTAAAAAGTAGCTTAGTAACTTTTTTGTTGGTGGTCAATATCAACAAACCTTCTGATAAATTATCCAGTCTACCAATAGCGTGAGTACCTTCTGGGAAGTCAAAGTCGATTTTGCCCAACATATTATTGCCAAAGTCATCACCAATAAATTGGGATAACATATTGTAAGGTTTATTGAGAATAAAATACCTATTTTCTAATTCTGTCATTAAATATACTGTTGCTTGAATCTTTTCTAATGAAATGTTTTAAAAAAAAACTCTGAAACCATTCATTTCAGAGCTTTAAATTTATTTCTTATTTTTTGGACTTAATCAATAAGTTTCTGGTTGCTCAGCTCGGTATAAAGATCCATTAAATTTATCTTATCGAGATTTTCTTCTCCCACTTCCGCAATGTCAATTAACTGAACACCATATCTTTTGTAAGCAGGTGAATCTAGCAAGTCATCTACAATTACACCATTTTTTGTGAAATCATTTATGCCCATCAAAAACTTATCCTCTTGTTCAAAAAGTCCAATTTGATTGGTTGGTTTTGGAGCCGTTACTTTTGTAGGTTTTTCAGGGATAATTGCATTTATTCCTTTGCCCACGACTAATGGATGTTCCACAACTTTTGAAGACTCAATAATTTCGGGTTCTTCCACCGTTTCGTCAAACCGAGCAGCAACTATTGTCACTCTTACCCTATCTTTGAGTGTTCTGTCAATAGCAAAACCATGTTTAAATATCTTCGCTCTTGACTTAATCTGGCTTTCTACAAAATCAGTCACCTTGGCTTGATCCGACATTTTAATTTTATATTCTGGCAACTCATCAGAATAAGCTATCGAAACCAAAATTCTCTTCGCACCTTTGATATTGTTGTTTTCCAATAGTGGAGAATTTAAGGCAGCTTCTATGGCCAAGGATGCTCTGTCTGGTCCAGTTGCTTCAGCTGAACCCATTACGGCATGTCCGGCATCTCCAAGAACGGTTTTTACGTCAGCAAAGTCTAGGTTTACTATACCTGGTCGAGTGATAAGTTCAGCTATACTTCTAACAGCATTTGCTAAAACTTCGTCGGCTTTTTTGTAGGCAGATTCTATATCAAGATCGCCATACATTTCTACCAAGCGGTCGTTCTTGATTACTAAAACAGTATCGCAATATTCTTTTAGTTTGGCAATACCATTTGATGCTTGCTCAAACTTGTCCAAGCCTTCATGTCTAAATGGGTCCGTTACCACTCCAATCGTCAATCTGTTTTTAGACTTTGCATAGCGGGCTATTTCAGGAGCGGCACCCGTACCAGTTCCTCCTCCCATACCTGCGGTTATGAAGACCATTTCAGTTGGGTCTGCAAGTATGTCATTTATGCTTTTTTCGCTTTCAATGGCCGCTTGTTTACCTACTTTCCAGTCTGTGCCTGCACCTAATCCTTTAGTAAGTTCTGCTCCCAATTGGAGTTGAATAACGTCAGTAGGAAATTGCTTAAGTGCTTGAGCATCAGTATTACAAGCTACAAAATCAACATCGTGCATTCCTTGGTTATACATGTTAAGCATGGCGTTACCGCCACCACCACCTACACCAATTACTTTAATTATTTTTTCCATACTGGACTTAAATTCAATTTTATATTTAGGTTCTAATACCATAGTTTGCCAATTCTTTTTTGGCCTTAGTTTATGTATTCATCGTTCATTTTTTTATCGATGATCAAATCCTTTAACATTTCAAAAATTGGTTTTTTAGGTGTTTTTGGTTCTGATTTAAGTATAGTTTTTTTCTCAGGAATTTCAACTTCAACGGCTTTTACAGAAGCATGTTTAAGTATTCTGTTGTCAAGTCTACTGTCAAAATGGTAGTTAGGAGCCATTAAAAGCCCGAGCATGGTAGAATATTTAGGCTTATTCAGAAATTCATGACCATTGAAATTAATTTTATTACTAATCTTGGCTTTTCTTATGCTTTTTAGTTTGCAAACTTCCACAAAAATCTCTTTGATAATTCCCATAGAAGCTGTGCCCCCTGTCAATATAATTCCATTTGTGAGCATTCCATCATAGCCTGACCTGATTAATTCGCTTTTCACAATTGCAGCCATCTCTTTTAAACGCCACTCCACTACTGTGGAAGCATTTTTTAAAATTATTTCTATCGGGGCAAGGTCTTTTTTTCGTTCAATGATGGCTACCTCAGAATCACTGATACTCGAGGCTGGAATATTTCCACATATTTTTTTAAGGATTTCTGCCTCTTCAAAGCTGATATGGAAAGTATCTGCCAGGTCTTTGGTAATTGCATTTCCTCCAATGGGTAAGGCTTTAAAGAATCGAATACCGTTTTTGAGATAAATACACATCTCCATCATTTCGGCACCAATATTAACTATCGCTACCCCATTACGCTTGTCGTCAATGGTATTGTCTAATAAGGCAAATGAATCTGCCACCGAACTTAGCAAAACGTTATCGATTTCGATAAAAGGTTGTTTTGGGTCGTCAGTTTTGGCTTTTACACTTTTCAAGGTGTAATATAGATTTTCTAAACTTTCAGATTTGGAAGTTAGAAAAAAGAAATCTCCTCCGATTTGTACACCAAATTTACCAACTACTTTTTCGCCAGCTTTTACATCATTCACATAGAAATCTTGTGGCATGGCGTGAAGTACTGTACGCCCTGGATA
Source organism: Leadbetterella sp. (assembly GCA_021740125.1). Classification (GTDB taxonomy): domain Bacteria; phylum Bacteroidota; class Bacteroidia; order Cytophagales; family Spirosomataceae; genus Leadbetterella. The sequence goes on along the minus strand of JAIPAJ010000001.1, from coordinate 27,786 downwards.
GGCTTTAAAGGTTACTCTTACATCATCTGCAAGTTTGTCTACATCGGCTTGCTGAATTTGCTTATTTTCTCCAGATTTTGTTACCTTTCCTTTATGAAAATGGCCACTGATTTCAGGATTTGAAATATTAACATTTACAGATTCAAGGTTGATGGTCAAATTGTCTGAAAGTTCTTCAAGAACCTCATCAATTATTTCGATAGTACGGTGAGCATTTTCGATTTCCCCATTTTTAAGCACTTCATCTTTTGGAACCACTGATCTCTCCACAAATCCATTGATTTTTATGTTTCCATCTTTTTGCAATGAACCTGCCACAGCACTTATTTTTGAGGTACCTATATCGAGACCTACTACCAAATTATCTTCTTCCATGTCAGATTTATATTATTGAACTGCAAACTAATATTTATACAAACTTATTTAAAATCACTTAATTACAAACTATTTGACCTTCATATTTTACGCTTACTGTTGAAAAGTCCCCCCAGATTTTTTGAGGTAAAATCTGTTTGTAAAAAACCAACAGTTTTTCAAATTTTGAAGTTATGTTTTCTGGCTTCCCAAATTCTATAATATTTTTTCCCATCAGTGGAAGCATTTTTACCTCCTTGTACTTGTTTACGTCGATTTGAGTGATTTGAGCCGACCAAAATTCGTCCTCACTAATTCTGTTAATAAGTTCTAGCAAATCGCTATTTTTCTCAGACTTCAGACTTTTAAGCCGACTTACATAGTCACCACTTATAAGCAAAACGGTAGGGCTAAAGTGTTTTGAAAAAGGGAAAATATTGCCTTCATTATCAATAAACTTATCCCCGGTTTGGTAGGGATTGAGTATCCTTGCCACTGGTTTGTAAGCTTCTATTTCTAATACCAAAAATCCTTGAAGGTCAAAGAAAGCTTTGCAAGATTTTATGGTCCCACTTTCAATAACACGCTTTTCGACTTTATCAAGGTTAATGTTTTCAATTATTTTTCCTTCAAATGGGTCGTTTCCATACTGTGTCACCCATTTTTCTATGTCTTCTTTGGTAACCAAAAACTGCTCTGAATTATCTTTTATTTTGGTTTCAAGTCTTTGACATCTTTTTTGGGCGTTGTTTTTAGTTGCTGCCAATATCAGAAAAATAGCAAAAGCCGCTAGGGATCCGCCAATTACATAATTTATGGTCTTTTTAAGTTTTGGTATTTTCATAGCTCACTCAAAAATTTATTGGGTTCTTCTAATAATTTAAACCTATCTGCCGCTTTGGAATCCAAGTCTGTCTGGCACCAATCTTTAAGGATTTTAGGGTCTGTATTCCATTTCTTTCCATCCCAGAACTCTAAGCCCTTGTGGTCTCTTATTTTGTATAGAGCGGCTGGTTTGTAGGCTGTTCCTAAATAAGTATATTTCTTGTTATTGTCTTTGCTCCAACGTATTACTCGCCACATCATCCATTTGCCAAGAGAATGTGTACGCATATACTCTGTGTCAAAAAACGCAAACCAATAGTGAACCAATTCTTCGTTTACACACGCTAAAACGTATCCCAATGTTTTTTCTGAATTGCTGAATTTGAAGAAATGAGTGCCGGTCTCTTGTTTTAAAATATAATCCCATCTTTCAAGGCTCATGTTGTCTTCGCCTATGCGTTCGTTTATATAATTCGAACAGAAAGCAACAAATTCAGGGTCTTTTGTATCAAAAGTGGTTTTGTCTAAAATATCTAATTTTATATTGAGTGGTTCAATTAGCCTGCTAACTCGTCTATTTTCTGAAGTGTCATCAAAGTGTTCGAGATTAACTCTTAAACTTCTCGCAAGGTAGAATAACTCGCTTTCAATATTAGTATTACCTGTGTAAGGTAAAAAGCCCTTGTCGTAAATTTCAGTCAACTCTGCCTGCGACTCTTTTTGAGCGTAGATGGCATAGTTGAAGGTATAAGTGCCGTAGTCGACATTATTCTCTGAAAAAAAGACTTTCATTTTTGGGTAACTTTAAATATTTCATCTACTATTTCTTTAGCAGCGAAAGGTTTTGCAAATTTCATTATATTTTCTGATAATACTCTGAGCTTTGTTGCATTTTCCGCCAATTCAACTACAGATTCTACTAAATGGTCGGCTATTTCATTGTCCTTCACAAGTATAGCTGCTTCATTGGAAGTAAGGCTTAGGGCGTTTTGTGTTTGATGATCTTCAGCAGCAAAAGGGTAGGGAACAAGGATAGCGGCTTTCCCGACCAACGATAGTTCCGAAACGGATAATGCTCCAGCTCTAGAAACTACTAAGTCAGCACCAGCATAAGCTTTGTCCATTTCATAAATAAAATCGGAGACATATACCCTTTGACTCTGAAGATTGGCAACCGTTTCTTTGGCTTGCTCTACAAATGATTTTCCTGTTTGCCAGATTATCTGTAAATCAGCATTCAGCAAGTTTTTCAGTCCGCTAGCTATTCCTTTGTTGATACTCAATGCTCCCAAGCTTCCCCCAATAATAAGTAAGGTTTTTCTGTCTGGTTCTAATCCAAAAGATTTTTTTGCTTCAGAAGGACTTATACCTATTTTAGCCAAATCGCCTCTTACAGGATTACCAGTAAAAACAATCTTATCTTTTTCAAAGAATTTTTCCATGTTTGGATAAGCCACACAAACTTTCTCAGCTTTCTTAGATAAGATTTTGTTCGTTACACCAGCATAGGAATTTTGCTCTTGAATTAGTGTCTTTATACCAAGTAGATTGGCCATTCTTAATGTTGGCCCACTCGCAAATCCACCCACTCCAATAGCTATATTTGGTTTAAAGTCTTTTAAAATCTTAAAAGCCAAAAATAGACTCCTTACCAATTTAAAAGGAAAAGTGACATTGGCCAACATATTAGATCTATTGAATCCCGCTATGGGCAAACCTACAATTTCGTATCCCGCTTTTGGCACCTTTTCCATTTCCATTTTGCCTAAAGCCCCTACAAAAAGAATCTTTGCATCAGGTTTTTGAGCCTTTATTTCGTTGGCTATGGCCACAGCTGGGAATATATGCCCACCAGTACCTCCGCCAGATATGATAACTCTTAATTCGTCTTTCATGCTTTATCCACGTTTTTGGTTACACTTAAAACAATCCCAATGGCTACAGAAGTAAAAAATGCTGAGGTACCTCCCATGCTGATCAGTGGAAGCGTTTGACCTGTTACAGGTCCTAATCCCACGTTAATAAACATATGTGCAAATGCTTGGAGAACGATACTCAAAGTTAGCCCCACGCTTAACAAGCCTCCAAATGCTCTTTTGGTGTTTTCAATATTCCAAACTCCACGGTATAATAGCCACAGGTATAAACCCATTACCATCATTCCACCAATTAAACCCCATTCTTCAATCAAAATAGAATAAATGAAGTCTGAAAAAGCATCTGGAAGAATATTTTTCTGGCTGCTGTTTCCAGGTCCAATGCCAAATATGCCGCCTCTGGCTATTGCAATCAGGGCATAGTTTTTTTGTTCACTTACGCTTCCATGTTCACCACCAACCGCAGTGTCGCCATCGAGATCTTTGTTTATAAAACTCTCTGTTCGGTCTATAACCGTTTGTACGCGTCCAAGCTCTGTTCCTGTAGCTCGTTTTACTATTAGGCCAAGGGTAAGTATGCTCGCCAATCCAACTACCAATACTATAACCATTCTTATCAAAAAGCGATTCGGAACACGACCAATCCACATAATAAGGAAACAGGTTATACCTAGAATAACGGATGTAGAAAAACTTGAAATAGATAAAAGACCAACTATCAAACCTGACCAAAATATCATAATCCAAAGGTCATTGGCTTTGTATTCAATATGCTGCCTCCTTGCTAGCATGGCGGAAAGGTTGGTTATGAGAACTAAACGTACAAAATCGGAGGTTTGGAAAGAGAAGCCAAGAATTGAAACCCAACGTCTAGCTCCACCTACACTGATACCAAACATCAAGGTATATAGAATCAAAAAAGGTGTAAACCATAAAAAAACATGGGCAAGACCAGCATATTGTGTAAAGTCAAACTTATGAATAATAAAGGTTATAGAAAGACCAATAAGTAGGAAAAAGGTGTGTTTAAGTAGAAAAAACTCTGTATTTCCATCCGTTTTACGGTAGGCAAGAGCACTAACTGAGCTATAAACCACCACAATGCTAATGAGTGACAAAAGTAATAATATCCACCATATCTGCTTGTCGCCTTGCAGATGGTTCTTCAGCTTGAAGTGAATCATCGAAATAGAATTTTATATTATTAGCACGTAGAAAACTAAATGTTTTCAAAACAAAAATAAATTATTAATTCTGAAAAAATTAGCAATTTTTCTAAAATATAATGAATCGAAAACAAAAAAGGGGAAATCTCGCTTGATTTCCCCTTTTTAATAAATCTCTACTGAGTTTTATTTTTTTAGAGCATCTCTAATTTCAGTGAGTAGATCTATTTCTGATGGACCAGCTGGAGCTGCTTCAACCGCTTTCTTAGTTTTATTGTAAACTTTCACAATTAAAAATAATACAAAACCCACTGCTATTAATTGGATAATTGTATTGATCCAAGAACCAAATTTTATGGCATTTTCAGGTGTTACTATTGCTCCGTCTGTGCCAATTACAGCCTCATCTAAAACATATTTTAGTTCTGAAAAGTCAACACCACCTGTAAAATGCCCGATGAATGGCATGGCTATATCCGCTACGAAACCGTTTACAACCGCACCAATGGCCGCTCCTAAAATGACACCGACTGCGAGGTCAATCACATTGCCTGTCATTATAAAATTCTTAAATTCTTTTATCATTTCTATATTATTTTTAGTGAAAAATAGGTTATAACTGAATTCCGAAGCCTAAATTAGCTCCTCCATTTAGCTGCCAAGTGCTATTGAATTTATTAGCATCAACTTCTGCTTTTGATACCTGATCTCTGTCGAAAATCCCTATCAATCCAAAATTGACATTAACATATTTGTTTAGTTTGGCAGTTGCTATGAGGTTAACATTGTGGTCTACGGCTTTTGATACTGGAGCATAAGCATAAAATGATTGCCATCTGCCTTTTATATTCAAATTTTTAGTGATGTTTTTATCATACGCTGCCACACCTTGAAATCCTGCTTCAAATAACATTTTTTTTCCTTTTTCAACACCATAAGAGAAAAATGTATCTTTGCCCGCTTTATTCTTTCCTGCCTTCTTGGTATTTTCAAAGACCTCATCATTCAGCACAAAAGTTTGACGCAATGTGGCACCACCAAAAGATAGCATCAAATGTGGTGTTGCTTTATATTCTAAACCCAAGCCTTCTGACAAAAATGCAGGTGCAAATAGATTAGAAATCACAGGTTTACTAGTATTGGCGTAGTCATTACCTCTGATAAATTGTGAGAGAAGATTTAATCCTGCGTACCAGTTAAGTTTTGGGTTAATTTTTCTAGCATATTTAGCATCTAAAAACAAACGGTCTAAGTTTTTTCTAAACTCTCTTTCTACCTTTCCGTTAACTTTTGGAAGGTTATTCAAAAAACCCAATTGAAGTTGTAAGTCATTCGTGAAGACGCCTTTTCCACGAAAATACTGGGCTTTGTTGTTGAAAACAGCTCCCATGCCAAGGTTATTAACACCACCTCCTTGCCAAGATTGGCTAAAAGCTGAACCGCTTAAATTTGCTCCAAGCTGCGTTCCTTTTGTCCAATAGCCGTATTTAAGCGAATCTTCGATGTTTTTTAATATTGGTTTCTCTGGTTTTTGAGAAAATAAACTGGCTGCTACGAGATTGGAAAATACGAATAGTACAAGTTTTTTCATTGTATATGTTTGGTTAACTTGCCATTTTCGACTGAATTAATTGAATAAAGTCACTTTTTCTGATTGAAGAACTTTTAGTGGGAAAATTGTTTGCCCACCTGCTGTTTCTATGACAATACTTGTATTGTCAATTTTTAGAATTTTACCTTTTACATCTAATATTTCTATTATTTGACCTTCCACATACTTGTTTTTGGAATAAAATGAGCTTAAGATATTTAAAAGAATATCTTTGGAAGCCAAGCCATATCCGATAGAAAAAGCTAGGACCATTCCTCCTACAATGATGTTAAAACTTGACTCCAATAGAGCAGTGTTTATTCCTGCCTGGCCCAAAGCCAATATGACTGTAATAAACAATAGAAAAAAGAAAATACCCATACCGATAAGCTTTCCTGAGGCTATGTTAAATGATTTGCACAGTGCCACGACGAAATTTCGTGCGACATCTGATAGGAACAGTCCAATTAAGGTCATTACACCTGCTACAATCACTTTTGGAATGAAGTTAACCAACATCAAAAACATGTTTGAGATGGCTGGTACGCCAAGCTTATCAGCAGCGGATACTGACAAGAATAGCATTATGAAAACGTAGACAATCCAAGCAACAATATTGCTCAATTTGAAATCTAGATTGAATTTCTTGATGGCTTCAATGTCTTTTATTTTGTCACCTATTTTGTCAACCCCAATTCTAGAAAGTACGTTTTTTATCACGATAGAGGCAGTTTTTGCTATTATCCAGCCTATGAGTAAAATAACTATTGCACTGATGAAATTTGAAGTGAAAGTGCTGAATTGGTCAATTAGTTTTGAAAATGTATCTATTAGGATTTCTTTCAGATTGGGAAGTTTATTCATTTTCTGTTGTTTTTTTTGGTTCGAATTCTTGTAAATAATTTACTGCTGATTTCATAGGTTCGCCTAAAAACATATTGACGATTACCATGGTTTCTCTGATGAGCTCTATTTCAGATATTAGCATATCTTTTAGGGCTTCTGGAGCTTTTAAATCATCATCATCAAAGTCTTCCATTGTTTTTATTTTTTCCAGAAAAAGACCAACTTTAAAATTATTAATGCGAAAACCACTAAGTTTTCAAGGTAGATTTTCCTGAGTTTTTCTTTGCTTCGCAATAGCCTCATTTTTACGGCACTTTCAGTGATATTCAGGGTATCCGCTATTTCTTTGATGCTAAAATCATCCTGGTATTTCATCAAAATCAATGCTTTTTCATCGCTAGGAATTTTTTCCAAACTTTTTCCTAGTTGATGCTCATGCATGTTCATGAGGTCGTCGTCATCGCCTTCATCGATTATGTCATGATTTCCTTCTAAGGCTACTTCGATGTTTTTCTTGCTTACCCTTATTTGATCCATACAATAATTGTAAGTTATCGAATAAAGCCAAGTTGAAAATTTAGAAGTTTCTTTAAAAGTGCCGATTTTTACAATCAATTTTAAGAAAATATCGTGCGTAAAATCCTCCGCCTTTGCTTGATTATATACAAAAGAGTAACACTTTCTGTAAACTTTGTTGGCATACCTTTCGTAAATCTCCTCGAAATAAAGGTTACGTTGGGTCTCAACATAAAGGGCGACTAATTCTTCGTCTTTAAGATGATGTAATCTTGAATTCTTCAATTTTGACCAATTTTTTAAAAAAAGTAACTTCGAGTTTGAAAATCAGCTCATAGCTTTGATTGTTCTTTCAGGAAGCCTTACAAAATTAAGTGTTTATTTTTAATAGTTATTCATCTGGTGGGCAATACTTGTTAAAGGTATGTTTATGCCTTGAATAGCAAATAGTTATGGTGATTTTTCTTTTTTTTCTATTTAATAAAGAGGATATTTTATTTATCAAATAAGACTTTTTTTTTAATTAATTTGTACTAAAGTTTCGAAAATAAGGTATGCTTGCATAATATTGTATTAAATAATACATTTACAAAAATGACCATTAACGATTATTTCGAGAAATTAACTACTAAGATAAATCCGGCCGATTTGGAAGGGGTTTCTACCAAAATCAATTTTGATTTGAAAGGTAAAGAAATGCATTTGGTAGTAAAAGATGGAACGCTTACAGCCAATGAGGGACTTGCTGATGAAGCAGAAGTTAGCATCACAGCAAAGGAGGAAGATTTGTTGTCGATAATCAATGGAGACACCAATCCAATGATGGCAATGATGATGGGAAAAATAAAAATATCGAATCCTGCCGCTATGATGAAATACGCCAAACTTCTTGGTTTGATGTAGTTGACATTGTTAAAACAATAACCCCAATTTTTAGTAGATATTGGGGTTATTGTTTTTATTATCTTGTAGAATAATTTGGGGCTTCTTTCGTAATTTGAATATCGTGAGGATGAGATTCTTTCATTCCGGAGGAGGTGATTTTTACAAATTTGGCCTCTTGCAAAGCAGCTATATTTGCAGCTCCACAATAGCCCATACCTGCCTTTAAACCTCCGGTCATTTGGTAAATTATTTCTCTTACCAAACCCTTGAAAGGCACTCGACCTACAATTCCTTCAGGGACCAATTTCTTTACATCGTCAGTAGCATCTTGGAAATAGCGATCTTTTGAACCGTCTTCCATAGCTTCAACAGAACCCATTCCACGGTATGATTTAAATTTTCTGCCTTCAAAAATCACTATTTCGCCAGGAGATTCTTCTGTTCCAGCAAACATGGAGCCCATCATTATTGTGCCAGCACCCGCAGCTATGGCCTTCACTATATCACCTGAGAACCTTATTCCTCCATCGGCTATCACAGGTACGCCAGTGCCTTCAAGTGCTTTGGCACAAAGATAAACGGCTGATAGTTGAGGCATTCCGATACCTGCAATAATCCGCGTTGTGCAGATACTTCCAGGGCCAACGCCTACTTTCACGCCGTCGGCACCTGCATCTGCAAGTGCTTTGGCAGCCTCACCAGTCGCTACATTGCCACATATTACTTCTAAATTTGGAAACTTAGCTTTTATGCTTTTAAGTGCGTCTATAACACCCTTTGAGTGTCCGTGAGCGGTATCAATACTTACAACATCAACTCCTGCTTTTACTAGAGCAGATACCCTTTCTTCTAGGTCTGAGGTTACACCAACAGCTGCACCCGCCAACAATCTACCTCTTTTGTCTTTGGCAGCGTTTGGTTTGTTTTTCTTTTTAAGAATATCTTTGTAGGTGATCAATCCCACCAATTTGTGGTTTGCATCAATTATCGGAAGTTTCTCGATTTTCTTATGCATCAATATATTTTCTGCATCTTCAAGGCTGATTCCTTCATTGGCCGTTACCAAGTTATTGATGGTCATGATTTCAATTATGGGCAAACTCATATCTGTTTGAAATCTCAAGTCACGGTTGGTTACAATTCCTTTTAATGTTTCGTTTTCGTCGATTACTGGAATTCCACCAACTTTGAATTCTCGCATGATTTTCAAAGCATCGCCCACAACGGCATTGATATTAAGTGTGATTGGGTCGCTTATCATGCCACTTTCTGAGCGTTTTACACGCCTGACTTGATCGGCTTGCTGTTGTATGCTCATGTTTTTGTGAATAATCCCAATGCCTCCTTCTTGTGCTATAGCTATAGCCATTTCGTGTTCGGTAACGGTGTCCATTGCGGCAGAGATCAATGGAATATTTATTTCGAGGTTTTTTGTGAGCTTAGTTCTGGTGATGGTGTCTTTTGGAAGCACCTCAGAATAGCCAGGAACAAGGAGTACGTCGTCGTAGGTAAGTGCTTCAAAAAGAAGCTTTGATGAGTCTAACATATGGCAAATAATTCAGTTTTATTATTTGCCATGCAAAGCTATGAAAAATTTATCAAATATCAACGTATTATAAAAAGATTTGCGACATTTTTGTTAGGTATAGCACGGAAGTTATAACCAAAATAAGAATAAGTCTATTTTATAGGAAAGAAAAGAGAAGAAAAGCCTGGAGCTTTTTTAATCCAAAATCTTAGTTATTTTTTGCCTGAAATTTTGGATTTTCAGTGATAGAAATCTTCAGCAATGTGCGTCCAGAGCCAATTGCAAATGCGGTTGATTGGTCAATAAATATGGCTTCATAAAGACTAAAAGGTTTGTTGAGATCTGTATGATGAACCATTGTCTTATGATTAGAAGTTTCTAAAACTATATTGCCGTTACATCCTGTAAAAAGCGTATATTTTTCGTTTTTTATCCTACTCCAAAGTAATCCAGCATCATTAAAGACCTTTTTGTGATTTGTACTATGAATTCTGCCCCTTTTTCCAATCCACCCACCAGTCGCAACAAATTGATTTTCTCCTTCAAATTGTACTTCGTGATAAATACTGTTTCCAAGTTTTTGTTTTTTCACCCAATGCTTATTTTCATAAACCATTAGGTTGGTGCGGTTGGGAGAATACATCAATGCATATATTTTATTATTGTAAGGATTGTTTTTTACGCACCAGACCATGTTGAATGTGTTTCTGTAAATTTGTCTCCAAGTATTTCCCATATCGGACGATACTAAAACGAAACCATTTGGAATACTTTTTCCAGAATGAGCTATTTTGGAATTTCCACCACTCAAATAAATGTTTTTTTGTGAGTCAACTGCTAGGTTATAAAAACAGGCATTTTCGTAGTTTTTAAGCTTGATAGTCTTCCAAGTTTTGGTTTTTAGGCTATGGATGTACAGCGTGCCTTTATCTCCACTTGCCAGCACTGTTTCATTATCTAAGTTTTCGAGTTTATAAATATCCAAACCTTCAGAAGGATATCCAATATTTTCTATTTTACCGTCTGTGTCTATTGATTTTAAAATACCATACTTCCCGGCAATCCAATACTTGTTTTCTACTTTTATGATGTCATAATAAGAAGAATCAGCAAAAGAATCACCTTGCTGCAAAATATCGACTGAAATATTTTGAGCTTTTGTGTGTGTTAGGCTAAATAAAATTATAATAAGTAGTAAAAATATCTTCAAAGGCTATAGACTAGTTAACGGTTTATATTATAAATTTTTAAAGGTTCTTTTTCGAAAAGCAATAATAATAAAAAATGTTTATAATCTAAACGTCAGACCATTTCTAATGCCAAAAATTGCTATTTTATTTCAGCATAAATGGGTCGGCATCTGCTAAAAAAGGGAATTTCGATCTGAAGGTTTGGAGGTTTTCTAGCGATAAGGTTGTCGAAAATAGGGCATCATCTTCTTTTGAATCACATAAGATTTCGCCAGCATAATCAATAACGAGTGACTGCCCATTATATGAAAGTTCGTTGCCGTCTTGCCCCAGTCTGTTAACCCCTACCACATAGCATTGGTTTTCGATTGCCCGGGCTTTTAAAAGCGTTTTCCATGCCTCTACACGAGCCATAGGCCACGACGCCACATAGATAAGCAAATCATAGTAAGGAGCTGTATTTCTACTCCAAACCGGAAACCTCAGGTCGTAACATATAAGAGGTTTGATTTTCCAATTTTTGTATGAAACGGCGACAGATTCAGAACCTGGAGTATAAGTTTCGTGCTCTTTTCCGTATTTAAACAAATGTTTTTTATCATAGAAAGTTTGCTCGCCATTTGGCTTTACAAAACAACCTCTATTAAAACAATGCTCGCCTTCGGAAATTGCCACGGAACCGTATATAGCCGACTGTTTTTGTTTGGATAAATTTGTCATCCATTCTAAACTTTTCGATGGACTTTTTTCTGAAAAATTCATAGAAAACCCTGAATTGAACATCTCAGGTAAGATTATCAAATCGGGGCTATCTCTAAGCTTATTTATTTTTTCTTCGAAATTCTTAAAATTGTCTTGGGGGTTTTCCCAAACTAAATTGGTTTGAATCAGGCTAATATTGAGGATCTGATTCATTGTAAATTACGCAAATTTCATTCTATAGTCGGCATCTACTATTCCTTTTTGGATATTTCCGAGTCTTTTCTTCAGCATTTGCTTTTTCAGAGGAGCCAAATGGTCTGTGAACAGAACACCTTCAATGTGGTCATATTCGTGCTGAATTATCCGTGCGGCCAATCCCGAATACTCTTCGGTGTATTCAACAAAATCAGTATCTAAGTATCTGATAACGAGTGTGTCAGGCCTGTATACATCAGCTCTGATGCCTGGAATACTCAAGCAACCTTCCTCATAAGCCCACTTTTCGCCTTTTTCTTCCAAAATTTGAGCATTGATAAAAGTCTTTTTGAAGCCAATCAAAGACTGATCTATTTCTTCTTCTGTTTCTGCTCCTTTATTCATGATTTCACCATCAACCACAAATATTCTGTAAGCCAAACCTACTTGTGGACCGGCCAAACCAACGCCAGACGCTGAATACATAGTTTCAAACATGTCATCAGACACTTTTTTGACGTCAAATTCTCCTTTCTGAATATCAACACAAACTTTCCTTAATACAGGGGCACCGTATGCTACTATAGGATAAATCATTTTTTTAAATCGTATATTTTATTGAAAATCTCCTCGATTACCTAATTTTTATTCCCGCTTTATTGAAAACGGGTTGGTTTTGAAAATAGTCTAAATCTGCAGCAACCATTTCTTTTACCAATGCTGGCAAATCATATTTCGGTACCCATCCCAGTTTTGTCTTAGATTTTGTGGGGTCACCTATGAGTAGCTCCACTTCGGTTGGTCTATAATATTTTGGATCAACAGCGAGCACTCTCTTGCCAATTTCCAATTGGAATTCTGGATTTGAACAACTTACCACAAATGCTTCTTCTTTGTCTTCAGAGCCTTTGAATTCTATTAAAATTCCCACTTCTCCGAAAGCCATTTTTACAAAATCTCTTACGGTAGTCGTTATTCCTGTGGCAATTACGTAGTCTTCAGCAACATCTTGTTGCAGTATCAACCACATCGCTTCAATATAATCTTTGGCATGACCCCAGTCTCTTTTTGCATCAAGATTTCCTAAAAATAAACATTCTTCCTGTCCCAAAGCTATTTGAGAGACAGCTCTTGTTATTTTTCTTGTTACAAAAGTTTCGCCCCTGAGCGGAGATTCGTGGTTAAAAAGAATACCGTTGCAAGCGTACATATTGTAAGCTTCGCGGTAGTTAACCGTAATCCAATAACCATACAATTTGGCTACAGCATAGGGTGATCTTGGGTAAAAAGGGGTAGTTTCTGACTGAGGTACTTCCTGAACTAAACCGTAAAGTTCTGAAGTAGAGGCTTGATATATTCTACAGGATTCTGTTAGACCCAAAAGCCTCACGGCCTCTAATATTCTTAGCGTACCAATTCCGTCTACGTTTGCGGTATATTCTGGTTCGTCGAAACTCACTTTTACGTGAGACATTGCTCCGAGGTTATAGATTTCGTCAGGTTTTACTTCTTGTATGATTCTAATGATATTGGTCGAATCGCTCAAGTCTCCGTAATGAAGTATGAACTTTACGTTTGTTTCGTGTAAATCTTTATAAAGGTGATCGATACGATCAGTATTGAATAATGACGCTCTTCTTTTTATACCATGAACTTCATAGCCTTTTTGAAGAAGAAATTCTGCCAAATAGGCTCCATCTTGACCAGTTACACCAGTTATGAGTGCTTTTTTCATTTAATTTCGAGTGCTTTTTTTACGTTTATTTTGTCGCTTATAATTCTTACAGTGCTGAATTTCGTTTTTAGATCTGATTGATACCTTGATGCTTCATCGACACTTATAAAGTCGCCAACTTTTATTTTATAGGTAGGTTGGCTATAAGATTCATAGAGCTCAAGTTCTGAGAAATTTCTATACAAATAGCTTTTTGCTGATTCAAAATCAGCTTTATTATTTCCTGAAAAAACTTGAATTCTAAAACCTTTTCCTTCAGCAAGTTTTTTGTTGGTTTCTTTTATATGAACCAATATCGCCTCGACCGCATCGTTCTCATTTTTTAAGGTAGAGGTTGATTTTGACGGGGCATTTGGCGTTTTTGGCGACTCCGATTTTTCTATGATTGTGGGTTTAGTCGATTCGTATTTTGGTCTAAACACTGACAAATCCTCAGAATACTCTGTAATTTTCTCGGTATTTTTGCTCTCTTTAGCTGGACTAAGCTTACTCATACATGAGCTAAGCGTCCAAAGAAAACACACGAATAGCAGGTATTTCTTCATAATTATCAATTATCTGGACACAAAATTAACAATTTAGTCTTGTAAATGAATGTATAAGTACAATAAAAAAGACATTCGGGAGACCCAAATGCCTTTCCAAGACGAAAATACTTTAACCTATGATAAATCACCTTAGTATTAAGGGTGATGTTTTAAATCTCACTTATACTGCAAATATAAAAAATATTATTTAATAAATAAATTTAATTATTCACAATTTTTATTTCTCGGAAATGTATCGCTCAAAAAATTCATAAATTCTCAATATCCTATCTATTCTCTGACGCACATTGCCTGTTCTTGAAAGTTCGTGAGTTCCTCCTGGCATCCTTACATACTCCACCTCTTTCCCCAAATATTTAAGGCTTTTAAACATCATTTCTGATTGAATTACCCCTGTTCTAAGGTCGTTTTCTCCATGTTTTATAAGTAGGGGGGTTTTTATTTTATCTACAAAAGTGTAAGGTGAATTGGCATCAATTTTAGTTTTTGCTTCATCGTCCCATGGCAAACCGAAGTAGTTTGGTGTAAGTCTCCAAGCGTTGCCTTCGCCCATAAAAGTGGTTAGGTCATACACGCCCCTTTGAGCGAATGCGGCTTTGAATCGGTGGTCATGAGCCACAATCCAAGCGGTTAAATATCCAGCATAAGACCCGCCAGTAATGACCTGCTTGGAGGTGTCTACCCAAGATTCTTTGGCTGCAATATTACAAGCACCCAATGCATCTTCTTGCGGACCAGTGCCCCAGTCGCGATAGTTTGAAAACTGAAAATCCTTTCCATATCCTCCTGACCCTCTTTGATTTGGGTATACTACTCCATAACCTTGTGCTGCAAAATACTGCAACTCGTGCCACATAGAAGCTTCTCCTGGCCCCCACATGGCGGTTGGCCCTCCATGCATTTGGAGTAAAAGTGGATATTTTTTTCCTGCCACAAAGTCGGTCGGTTTAATTATCCAGAATTCTATCTCTTGACCAGCGGAGTTTTTGAAAGTTCGTTTTTCTGGGAAACTTAGTTTTTTGTTTTTTATCCAAGATGTATTTAAATCGCTGACTTTGGTTTGAATCTTAAAGCTTAAATCAGAAATATAAATTTCATGGGGATTGGAAACATCATTTTTTGCAAAAATCGTTTTGCCTGAACTCAAAACTTCTAAGGCACCAATTCCTGACTCAAAGTCTGTTAGTTTTTCTACTTTCCCAGTGGTCAAATCAAGTTTGAAAACAGGTACTCCGCCATTGGAATTTGCTGCAAAAAACAAACTCTTCTCATCTAGATTCCATTCCATTTCGTTGGGGATTCTGTCAAAGTTTATTTCTTTAAAGCTCGTTCCGTCAATATTCATTAAGCAAAGTTGCCCATGTGACATCACATTGGCGGTGTTCATCACAAATGCTATTTTGCTTCCATTTGGGGACAAACTCAGTCCTCCGAAGCTTCTCCCATCTTTTTCTAAAACCGTGATTTGTTTTAAAGTGGCCAAATCAATAGAGATAATTTTGTTCTCCTGTTCACGGTCGGGGTGTTGATTGGCGTCTTTTGCAGTGGTTGCGTATACTTTTTTGCTATCAGGTGCATAGTTGGCGTTTTGAAACGACCAATAACCCGATGTAATGGCTCTGGCTTTTGCGTTCTCGGTAATTTCGATTTCAAATAAATGATTGAAACGCATTTCAGGTTCTACAGTGGCCTCGCCTTGGAAATTCAGGCGATTGAGGACTTTGGCTTTTTTGTCTACCACGTCTTTGTTGAGATAAGCCCTTATTTCTTCAATATTTCCGTCGGGATTGGCTTTTATGCCTTTCTTTTCAACCAAAAAACTATTTGAACTAAAGCCAGGTTTTTCGAAAGACCAAGTAGGCAGTTCTTTTTTACTATTAAACACAGAATCGGTCAAGATTTCATTTAAACTCAGGCTTGAGGCAAACAGAATTTTAGAGCCGTCTGGGCTAAACTGCGGCGAGGCTGCCCCATATTTGGTATTGGTCAGCTGCCAAGGTTCTCCGCCTTCTAGTGGCAAAATGAATATTTGTGATTTATCTTTTACGGTTCGGGTAAATGCCACCGTTTTGCCATCAGGAGAAAGAGCTGGCTGAGAAGCACCCTCATTTCCTCTTGTCAGGGCAATGTGTTTTTGCGGATTTTGGAGATTTATCAGATACAAATTCGTCACGTAATCGTACTCCAAAGGCTTTTCTGGCGTGGCTTCAATGGTTTTTAGGGCATAAATGGCCTTCTCATTGTTGCTGACTATCGCTACCACGTTTTTGATTTTGGTAAGGTCTGTTACTTGAATTTTCTCTTTTTGAGCAAAAGAAAAATGGCTAATTAGGAGTAGAAATAGAATTTTTCGCATCGTTTTTTTGTATTGTTGATTAAGATGATTGCGAAATTTAGTAAAAAATATGAATATTAAAATAGATATTGTTTCAGATGTGGCTTGTCCGTGGTGTTATGTGGGTAAAAGTCGCTTGGAAAAAGCATTGGCCATGGTTCCAGAAATCAATGCAGATATTACTTGGCAGCCTTTTCAGTTGGATCCTACCGTGCCGAAAGAGGGTAGGGATTTGAAGCCTTATTATGAGGCGAAGTTTGGAAGTGCAGAAAAAGTTCAGCAGATTTTTGAACACATGGAAAGTGTAGGTGATGCAGAAGGAATAGCGTTTGACTTTGGTAAAATGGAGCGAACTATGAACACCCTACCACTACATGTACTGATGCTAGAAGCCGAAAAAGAAGGATTTAAAACTAAACTAAAAGAGCGTTTTTTCAAAGCTTATTTTGAAGAAGCTACGGATTTGAGCAAGACCGAAAATGTTGTAAAAATCATGGCGGAGTTTGGCTGGAGTGCTGAAAAAGTAAAGGGCATACTTGAAAATACCGGATTGCTGGAAGAGGTAAAAGCCAAGATTTCATATTTTCAGTCGAGGGGAGTGAGTACTGTGCCATTTTTTATTTTCAACGAAAAATATGGTATCAGCGGAGCTCAGCCTCCACAAGTGTTGGCAGACACTCTCCGCCAGATACAACAAGAAATGGCCGCCGAAACTAGCATATCAGCTGTTGAGCGTTGTGATGTGGAAAGTGGGGAGTGTTTGTGAGAAAATAATTGTACAATTGTTTGTACAATTAAATTAGTTTCATACTTTTGTTGACTAAAAATTTCAGTAAATGTTGACCATTAATTATTCAAGTTTCAGGCAAGATTTAAAGGCTTTTTTGGACAAAGTAAATTTAAGTCATTCTCCACTTATTGTCACACGAGCCAAAGGCGAAGATGTAGTGGTTATGTCTAAGGCAGACTTTGATAGTATGGAAGAGACTTTTTATCTTCTAAAAAGTCCAAAAAATGCAGAACGTCTTTTACGGAGTATTGCTCAACTCGAACAAGGAAAGTTTTCGGAACATGAGCTTATTGAAGAATGAGAAAGCTTTTCTCAGACGATGCTTGGGAAGACTATTTGTATTGGCAATCTACCGATAAAGCTGTATTAAAGAAAATAAATAGTCTGATAAAAGAAATTGAACGTACACCGTTTGAGGGAAGTGGTAAACCTGAGCCGCTTAAACATAATTTGGCAGGTTGGTGGTCGAGAAGAATCAATTTAGAACACCGTTTGGTGTATAAAATAGAAAATGATACTGTTGTAATTTCACAATGTAGATTTCATTATTGAAATAAAGATTTTTTAGATTATAATCTAATAACCTTCACCCTCACTCCGCCCTCGGATCCATCTTCAATCCACATTTTCGCATGCTGAGGACTTCTATGGAAGGAAAGCTGAATTCTTCCACTACTTTACCTTCTATAAAATATACGCCTTTGCCTCTGAACGGATATCGCTCGATGTTTTGTGGGAAATGTGTGGTGTCAAAAAACTCGCCTTCGTGGTCTATAAAATAGCCGAAAGCCATGTTTTTGTGGTTCTTGGTACGTATAGATTTATAATTTACCAAGTAGCCATATATTTTTACGTGCTTGCCTATCAGCTGCCCAAGGTGAATGGCGGTGAGTCGGCTTAATGGGTTTTCTGATATCATTTTAAAGGGTGATTCAAGTGGAAAGCCCAGCAGCTCAAGTTCGTCATATTGGTCTTCGAGCTGATAGCTTATCAGCTGTGGAAGAGCAAAAGTTTGCTCTTCTTCTTCAAACAATGCAGGGGTGTAGGACGATGTTCGAGCCGATTTGTTGTGAAAGAAATGGGCCTCCCACATCAGCTCTTTTTTAGCGTTGCCAAATGACCTAAACGCCCCTACGCGGATGAGGATAATCAACTGCTCCAAGCCTATGTGTACCCGATGAAGAAAATTTTGAAAGCTTAGAAAATCTCCATTTGTCTCACGGTTTTCTAGCAAATCGGCTATCATTTTGTCTTGTAATCCTTGAATGTGTATCCAACCCAGCCATATCGTGATGCCTTTTATATGCGTGAGATAGTTACTTTTGTTTATGTCAGGGGTTTCTATTTCAGCTCCACAGCGGCGGGCTTCGTGTACGTACATTTCGGTGTTGTAAAATCCCCCGAAGTTATTGATTACGGCTACCATAAATTCCCTAGGATAGTAAGCTTTTAGATATAAACTCTGATAGCTCTCTACCGCAAAACTCGCCGAATGGGCCTTGCTAAAACTATAGCCAGAGAAACTTTCTATTTGTCGCCAAACTTCATGTGCTATGTCGTCTGGGTAGCCGAGTTCTTTGCAGTTGGCATACCATTTTTCCACTATTCTGTCAAACTCTTTCTTTGACCTAAACTTGCCACTCATGGCTCTTCTTAACACATCTGATTCTGCCAAAGTGAGTCCTGCAAAATGGTGGGCTACCTTGATAACATCCTCTTGGTACACCATTACGCCATAGGTTTCCTTGAGGAGGTCTTCCATTTTTGGGTGGATATACGTGGTGGCTGCAGGATTGTGGTGGCGTTTGATATACTCGCTCATCATGCCGCTAGATGATACCCCGGGACGGATAATAGAGCTGGCTGCCACAAGTGTGAGGTAATTGTCGCACTGAAGTTTCCATATCAGCTGCCGCATGGCGGGAGATTCCACATAAAAAGCCCCCATGGTTTCGTGGTTTACGAGTTGGCGTCGAATTTCAGGGTCTTTTTTAAATTTTTGTATGGCATGGATGTCGATGTTGATGTTGTAGTTTTCTTTCACGATGTCTACACAACTTTTGATATGCCCAAGCCCACGCTGCGACAGGACATCAAACTTGGCGAAGCCAATTTCTTCGGCTACGTACATATCAAACTGGCAGATTGGAAAACCCTTCGGCATAGGCTGCAATGCTGAATAGTGGGTAAGAGGCTCTTCGCTGATCAGAATACCTCCTGCATGGATAGATAAATGCTCAGGAAAGTCTATCATCATGGGGCCGTATTTGAGTATGTATTGCGTTTGCTCGTTGCGGTGTATGCCCGAGGGGTTGTTGACGAGTTCGTCTATTTCGGGTTTGGGTAAACCAAAAACTTTACCTAACTCCCGGTAAATGGAGCGTCCTTTGAAGGTGTTGTAAGTGGCCATCAACGATACGTGTTCTTTGCCATAACGCTTAAAAACGTAGTCAATGATCTCGTCTCGTTCGTCCCAGCTAAAGTCGATGTCGAAGTCGGGTGGGGAAGTACGGTGGGGATTGATGAATCGCTCAAAATATAGGTCGAGCTCCACAGGGTCTACATCTGTAATGCCCACGCAATAGGCCACTATGCTGTTGGCACCCGAACCTCGGCCTATGTGGTAGTAACCCTTTGACTTTGCATATTTTATGATATCCCAAGTAATCAGAAAATACGAACCAAAGTGCAGTTCTTCTATGATTTTAAGCTCGCGGTCTACACGTTTTTTAGCTTCTTTTTGATTTTTCCCATAGCGATAAATCAAACCATCATAGGCGAGTTTTCGGAGCAATTCGAGGTCGTCTGTTTCCGAGCAGGTATATATTTTTTTGTTCTTGGCTTGTTTAAAATCAAACTCAAAGCTGCATTTTTCTAAAAGTTTTTCTGAATTCTTAATGAGGTCAGGATAGCCTTCAAACAACTTTTTTAGATGTTCGGGAGCAACGAATGTTTCGTTTGTTGTGGCGTGGTTGCTTGGTGAGAGCTTGCTCAGTAAGACATTGTGGTCGATGGCTCGCAGCAGGCGGTGCAGGTTGTAATTTGGGCGGTCCAGAAACGTAACCGGCTGCCAGAGGACGAGTTTTGAGGCATCCAGCTTCGATCTGTAACGAAATAGTTTGTTGAACTCCCAGTAGCGGACACCCACAAATTCGTTGGGTTGGAGGTGCTGGTAGCTATCGAGGGTTTCGAGGGGATAGATGACATAAACATTTTGAAAATTTGGTGATTGACTAGGAAAGGCGGTTTCTGACAACAAATGTGCAGTAAGATGCTCGTTGATTTCGGCATATCCGGCATGGTTTTGTGCCAAACAAATGTAACGGAGTTGGTCGTCGTTGCGAAACTCCACGCCCACTACTGGTTCAATATCAACAGCTTTACACTCTTTTACAAAATCGAAAATTCCCGAAGTGATGTTGATGTCTGTGAGGGCGAGCCTTTTTATACCCAAATTTTTGGCTTGTACGACCAGTTTTTCTGGCGACAAGGTACCATACCGCATGGAATAAAATGAGTGACAATTTAGATACATTTTTTGGTTCGCACATTTGTGGAATGCAAAATTGGTGAAAATATTGGCATTTAGTTGCCGTAAAATTTAGCATTGAGAGCTTTGTAGTGTTTTTTGGAGAGAAGAAAATTTATACAACAGGCTTATATCAAGAAAAAATTTGGATCAATGATGGTGCAATAAATTATGAAATATTGAATTTTTATTTGTAATATTGAGCATTAAAATTTAATATAATGGAAGAAATAATTAGCAATTATGAAAAGCTTTGTGATTCGATGAGTATTCTGATTGAAAAATCGGGTTATCGAAACAATTTTTTAGCTGGGAAATTGGGAATTCCTACATCAAATTTTTCTACGAAGAAAAAGAAAGGAAGTTGGACACCAGCTGAAATGAAATCCTTGATAAGAGTTATTGAATCCGATGAACTTGAGGATTATTTTATGGGATTAATTATGGATGAAAGAAAAGGGGAAGAAACTATAAATCACGACGAAGCCAAAAAGATCTTCGGATGGAATTAACCTATAAAAAATCATTTATTAAAGAGCTCAAAAGGATGCCTGCTTCAATTCAAAAGCAGGCAGGAGATGTTTTTAATAAACTTGTAATCGCAAAGAATTTAGAAAGTTCAGGAGTTGATTTCACAAAAATGCATGGCCAAAACGCCAATTATTTTCGAATAAGAATTGGCTCATATCGTATTGGTTGTGAATATGTTGAGCCAAATATTGTTATCATAACAATTATGAGTAGAGGCGACATCTATAAGCATTTTCCACCGAAATAAACCCTTCGCTACTTCACCATCTCCCCATTCATTTTCCTCCAAATACCCAAAGTATTATCGTTTTGAAGTTCGATAGGTAGCAAAGCATCTGGCATATCTTGATAACAAACAGGCCTTGTAAATCTGGTGATGGACATGGTTCCTACCGAAGTGCTGCGGCTGTCTGTGGTGGCAGGATATGGACCACCGTGTACCATCGCGTGCGTAACTTCTACGCCTGTCGGGAAGCCGTTGATAATTAATCTGCCTACTTTTTGTTCCAAAAGTTCGAGTAAATCTGCATATTCGGCTAACTCTTCTGGAGACCCGAAAACAGTGGCCGTAAGATGTCCCGAGAGATTATGAGCTACTTCCATGATTTCTTCTTTGCTGCTGGCTTCTACCACCAAGCTCGAAGGTCCGAATACTTCTTCTTTAAGTGTTTCGTTGTCTTTAAAAGACTGATAATCTGTTTTAAATATGGCTGGATGAGTGGCAGTGAAGCCTTCTGGTTTTTTACCAAAACTAATTACTTTGGCGTATTTTTCAAATTCTTCTATGCCTTTGTGATAAACAGATTGTATACCTTTATTGAGCATAACACCACCCATTGAGGCTGCTGAAACACTTTCCAGTTTTTCTATAAAAGCTTCATCTTTTTCAATAACCAATAATCCCGGATTGGTACAAAACTGTCCCACGCCCATCGTTACGGAATTGATGTAGTTCTGTGCCAAAGCGTCGCCTTTTTCTTTCAGTGTTTTTGGTAAAATAAACACAGGATTGATACTGCCCATTTCGGCATAGACTGGTATAGGTTCTGGCCTTGCAGCAGCTGCGTCAAATAGTGATTTGCCACCTCTCAATGACCCAGTAAAACCAATGGCTTTGATCAATGGATGTTTTACCAAAGCTTGACCTATTTCTATGGTATCGTCAAAAACCAAGGAGAATACACCATCAGGCATTGCGGTTTTTTGAGCAGCAGCAAGTATAGCCCTACCTGCCAATTCTGAAGTACCTAAATGTGAGGGATGGCCTTTAAAAACTACTGGACAACCAGCAGCCAATGCCGAAACAGTATCGCCACCTGCCACAGAGAATGCTAAGGGGAAATTGCTTGCTCCAAAAATGCCTACAGGTCCAAGCGGTTTTTCCATTGCCCTGATGTCTGGTTTTGGAAGCGGTTGTCTGTCTGGCTGAGCGGTGTCTATGATGGCATTTACCCAAGTTCCATCTTTCAGCAGTTGGGCAAATAATCTGAGTTGGCCAATTGTTCGGCCTCTTTCGCCCTGTGCTCTGCCCGCGGGCAGGCCACTTTCGGCGGTATATCTTTCTATTAAAGTGTCGCCCAATGCTTCTATTTCTGCAGCTATGGCTTCAAGAAATGCGGCTTTTTCTGCACCTGATTTTTTTCTATAAGTGGCGAAGGCCGCATTGGCTTTATGAACAGCCAAATCAAGTTCGCTTAAGGTTGCCTTGAAAAACAAGGGACCAATCGGCTCGCCTGAGGCTGGATTGATGGCCTGGATGCCGACTGTGCCTTCTGAAGATTCTGTGAATCCGATTAGATTTTTTCCTAAAACTTGCATTTATTCTACTGTATTTATGAGCGTACCTATGTTGTCAATGCTGATTTTTACGACGTCGCCGCTGATCATCGTGAAGTCGTCTGGAGGTACAGTTCCCGTACCCGTCATCAAGAAAACGCCTTGCGGAAAACTGCATTCTCTGGTCAGATATTCCACCAATTCGGGCAATTCACGTTTCATTTGCGAAAGCTGAGTTTTTCCCTCAAAAACTGTTTTTTCACCACGAAGAATTTCTACCGATATGTCTGTATCTCTGCTTATTGGCTCTTCCAAAACTAGAATGCATGGCCCTATGGCTGCACTTTTATCGTAACTTTTGGCCTGTGGCAAATACAAGGGATTTTCACCTTCTATGTCTCTCGAACTCACGTCATTACCGATGGTATAACCCGCTATTTGGTTTTGGTTATTCACAAATAGTGTCAACTCTGGCTCAGGAACATTCCATTTGGAGTCTTTTCGAATCCTGATGTCTTGCAAATGGCCAACAGTACGTGCAGCGGTGGCTTTAAAAAATATCTCAGGACGTTCGGCATCGTAAACTCTGTCATAGAAATCGCCGCCACCCGCGTCTTTGGATTCCTCCATACGGGCCGTTTTGCTTCTGAGATAAGTAACACCTGAAGCCCAGATTTCTTGTGAAACTATTGGTGCTAAAATGGTACTTTCATCTAGTTCCGCTACACTTGTAGAGGTCTGAATTTTCTCGGTTAAAAAAGAAAATAATCCAGATTGGTTGACGAGGTCATCCCACCCTAGGCCGCTAATTTTGAAAAACTTCGAATCTTTTTCGGCAATTATGCCTTGCGTAGTATTGTATATTTTCACGGGTTGAATTTTTTGGGCAATTTACTAATTTTTTGATTATTCGAAACACTTAAACGCAACATTGTGTTTACAATTAAATGTAAATCATTAGAATGCCGCAAATAATCAATATTCCGCTCGTTGACGACGACGATAACATCATAGGCCACGGCGAAAAGTTGGAAGTTCACCTTAAAGGGTTGCTTCATCGAGCATTTTCAATTTTGGTTTTTAATGAGAGAAACGAGATTCTGATTCACCAAAGGGCTTTTGGGAAATACCACTCCCCAGGACTTTGGACCAACACCTGCTGCGGGCATCCCAATGAAGGTGAAACCATGGAAGCAGCCGTTCACCGTAGACTACAAGAAGAAATGGGATTTGATTGTAACCTTTCTTACAAGTTCACGTTCAGATACAAAGCAGTTTTTGATAATGGCCTTACTGAGAATGAAATTGATCATGTCTATATTGGCACTTTTAATGATACGTTTATTGTTAATACAGAGGAAGTGGCTGACTACAAATGGATTTCAATTTCAGAAACCAAAGATTTGATTTTACAAAATCCTGATAATTTTACGGTTTGGTTTAAGGAAATAATGAAACACGAAGCTGAATTATTGGCTTAATTTATTGCTTTAAATACTTAGCAAAAAATTGATTTTGCATTTTTCGTACCCGAAAAGTTATCACTTTTTCATACCTAAAAGAATTTTTTGGTCATAAAAAAAGCCAAAATCTTGAATGATTTTGGCCTTAAATATTCGTGTTACCCTATTTTCACCGAAGTCATGTTCAATGAACCAGCAATGGCTTTGTCGTTGAAGAATTCTATTTTGTCTTTGTCATCTTGCATGCCCAAAGTGTAAAGCAAGGGATAATAATGATCGGGCGTCGGAATAGCCAAGTGGGCGTCTTTGTGGAGAGTTTTATAATCCCAAAGCGGTTTGTGGTTTTTGTCTGCAATTAGCTTCTTAAACAATTCGTTCATTTCGATGGCCCAATCAAAGCCATATTCTACATTGAAGCCTTTGGCTGGATCGGCATTTTTTGGGAGGCTAATCATGCGAAGGTTATGCACCATATTTCCACTGCCCAATATTAACACGCCTTTATTTCTTAGAGCGGCCAGCTGCTTGCCCAATTCATAATGGTATTCGCCTGATTTGTAGAAGTCAACACTCAATTGTATCATTGGGATGTTCGCATCTGGATACATTTGTTTGACCACACTCCAACTGCCGTGGTCAAAACCCCAGTCGTGGTCGAGGCCTACCTCGGTGTTCTTTATTAAATTTTTTGTTTCAGCGGCCAATTCCGGAGAACCCGGAGCAGGATATTTTACATTAAAAAGTGCCTGTGGAAATCCGCCAAAATCGTGGATGGTTTCGAGCTGAGGAGCAGCCGTTACAAACGTACCGCGTGTTAGCCAATGGGCTGAAATACACAATACCGCTACGGGAGTAGGTATATTTTTAGCAATCTTTTGCCATTTCAGGGTAAACTCGTTGTCTTCGATAGCGTTCATAGGACTACCATGACCTACGAAAAGCACTGGCATTTTTTGGCCAGTTTCGGGTAAACTGTATGCTATATTTTTAAGTGAACTAAGAGTTGCCATTGTGGTTATGCCTGCTGAGGCTTTTATGAAATTTCTTCTTTTCATTTTAAACATTATTTGGCCTTAAGCCACTAGGCTTAAAGTCTTCTAAACCTTGAGATATTTATTTGTATTATTCTAAAAAACGCAATAGATGGTAATTTCTATTTTGTTGAAATACAGATTATTGTAAGCCAAGATTCTCTAATTAAACTAACTTTACCAACAATAAAGTTCAAAGAAAAGTAAATATTTTCATTGACATTATATGTAGCTACATATTTTTAACTTCTATTTAGAAAATCGCCCAAGGGTTTCAATGTTTCAAATACTTTTGCGGCAGTTTCTGTAAAATTTGCTTTGGTAAGTTCGGTGTCCTTCAGTTTGTGTGTAGCCAGGAAACTTTTCATTTTTAGAAGTTCAATGAACTGGTGGTCTTCAGGATACCCTTTGGGCATTCTAGCCAATTTATCGCCTTCTATCTCTCCAAAAGTTTTTTTGAAGTCTGGATTTTCGAGAATTTTCACCAAATCGGCACCATTATAGTCAATTTCTTGCCTGATGCCTTTCAGCCAATCGCCTTGCGGTAAATATGCCCCACCAGCCAACATGCTTTCGCCTGGCTCAAGGTGTATATAATATCCCGAACGTGTGTGTATCTCTGATTTTTTTGGAGCGATAGAAATGTGTGCACCGAAATGCGTTTTATAAGGCGATTTATCTTTAGAAAACCGTACATCACGATAGATTCTGAAAATACATTCTTTGGCTTTTAAATGACCAATACTTGGGTCAAAGACCGCTATTTGAGCAAAAAGTTCGGTGATGAAAGTTTCAAACTCCGCCTTTGCGGTTTCGTATCGGCCTTTGTTGGCCGTAAACCATTCTTTGTTATTGTTGGCTTTCAGGTCTTTTAAGAAAGCCAAAAGTTCGTTAGAGATTCCCATAGATGATTTCAAAACATTTATATCGCAATTTAAAAAGGAATACCCCTCAAAAAAATAAAATTTCAATGGACCTAAAATCCTATGCTAACTATGTGCCTATGTGTTTATTAAAAAAACACTATATTTGATATAGAAACCAAACTCCCTAAGCATATGAAAAACAAAAGATTAGTCCTTCTTGCAGTATTATTAATGCTCTATGTAGGCAATTTCACCCGCATAGTGGGTAACGAAAACATACGCACTGTTCAGTTTCTTTCGATATTCGCCATTGGAGCTTTAACGGCACTTTTGATTGGAGAATTGGCGGAAACTCTAAAGAAATAAAACTCAATTAATCGTGAAAGAGCAATATTGAGAATAAGTTTTTTCTAGAAATTCGAGTTGGTCTAAGAAGATAGGTTTAAAAGCAAACCCTTTCAATTTTGATAGGCTTATTGACAGTATTTGATAGGATAAATTTTGGGACTGATGATGAGCTTTGCGGTATTTGTAGCTCAGTGTTATGGAAATTAAGGCTCAAAAGAGTTGATTATGAGCTTGAAATGGAAGAATTTTGAGCTTCAAGTGTCTTGAAGGTTTAAATTAATAGAAATGCAACTTTATAACTTAATAATCTTTTATTGTTACGTTATTTTACCAAATTTAGAAAAGTAAAATACCCATTTCTTTCAATTTCGTACTTTGTAATAAATGGATCATTTCTTTCAATTTTCATAATTGTTATAATACTACTATTCTTTAGTTTAAATAGCCAAATAATATTTCAATGACAAATTAATACGCAATATTAGTTAAAAATCTCAAACCCCCACCTATAGCTAATCAAACCTTTTGTAGGATAATTTTCAATCCAGGCTTTTTCTTGATGGCTGCGGGCTATGAGGTCTTGGGTTTTTAGTTGGGCGATGGTTTCTGTAACGTTGAATAATACTTTTAGCTCTGTTTCGGTGAATAGATCCTTATTGAATTTATTCTCTGGTTTCGGTAAAAACTGTTCTCCTATTCCTCCGTTTTCAAAACTTGTGCTTTTTATCTCCACCAAATTTTGGTTAGACATGTACTCAAAAATACTGCTGAAATTATTCGGTACTGGCCCCATGTCTATGACTCGGTATTTTACGCCACTCATAGAAAAACCTGTAAGTGCAAATGTCTGAAAATCAGCATAAAAAAGTAGTTTGTTGAGTTGAGTTTTCCAAAGTTTTATGTTCTCTGCAAAGTATATCACCATATGGGCAAGTTTTTGCATGTTGGGTTTTTGATAACCCGTGTATTCGTTGGGTAAGTCGGTGGTAAACAAGTAGTGTTCCAATCCTACTTCTTCTGTTTGGTCAGTAGACAAAAGCTTGTCAATTTTTTGGAGTAATGTTTCCTTTGCTTTTGGCTCTAGTGCGTCGGAAATTTCTACCAAAGACCTAAATTTTAATGGATCAGCTGCCATTTGAATCAACTTTCCGTTGGACAT